>DASRIR010000027.1:0-2967 GCA_035649875.1 Burkholderiales bacterium | reverse complement strand
ACGTCGACGCCCAGCCGATAGCGCGAGCCGTTGGTCATCGGCGTGTCCCGGGCGAGTGAAGCGAGCGCCCTTGCGCGAGCGGAACGAGACCCGGGACCCAGCGCGAGAATCGCGAAGCGCAATGTCGGGACGCGCGCAAGGCGCGCGTCACTTTTCCCCTGGGTCCCGGCTCTCGCTCCGGCTGCGCCGTCGCTTCGGCCGGGACACGCGCGGATGATGACGCCGGTGAGTTTGGCAACTAATCATCCCGGTTGAGATGATAGTCCGCCGTGGGCGGCGGGCCCCAGCCGGCGACCGCGCGGTTGTCGCGGCTCCACACCTTCGGTCGCTGCGGGCGGTCGGCGTGCCAGGGCCGCGGATCGAAATAGCCGAGCTCCTCGTCCAGCACCTGGTCGAGCTCGGCGAAGAACTCGATCACGTGCTGGTCGGGATTGCGGTGGTAGATCGAGACGTTGTGCCCCGGCCCGTGCCGCAGCGGCCCCCAGATGATCGGGATGCGGTGGTGCGAGAGCACGTCGCAGCCGTGCTCGACGCCGGAGAAGTCGCGCACCTCGAAGGCGATGTGGTGCATGCGGGTGCGCTTGCCGCGCAGGAAATTGACCGTGTGGTGGTCGGGATTGCAGCGCATGAACACGAAGAAGTCGCCGTTCCAGTCCGAGACCTTGAAGCCCAGCACGCGCTCGTAGAACTCGCAGGTCTGCTGCACGTCCGGCACCACGAAGGCGCAATGGCCGAGCTTGATCGGGCCGACGCCGACCACCTGCTGGTTGGGCGCGACGTAGTCCCACTCCGAGAACACCTCGATGGTGGTGCCCTTGTTGTCCTCGAAGGCGAGCAGCTTGGGCGTGCCGGGCAGGTCGTCGCTGCGCAACTCGCTCTTGACGCCGTCGGCGGCGAGCGCCTTGGCGAGCTCCTTGAAGTCGGAGTCGGGCGCCACCTGGAAGGCGAGCTTGGCGCAGCGCGGCTCGTCCGCCTTCTTGAGCTGCAGCACGAGCTGGCCGACCTTGCTGGCGAGCAGCGCGCGGCCCTTCTCGCGGGCGGCGACGATGAGCCCTGTCACCTGCGTGAAGTGCTCGATCTGCTTCTCGAGATCGGGGGTCTCGAAGGTCGCGTGTCCGATCCGTCGCACCTTGATCATGATTTTTCACCTCTAGCGGACGTTCCGGCGAAGGGAGATCGGCGCATGCCGCAGACTCGGCCGGCTCCCTCTCCCCGCTCTTGCGGCGAGAGGGGTGGGGTGAGGGGCTGCTTCACTCGCATCGGAAACTATCCTTATCCATATGCCTTCAGCACGTGGCGGGCGATCACCATCTTCATCACCTCGGTGGCGCCCTCGGTGATGCGATAGCTGCGCTGCTGGCGCCACATCTTCTCGATCGGCAGGTCGGTGGTGAGCGCGATGCCGCCGTGGATCTGCATGCACTGGTCGGCGGCGCGGAACGCCATCTCGTCGGCGAAGTACTTGGCCACGTAGCCCTCCTCGCGCGCTTCCTCGCCGGCGTCGAGCCGCGAGGCGGTCTTGTAGACGAGGAGCCGCGCCGCCTGCAATTCGATGAACATGTCGGCCAGCATCCACTGGATCGCCTGCCGGTTGGCGAGCGGCTGGCCGAAGGTCGAGCGCTGCTTGGCGTAGGAGGTCGCCATCTCCAGGCAGCGCTCGGCGACGCCGAGCGCCCGCGCCCCGTGCTTGACGCGGCCGATGCTCAGCCATTGCTGGCCGTAGCGCATGCCTTCGCCCTCGTCGCCGACCCGGTGGCTCGCCGGCACCCGTACGTTGTCGAGCACGATCTCCCACGGCCGGTCGCCCATCATGGTCTCGTAGGACGTGGTGAGCTTCACGCCCGGCGTGTCCATGTCGACGATGAAGCAGGAGATGCCTCCGCGCGAGCCCTTTGCCCGGTCGGTCGCCACCATCAGCTGCATAAAGTCCGCCTTGCTGGCCCCGGTGATGAAGCGCTTGACGCCGTTGATCAGGTAGTGATCGCCGTCGCGAACCGCGGTGGTGCGCATGCCGCCGGAGTCGGAGCCGGCGTCGGGCTCGGTCTGCGCAAAGCAGGCCTTCTTCTCGCCGCGCAGCAGCGGCAGCAGGTATTTCTCCTTCATCTCGCCGGTGAGCGAATAGAGGATGCCGCGCGCCGAGGGGCCGGTGATGCCATCGCCGCGCGCCGGCAGCGCCACCGTGCGCGAGAGCTCCTCCCAGACCACGGCACGCGCCAGGATCGACATGCCGCCGCCGCCGTATTCCTCGGGCACGTCGAGCTGCCAGATGCCGAGCTCCTTGGCGCGCTTCTCGAAGCGTTCGAGATACTCGGGCTTCATCTCCTCGCCGACGGTGGTCTGGCGCTCGACCGGGATGAGCTCGTTGTCGACGAAGCGCCGCAGCCCAGCCTTGAGGATGCGCAACTCTTCCGGCAGCTCGAAGTCCATCACTCAGGTTCCTTGCACTGCATCCCGCCACAGCACCCGCACGTCGACCGCGACGGCGCCGTTGTCACGCACCATCAGCGGATTGATCTCGATGTCGGCGATGCGCGCGCGATGATCGAGAAAGAACCGGCCGAGCGCCAGCGCGGCCGCTTCCAGCGCCGCGCGGTCGGCGGCCGGCCGGCCGCGAAAGCCGGCAAGGAGCTGGGCGAGCTTCAAGCCGTCGACCATCGCGGTCACGTCGTCGGCGGTGACGGGGAGGAGCCGCAGCGCCGCGTCCTTGGCGAGCTCGACCAGCACGCCGCCTGCGCCGATGAGCAGCAGCGGGCCATAGAGTGGGTCGCTGCGCGCGCCCACGATCGCCTCGACGCCCGCCACCATCTCCTGCACCAGAAAGCCGTCGATGCGCACATTCGGCTGCGTGGCGCGCGCCGCCGCCGCCATCGTGTCGGCGGCAGTCTGCACCGCCGCGCGGCTCGTCAGCCCGAGACTCACGCCGCCCGCCTCGGTCTTGTGCAACACGTCGGGCGAGCGGAGCTTGAG
>DASRIR010000026.1:0-37231 GCA_035649875.1 Burkholderiales bacterium | reverse complement strand
GTCGGCCTGTCCGCTTCCGAGCTGCAGGCGCTTGCGCGTCGCGGTGCCGACGCGGCCGAGCTGTTGCCCCGGCGCATGGCGGTGTTGCGCCTCGATCCCAAGAAGGTTGGACGGACCGACGGTCGTGTCCTGCAGGATCTGCAGCGCGTGTGCGCGTTGTGCGACAGCAAGCGGCGCTGCGCAAAGGACCTGGCGCACAAGCCCCGCGACGCGGTGTGGGAGCAATATTGTCCGAATTCGGGAACGCTCGGCGCCTTGCAGGCCTCCTACCCAAGCCGCCAATGACTGTCCTGAAGGACTCGGCCGTTCTGCCCGAGGCGGCCCGCACGCGTGGCGTGCGGGCCGCCTGCGTGCGGGCATCTCAATTGAGGCGCAGCATGGTCGTCACCGGGGGCCGCAGGTACGGCGGTTCCTGCCGCACCAGCGAGACCGCGCATGGTGTGAAGCCTGCTCCCGCGAGGGCGTTGCGGGTCGCGATATCGTTGGGTCCGGCCGGCGCTTGGGCAAGCTCGATCGCGACCGACGAACAGCCGGTGTCCTCCGCGAGTCGTTCGATTGTCGCCACGACGGTGCTGCGCACCGCTTGTCCCGGCAGGTAGCCGACGATGAGATTGGACACCCGCATCAATCGGCCATGCAGGAGATCGATTTCGATCCGGTATGAGAACAGGGCATGCAGATAGCCGCGGACGTCCGCGACCGACACGAGGCCGCCGCGACGTTCCGGAATCCGGGTCCACCGGGACACGAACGCCAGCCATTGCTTCAAGGTCACGTCCGGATCGTGCACCCGCACCAGCGGATACGCTCTGCGTGCCTGCTCCCGCCGCAGATGCGCCGCATGAAACACTTCGCCCATGAAACCGAGTCCCGTGTCGTCGTCGCGCACCACATTGCCCGCCAAGCGCAGTTGCGACATTGACGTAGGTCAATCGCGCAGCGATCGTGCATCTCCTCGGTGCAAACCGTGCTAATGTCCGATTTGGAAGGAGTGGCATGATGTCGACCTCGGAACCGGCGGCTCGCACGGACGACCGGAAGCTGCTTCAGACGATGATCGGGAACCGCTGCGCGCACTGCGGGGTTCGCATGTTCAGCGTGTGCGCCGCGCTCGACATGCACGAGCTGTGCGACCTCGAGGCGCTCGGCCGCGAGACGAGCTTTGCGCCGAGGTCCGTGCTGTTTGCCCAGGACCAGCCCGCCGATGCGGTTTTCAACGTGACCGAGGGCGTCGTGCGGCTCTACAAGCTGCTCCCCGACGGCAAACGTCAGATCGTCGGCTTCGCCTTGCCGGGAGATTTTCTCGGCCTCGCCATGGCCGAGCGCTACGGCTTTTCGGCCGATGCCGTGCAGGACGTGAAGGTTTGCCGCTTCCCACGAGAGGCTTTCTCGAACTTCGTCGACGAGAAGCCGCACCTCTTGCGCCGGCTGCACGAGTTCGCAACGCACGAGCTCAGTCTCGCGCAGGACCAGATGGTTCTGCTCGGCCGCCGCACCGCGGAGGAAAAGGTGGCGTCCTTCCTGATCGGCCTGCGCAGCCGCCTGACGCGCATCAATATGCCTTCGATCACCGTTCCTTTGCCGATGACGCGACAGGACATCGCCGATTTCCTGGGCCTCACGATCGAGACGGTGAGCCGGATCTTCGCGCGCCTGGCACGCGAGAAGGCGATCCTCATCGTGCCGGACGGCGTGCGGCTCCTCGACCTGCCGCGCATCGAGGCCTTGGCGGCGACCTGAGCGCAGCGAAGCGCGCGCTACCCCTTCTCGATCAGCTTCACCATGGCCGGATAATAGTTGCGGCCATAGCCGGCGCGGCTGGTCGCTTCCAGGAGCGCGCAGGTGTGCTGCGCGGCTTCCGCCTTCACGCCGCTCTCCTGCGCCAGCTCCAAGGCGAGCCGGATGTCCTTCAGCGCATAGTCGGTCGGGAACGCGTCCTCCGGGAAGTAATCCGGCACCAGGTGCTTGATCCCGGGCGTGCGCAGCGCCGCGCTGTCGGACGACCCCTTCGACATGGTCTCGAACAGGAGCTGCGCATCGAGCCCGGCGCGGCGCCCGATGGTGATCGCCTCCGCGAGCGCGTTCACCGTCATGAACACCACCATGTTGTTGAGCACCTTCACGGTCTGGCCGCAGCCGACGTCACCGCAATGGGTCACGTCGCTGCCCATGTGAGCGAGCAACGGCTGCACCGCCGCGAACGTCACTGCCGAGCCGCCCACCATGATCGACAGCGTGCCGTCCTGCGCGCGCTGGCGCATGCCGGCGACCGGGGCATCGACCAACGTGATGCCGTGACCGGCAAGCCGCGCGTGCAGCGCCCGCGTCCGGTTCACCGAACTCGTGCTCATGTCGACGATGGTGTGCGTGCGCCCGCCGGTTTCGACGAACCCGCCCGCGCCGAAGCACACGTCTTCGACCTCGGCGACGCTCGGCAGCGACAGGAACACCGCGTCTGCTGCGCGTGCGATTTCAGCGATCGAGGCGCAGGGCCTTAGTCCTTTCTCCGCCAGGCGTTCCACCGGCGCGCGCCGCGTATCGGTGCCGAACACCGGCTTGCCGGACTTCGCCACCAGGTTCTGGCACATGCGCTCGCCCATGACGCCGAGCCCGATGAAGCCGAGCGTCTCGATCGGCTTTGCCGCCATGTTGAGTCTCCCGTCACGCGCCGCGGATGCGTTTGAGCACCGGCAGCAGATACTCGACGAACCGCGCCGGCTCCTCGCTCATCGGGAAGTGGCCGAGCCCCTTCATGATGGTGGCGTCGGCGCCGGTGCGGCGCGCGACGTCGAGCGTGCCTTCGGTCGTGCACGAGTAGTCGTACTCGCCGGTGAGCAGGTAGAGCGGACAGCGCCGCGTATCGATTGCGTCCACGCGGTCGCGGATATCGCCGTCCACCTTGTAGAAATAGAGGTCGCCTTTGAACACGCCGGGCCCGCCCTGCATGTAATGCCACAGCGTCTCCCACCGCTCCGCCTCGGGCGCGGTCGGCGCGATCAGGCCCGACACCACGCCGGCGCACACTTCGCCGCCGTGCACGTCTGGCCGATGCAGCCAGCTCACGTCGTAGTAGGGCGCGACGTGCGCGGCGGATTCGAGCCCGATCAGCGCGCGGAAGCGTTCGGGGTGCTCGTGTGCGAGGTGCAGCACGATGCGCCCGCCGATCGAGCAACCCATCACCACCGGCTTGTCGAGCCCGAGCGCGTCCGCGACCTCGACGATCATCCGCACGTAGTCGCGCGACGTGAGCCGGTATTCCTCGTCCTGCCAGCCGACCGGCGGCGACGACTTGCCGTGCCACGGCATGTCGAAAGTGATCACCCGGTAGTTTTTCGTTATCGCAGGGTCGTTCAGCACGGCGCGATACTGCCGGCCGTCGGAGCCCGCGGTGTGCAGGCAAAGCAACGGAATCCCCTGCCCCGCTTCTTCGTAGTAGAGACGAAACGTCCTATTCTGGGATTGGAACGCGCCATACCGTCCAGTAATCGGCTCGAGCTTCATAGGTTGCGCGGCGCCGCGAGCACGAGCTTCACGTACATGAGATACGCCATCAGCACCCGCTGATCGCCTTCGAAGGCGACCTCGCCGCGCCGCAGGAGGCCGAAGAGGTCGTGCCATCCGGGCGCCGGTGTCTTCTGCCAGAACTTCTCCCAGGCTTCGGGCATCGCGCGGATGGCGAAGCTCCACGAACGCTGGGTAAACGGTCCCTTTTCCACCTGCAGCTGGCCGTCCCGCACCGTGAGCAGGAATTGCGCGTCGCCCACCGCGACCATGAAGGTCTGGTTCATGCGCCGGCCCCAGCGCACGATCGCCGGGTCGCGGTTCACCAGCTGGGCAAGGCCCTCGATCATCGGTCCCTGCGCGCCAGAACCGAAATAATGACCGCAACCAGAGCGACCAGGTTGAGGACTGCGCTCGCCGCGTGCGAGTACTCCCATTCCGAGCGCAGCGTCCTCCAGTGCTCCGGCAGGATCGTCCAGTTGGCGGTCTGCTGGTTCGCTGGAAAGGTGAAGCTCCAAAACACGGCCTGTGTTGCCGCTATACAGAGGAAAGCAGTCAGCGCCGGGGCGAACTCGCCCGGCCGGCGGCGAGTCATGAGCGCAAGCGCTAAGGTCGATAGCAGCGCGCCGAAGACCACGATCCCGAGCAGCGCCCACCCGCGGTACACCTGCTGGACCACGAAGTACTCCTCGCGCGACATGCCGATCTTGTTGGGCAGCTCGAGCAGGTGCGCCATCGCCGGAGCAAGCGCAAGCGCGACGAAAAGCAGGCTCAGAAAGCGCATGGTCTTGAGCGCCGAGCTCATTGCAGTTGCTGCATCAGCCAGCCGTGCATTCCGTCTCCAAGACGCGGACAGTACACCGCCTCGGCGGCAGCGCGCACCTGGCGGGGTTTCTCCTGCGCAAGGCCGACGATCAGCGAATCCCGAAATCCGAGCCATGCGACGAGCCGCGAGGTCGGTACCACCCAGAGCGACGCTTTCGCGCAGCGGAACTGGCCTGGCGCGAGGACGAACGCGGCGCCCACCAGGTCGAACGGGTAGAAGCCCTCCAGGCCAATGCCTTCCTTCCAGAATTTGAGCCAGTCGCGCGAGCGCCTGGCGACCCATGCGCCCGCTGGGCCGCTTGCCGCGATGCGATCGAGATCGACCGCGCCAAGCTGCACGCTGCGCGCCGCCTCGTACGGCACCAGCACGAGCGGCAGGCCCATCCGCACCACGCCCGCCGCTGCTTCGCGATCCTGCTCGAAATTGAAGTCGGTGAATACCGGCCCGTGGCCGAGCAGCATCCCGCCGCCCTTGCCCTCGCTCGGGTGAAAGAGATGGCCTTTGCGCCGACCCATGACCGCGACGATGCCTTCCACGCGCGCCCGGAGGTCCGGCCGCCCTTCCAGCGCGGCGGCAACGTTTGTCAGCGGACCAAGGGCAACGATCGTGAGCGGCCCTTGCTCGAGCGCCGCCTGCAACGCGGCCTGTGCCATGCGGGTGTCGGCGAAGCGCAGGCTCTCCGAGCCGAGGACCTCGAGAAATTGCCGCCCGACAGTTTCCACAACTTCGCTTGATGCGTTCCCTGCAACCACGGACACGCCGGCAATCCGTTCGCGGCCGGCGCGAACGAGGAGCAGCAGCGCCAGGCAATCGTCCGGGTCGACACGCTCACCGCTGCCGCACGCGATATCGGTATCGATCCACAACCGATCGGGCTTGACCGCAAAAACACCGGCCGGCTCGAGCGGCAGCGGCGGCACCGGCTCTTCACCGGTCCGCCATGTCCGGATCGGCATCGCCAGCGTCGTCACCGCTACCGCGATGATCGCCGCCGCAACCCACGCGAAGCGATAGCGGACTCTCATTGCGCGGCAATCAGCCTGCGGCCCGCAGGCGCTTGACGTAAAAATAGCGCGCTTCGCCGCGCGGCGACCCGGAGATCCGCCCGAAACGGCGATAGCCCTGCTTCTCGTAGAAGCCGGGTGCCTGGAACGAGTAGGTATTCAGGTGGATCACGCGGCTCCCCCGGCGCCGCGCGAGCCGCTCGGCTTCCTTGACCAGGCCGCTGCCGACCCCGGCGCCGCGTGCCTTCATCGAGAGCCAGAGCAGCTCCACGTAGGTCTCGCGCCAGTACGACTGGATGATGAGCCCGCCGAGAATCCGGCCCTTGCCATCGCGCGCGCTGAGGACCGTGCGTGAATACCTCAGAGGACCCGCGGCCCTGCGGTTGAACGCCACGAGCCCTTTCCACAGCTCGCGCGACACTTCGGCCCGGCTTGACTTTCGCTCGCGCACCAGGCTGAAGCCAGTCATGCGCGCTGCGGGAAGCTCCGTCCGAACACGCCCTCGGCGATGCGGTTCTTGAGGATCTCGATCGAGCCGCCCGCGATCATCCAGCCGCGGCAGCGGCGCACGCAGTACTCGACGAGCTCTTCCTGGCTGTAGCCCATCGCGCCCATGACTTGCAGCGCTTCATTGGCGACGTCGAAGCCGGCGCGGTTGCAGTAGGCCTTGGCGATCGCGGTTTCTTCGGGCGAAGGCAGCCCGCGGTCGGCGTTCGCCGCGGCGCGGTAGAGAAGAAGCTGCGCGGCATCGAGCTGCATCTTCATGTCGGCGAACTTCCACTGCAGCCCCTGGAACTCGGCGAGCAGACGCCCGAATTGCTTGCGCTGGAGCGCCCAGTCGCGCGCGCGCTCGAAGGCGTAGCGGCCGAGCGCGAGCGAGCGCGAGGCGTTGCCGAGGCGCTCGACGTTGAAACCCGCCATCTGCTTCTTGAAGCCGCCTTCGCCGAGCAGCACCATTTCCTTCGCTACGCGCACGTTCTCGAAATGCAGCTCGGCCCATTCTTCGCCGGACATGAAGGAAGACGGCTTACCCCTCCGAACGCCTGGAGCGTCTTGCTCGATCAATACGGAACCAATACCCCCGACGCCGGGGCCGAAGCGCACGTACGCGAGGATCACGTCGGCATAGGCCGAGTGCGTGGTGAAGATCTTGGTGCCGTTGATCCGAAAACCGTCGCCGTCGGGGGTAGCGGTGGTCTTGAGGTCGGTCACCGCCGAGCCCGCGTCGGGCTCGGTCATGCCGACCGAGATGACGGCCTCTCCGGCCATCAGACGGGTGAGGAACTTCTTTTTTTGAACTGCAGAACCATACTCACCCAACACCCGGATCGGACCGAAGTTGCCCGCCTGCACCACGTCGGCGCTGCGCGGGCAGACCGAGGCCACGGTCTCGATCGCGATCACCGCATCCATCAGGCTGCCGCCCTGCCCGCCGTCCGCCTCCGGCAGCGTGAGGCCCAGCAGCCCCTGCTTCGCCATCAGCTTGGCGACATCCCACGGATACTCGGCCTTGTGGGCGCGCTCGCGGGCGCCGGCGGCGAGATGCTTCTTGGAAAAGGCGAGGACAGAGTCGCGGAACTGGGCCTGCTCGGGCGTCAGCTGGAAGTCCATGCAGGCCGATGGTAGCCGAGCGGAACGGGCGGCCGCGCGAAATGCGGCGGCGTTTCGGAGAGCTCGATGATGGGCTTCAGGTAGCGGATGCGGCCGTCGGGCGCGTCCATTTCCGCGAGCAGCGGCGCGAGCTCGGCCGCGGGCAGGTCCTCGGCCATGTCCTGGTAACCCTTTGCCGTGCCGCGGTCGACGATCCATTTTCCGATCCGCGCGAGCGCGACGCGCACCAGCCAGCTGCCGCCTTCGTTCGCGCGGCGTGAGAGCGCGACGCAAACGCCGAACGCCATGAGGTAGCCGCTCACGTAATCGATCGCCGACACCGGCAGCAAGCGAGGCTTCGCGCCATCGCCGCTCGCGTGCGCGATGCCGCTCACCGCCTGCACGATGCTGTCGAAGCCTCTTCGCTCGCGCCACGGGCCGGTTGCTCCCCAGGCGCTCAGCGACGCGCAAACGATGCCGGGGCGAAGACGTGCCAGGTTCTCGGGCGAGAAGCCGCGCGTGGCAAGGGCCCCCGGCCGATACGACTGCACGAAAACGTCGGCGGTGCGGACGAGCTCGTGCAGGATTTTCGATTCGTCGGGTTTGCGAAGGTCGATGCGCGCGGAAAGTTTGCCGATGCCGGTGTCGAGGTCGGTCAGGCCGGAATCGGGCAAATGCGCGGCGCTGATCTTGAGCACCTCGGCGCCGTGCTCGGCAAGGCTCTTCGCGCAGGTCGGGCCGGCAAGCACCCGGGTGAGATCGAGGACGCGCACGCCGCCGAGGGGACGCGCGCCCTCGAGAGTCACGAGCGGCGCGTCGCCGATGCGTGCGATCTCGAGGAGCGGCTGCGCCGCCACGGCCGCCGCCTGCGCGTGGCGACTCCAGGTCTCGTGGGAACGGACGAATCCGGCGCAGCCGCCGGCGGCGTGGATCGCGTCCTCGAGCTCCTCCCCGTGCCGGGCGCGGCTCGCCTCTTCGGCGCGCGCGCGATCATGCTCGCTGCCAAGCACGCGCATCGCCGCGCCGCGGTGATTGGGGAAGTTGCAATGGATGCTGATCCAGCCGTCGCGCACGGGATAGAAGCCGCTCAGCGGATCCCAGACCGGCGCAGGTTTGCCGTTAACCCGCAGGTACCGCGCGCTGCGCAACGATACCGCCGCAGCGCGTGCATTCACCCGCACGCGTTGGCGCCTGCCCGAGAGCTTCGCCACCGCCAGGCCAAGCGCGCCGAGCGCCGCCGAGCCGGCGGCCGCTACGCGGTAACGAATGGGCAGAACCGGGTCGTCGCCGGCGATCTCCACCGCCTGCCCGGGATCGAAGCGCGCTGCCTCAAGAACCTCCCGGAGCGCAGCCAGCGGCATCAGATGCTCTTCACGAGCACCGGGAAGTACTTGTCGCGATCGCCGGCATCGGCGGCGCGTTCGAGCGCCGCCTTGGCGAGCTCCGCGCCCTGCAGCTCGACGTTCGCCTGCCGGGCGAATTCCATCACGTACTCCAGGTCCTTCAGCGCGTAGTCGACGGAGTAGGCGCGCTCGGGGAACTCGTCGGGCAGCATCGCGCCCACGCCGTGGTGGCGCAGCGCGAAGCTGTCGGCCGAGCCGGTCATGAGGATGTCGAACACGCGCGTGTCGCTCAGGCCGGCCTTGCGCGCGAGCTTCAGCGCCTCGGCGAGCGCTACCACGTTCTGGAACAGCACCATGTTGTTGATGAGCTTGGTCGCCTGCCCGGCGCCGGGGCTGCCGCAGTGATTGATCTCAGTGCCGATGTGGGCGAGCATCGGCCGGATGCGCTTGAACACCTGCTCGGTGCCGCCGACCATGATCGACAGCGTGCCCTGCTCGGCCGCTGCGCGTGTGCGCGCGACCGGCGCGTCCGTGAAATAGATGCCGCGCGCATGGAAGCGCGAGTACAGGTCGCGCGCCACCGCGACGGTGATGGTGCTGAGGTCGACGATGTCGCTGCCGGCACGCATGTGCAGCATCAGGCTCCCCGGGCCGACGCACACCGTCTTCACTTCGGGCACGCCCGGAAGCGACAGGAAGACCATGTTGCAGGCCTCCGCGATCTCGCGCACCGACGCCGCTGCCTTCACGCCGTGCGCCTTGAGCTTCTCGAGCGGCGCGGGATCGAGGTCGTAGGCGAGCACCTCCTGCCCGCCGCGCGTGGCGAGGTTGCGGCAAATCGGCTCGCCCATCACGCCGAGCCCGATGAATCCGATCATGCGGCCCCCTGCCGTTTGTCCGCGCCATACGCGACCAGCGCGTCGACCGCGACCACGCCGTAGGCCTTGACGATCAGCGGGTTGATCTCGGCTTCGCGCACCGGCCGTCCCTCGACCAGGGCGAGCCGGGACAGCGCGGAGACCGCGCGCGCGATCGCCGCTACGTCGCCGCGCGGCAGGTTGCGATAGCCGCGGAGCGCGGCGAAGCCCTTCACCTGCTCGACCATCTCGGCGGCCTCCGCCTCGCTCACCGGCGCCATGCGCAGCACATAGTCTCGGTACACCTCGGTCATTACGCCCCCTGCACCGACCAGCACGATCGGCCCCACCACCGGATCGTCGCGATAGCCGACGATCGCCTCGGCGAGCCCGGATTCCATTCTCTGCACCAGCAGGCGGTCTTGTCCCAGGGCGCGCGCGCTTTGCACCAGTTGCGCGTGATCCGCGACGTCGAGCACCACGCCGCGGCGCTCGGTCTTGTGCGCCTCCAGGCGCTTCAGCGCCACGGGATAAGCGACGCGGTGGGCGAAGTCCGGCGCCTGCGCCAGCGCCCACGGCGCGACCGGTATGCCGAGCGCCTCGACGAGCGCGAAGGGGTTTTCCGGCAGAGAAATGGGCGCGGCAAGCGCGCGCGGCTTTCGCGGCGAGCGCCACGACAGGAAGCCCGCAACCGCGTCGGCGCAGGCTTCGGGCGTGCGGAACGCCGCGATCCCAGCCGCCGCGGCGAGCGCGAGCGACCGATCGGCCTGCGGCGTGAAGAAAGTGACGATCGGCTTGGTTTTCGGTCCCTGGATGATCGGATCGACCGCGAGCTGCGGATGAAACTGCGCGGAGGAACCGACGCACGCCACCACCGCATCGCACTCGGTCTGCGCGGCCTTGACGAGCGCCTCCCCGTACCCTTCCCCGCTCGCCGCCATCGTTAGGTCCATGATCGGCGCCGCCAGCTCGACGCCCCGCAGGCCGAGGCGGTCCACCACGCTCGCCGCGCCGCCGCCGGTCGTGGTAACCACCGTGACTTTTCCCGAACGAGAAAGATTTGGTGGAACACGACCGGCGAGCAGCGGCGCGATTTCCAGCAGTGTCTCCAACATGTCCACGCGCACGATGCCGCAGTCGCGAAAATACGCATCGAGCGCGGCGTCGGTGCCGGCGAGCGCGCCGGTGTGCGAAAGCGCGGCCGCTTCGCCGAGCCCTGATCGGCCGAGCTTGTACACAGCCACGGCCTTGCCCGCCTGGTGCGCCGCCCGGGCGGCGCGCGCCAGGCGCTCAGCGTCCCTTACGGTCTCGAGGAAGAGCAGGATGACCCGCGTAGCGGGGTCGCCGGCGAGGAGCTCGACCAGCTCGCCGACGCCGATGTCGGCCTCGTTGCCGACGGACACCAGCTTTGCGAAGCCGAGGCCGCGCGCCGCGCCGCGCGACAGCAGCGTGCCGAGCATCGTGCCGCTCTGCGAGACGATGCTCGTGGTGCCCGCGGGCAGCGCATCCATCTCGAGCACCGCGTTCACGCTGACCGCGAGACGTCCCGGCACGTCGATCACGCCCATGCTATTCGGCCCGAGCAGGCGCACCCCGAGCGCACGGGCGCGCGCGACGAGCTTCGCCTGGCGCTCGAGGCCCCGCGGCCCGGCGTCGGCGAAGCCGCCGCCGAAGACGCTTGCCACGGTGACCCCGCGCTTCCCGCAGTCCTCGAGCGCCTGCTCGACGTGCTCGGTCAGGATGTACGCATGGTCCACGGGCTGCGGTAGCGAGCTCACGCTGGCAAACGCCTTCTCGCCCAGGACCTCTTGGCGAGTCGGATTGACCGGGAACACCGTCCCGCCATAGCCGTGCTTCTTCAGATAGCGCTGGGGCCGCGCCGTGGTCTTGGCAGCATCGCCCGACGCCCCGACGAGGGCGACGGCATTTGGCGAAAAAAGTGCTTTCGCCAGGTTGCCTTTCATTCCAATTTCCAGAGGCGCCCGAGCAGCTCGCGCGCTTTCGCCTCGCCGAGCACGGGCGCGACGAGCTCGAAGTATTTCTCCTCGAGCATGCGGTCCGAGAGCGGCGCGTCGGGATCGCCCACGCGCGTCGGCTGCAGCCATTCCTCGCGCTTGCCGCGCGCGCGGATCGCGACCCGCGCCGCGCGCTGCGCGGGAAACGCCGTTTCCAGGTCCTGATCCACCGAGAGCGAGATGCGGTCCATGAGGCGGCGCGTGGTCGCATCCTTCAAGCGCTCCTGCTCGAAGGCGGCGAGGCGCACGCTGCCGTGCGAAAGCGCGGTCGCCACCACGTACTTGAGCGAGAAGCGCCCTTCCGCCGGCGTGCGCGGGTTCTCGTAGTGCGCGACCTCGACCCCGGCCTTGTAGGTCGCCACCTCGATCTGCTCGATGTCCTCGGGCTTGAGCTGCATGCGCTTCTTGAGCTCGAGCGCGCCGTCGATCGCGGCGAAGGTATGGCCGCAGCAGGCGTGGTTCTTGAACGTCATGCGCGTGATGTGGAAATCCTTGCCGAGGGTCGCGCAGCCCTTTTCCCAGTCGGGCTTGTCGCCCATCGCGGCGGCAAAGCCGGTCATCACGTCCAGCGACCCGGTCACACCCTCGCGCGCCAACAGCGCCGCCTCGACTCCCGCGCTGGCCGCGCGGCCGGCATGCAGCGGCTTGGACATCGAGTCCATGCGGAAGGCCTGCTGAAGGCCCGCGGCGAACGTGGTGACGGTGGCGAGCGCGTGCGCGAATTGTTCGCGCTCGAGCTTCAGCGCTTCGGCTGCGGCGGCCGCGGCGCCGAAGCAGCCGATAGTTCCGGTGTTGTGCCAGTGCTTGTAGTGCGCTTTCCCCATCGCCGCCCCGATGCGCGTGGAGATCTCGTAGCCCACGACGATCGGACGCAGCTCTTCGGTCAGCGCTCTGGCCGCCGCGATCGTTGGCGCGCCGGGGTGGTAGATGCCGTCGCGGAAGATGTCGTCGACCTCGACAGTGTGCGCCGCGGTTCCTTCGATCAGCGCCTTGAGACGCGGCGATTCGCTTTCGCCGGCGAAGGCCTTCTTCATCAGCGTGACCGGCGGAACCACCAATCCGGGAAACAGCGCGGCGTGCCAGTCGATGACCGCGCGGCGGGCATGATGCACCACGTTCCTCTCGAGAGGAATCTCCCGAAAAGAGACCGCCCAGTCGGCGAAGCGCTCAACGAGATGCATCAGCTCAGCGCGCGCGCCGCGCCGTCGATGCGGCGGCACGCGTCCTCCAGGTTCGCAAGCGAGCTCGCGAACGAGATGCGGAAGTACGGCGAAACGCCATACCCCGCGCCGTTGGGGATGGCGACGCCATGTTCAAGCAAATGCGCGGTCGCGTCTGCGTCGGACTGGATACTGCCTTTGCCGATCCACCCCGCGCAGGACACGTACACGTAGAAGGCCCCATGCGGCGCCTCGCACGCGAGTCCCGGCACCGCGTTCAGCCGCGGCACGATGAAGTCGCGCCGCGCCTGGAACTCGGCGCAGCGCTCGCGCACGATGTCCATCGGCCCGTTCAGCGCCGCGACGCCCGCGGCCTGGCTGACCGAGGACGGGTTGAGCGAGCTTTGGCCCTGCATGCGCGCCATCGCGCGAATCAGCTCCACCGGCCCGCACGCATAGCCGAGGCGCCAGCCGGTCATGGCGAAGGTCTTGGAAAGCCCGTTCACGGTCAGCGTGCGCGCGGCGAGCTGCGGTGCGACGGCGGCGAGCGTCGCGAACGGACGTCCGTCGAACAGCACGTGCTCGTACATGTCGTCGCTGATGATCCAGAGCGCCGGGTGGCGCTCGAGCACCGCGGCGAGCGCGCGCAGCTCCTCAGCCGTGTACACCGCCCCGGTCGGGTTGGACGGCGAATTCAGCATCAGCCATTTCGCCCGCGGCGTGATGGCGCGCTCGAGCTCGTCCGGGCGCAGCTTGAAGGCGTGCTCGGGGCGCGTCTTCAGCCACACCGGCGTGCCTTCGGCGAAGTGCGTGATGTCGGCGTACGCCACCCACGACGGCGCGGGGATCAGCACCTCGTCGCCCGGGTTGAGCGTCGCCATGAGCGCGTTGTAGAGCACTTGCTTGCCGCCGGCGCCCGCGGAGATGTTCTCGGGCTTGCACTCGACGCCGTTCTCGCGCCGGAACTTGGCGACGATCGCCGCCTTGAGCTCCGGCGTGCCGTCCACCGGCGTGTAGTGCGTCTGGCCGGCGTGCATCGCGCGGTACGCCGCCTCGATGACGTGGTCCGGGGTGTTGAAGTCCGGCTCGCCCTGCGCGAGCTCGATGATGTTCTTGCCTGCGGCGCGCAGCTCGCGCGCGCGTTGCGCGGCCCGCGCGGAGGCCGAGATGCGGGCGCGGTCCGCGCGGGCGGCGAGAAAGCCCATCTAGTTCACGACGATGTTGTTGGCACGGATCAGGCGCGACCACTTTTCGCGTTCGGCGCGGATGTGCTGGGCGAAGATATCCGGCGGCCCGCCGATGGTTTCCGCGCCCTGCTCCGCCAGCTTGGCGCGCATCTCGGGCATGGCGAGTATCGAGTTCAGGTCCCTGTTCAGCCGCTCGATCACGGGACGCGGCGTTCCCGCGGGGACCGCGATCCCGCTCCACGACAGCGATTCGTAGCCCGGCACGCCCGACTCGGCCACCGTCGGCACGTCGGGCATCGCGGGCGAGCGCTTGAGCCCGGTCTGCGCGAGCGCGCGCAGCTTGCCCGCCTTGATGTGCGGAACGGCGCCTGGCGCGTTCTCGAACATCATCGAGACACGCCCGGACATGAGGTCCGGCATCGCCGGTCCGCTTCCCTTATACGGCACGTGGAGGATGTCGATCCCGGTCATGCTCTTGAACAGCTCGGCGGACATGTGAGTCGAGGCGCCCGCGCCCGATGAGGCGAAGCTGAGCTTGCCCGGCTCCTTCTTGGCGAGCGCGACGAGATCGGCCACGCTGCGCGCCGGCGAATCGGGCGGCACGATCAGCACGTTGGTGATCGAAGCGACGTAGAGCACCGGCTCGAGGTCCTTCGCCGCGTCGTACGTCATGTTCTTGTAGAGCGCGTTGTTGATCGCCATCACGCCGGTGGTCGCCATGAGCAGCGTGTAGCCGTCGGGCGCCGCCTTCGCGACCTCGTTGGCGCCGATGTTGCCGGCGGCGCCGGCCTTGTTCTCCACCACCATCGGCTGGCCGAGCGGGCCCTGCGCGCGCTCGGCGATCAGCCGCGCAAAAATGTCGGTCGAGCCGCCCGGCGCGAAGGGGACGATCAGCCGCAAGGGTTTCGCCGGGTACTGGGCAAGCGCGGGGAACGCGAACACCGCGAAGAGCAAGAGGAGGAATCTCATGCGCGGATGTTACCGCTGCTAGTGCCCACAGACGAACATGTAGTTCTGCGGCCGCGGGGTGTCCTGCACCCGCACGCTGCCGAACCCGGCCTCGGCGAGCATCTTGCGCGCGAGCTGCTCGCCCCACACGGTGCCGAGTCCCTTGCCGCCGACGGCGAGCGACACCGGCATGCAATGCATCAGGCTGATGCCGTAGTACATGGGTGCGAACGGGTTGCCCATGTTGCCCTCGACGCTGCTCGCGAACTTGAAGTCCACCATCAGGAACGTGCCGCCAGTGGCGAGCGAGCGCTTGATGCCGCGCAGCACCGCGTCGGGCGACTTCTGGTCGTGGATCGCGTCGAACGCGGTGATCAGGTCGAACCTCTCGTCCCCGCGCAGCTCCGCGACATCGGCAACCTCGAAGCGCGCGTTCGCGAGCTTCATCTCGGTCGCCTCCTTGCGCGCGGCGGCGATGGCGTC
The DNA here is from genome assembly GCA_035649875.1 of Burkholderiales bacterium. Lineage (GTDB taxonomy): Bacteria > Pseudomonadota > Gammaproteobacteria > Burkholderiales > SG8-39 > SCGC-AG-212-J23. The sequence goes on along the minus strand of DASRIR010000026.1, from coordinate 22,317 downwards.
TTCGCCGATGTCGTAGCCGGCGACATTCGAGCGCGGGAACTCGCGCGCGATCAGGTTCATTGCATGGCCGGTACCGCAGCCGATGTCGAGCACGCGGATGCCCGCGCGCAAGCGCTCGGGCAGCCCTTGCACGCTGCCGACGAATTGCGGGATCAGCATCTGGTCGTAGATCCGCCGCCACACATCGTCCATGCACTGCGTGAAGACCGGGCGGTACGCGGAGTAAGGGATACCGCCCCCGGCGCGAAAGCAGGCCGCGAGCTTCGGCAGGTGCGTGCCGAAATGGTTGATCATGCGGCTCATCGGCGCGGCGTTCTGCGCCGTAGCACCGGTCAGGAACGCGGCGTGCTCGGCGGGCAGCTCGTAGCGGCCGCTCGCCGCGTCATAGGCATAGATCCCGCCGGTCGCCATCGCGCCGAGCCATTCGCGCACATAGCGCTCCTTCAGGCCCGCGCGCTCGGCGAGCTCCTCGCTCGTCGCCGGGCCGGCGCGGGAGGCCTCGAACAGCCCCACGGTATAGCCGATCTCGATCAGCTCGGTCAGGACGGCCCCAGTGTAGATCCCGACCATCTTCGCCCCGAAGCTGCCCATCGCCGCCCTCCTCTGAACCGTTCGAATGTACCGCATGTCGTACATGGCCATGGCCGCGATCACGACCGACATCCCGGCACGCCTCGACCGACTGCCATGGTCCGCATGGCACTGGCGCGTGGTCATCGCGCTCGGCGTGAGCTGGCTGCTCGACGGGCTGGAAGTGACGGTCGTCGGCTCCCTCGGCCCGGCACTGCAGCGCAGCGACACCCTGGGCCTCTCCGCGAGCAACATCGGCTGGGCGGCCTCCGCCTATATTGCCGGCGCGGTGCTCGGCGCGCTGTACTTCGGGCGGCTCGCCGACAAGCTCGGGCGCAAGCGCATGTTCCTGGTGACGCTGGTGGTCTACCTCGTGGCGACGGTGCTGACCGCATTCACGTGGGACATCACCTCGTTTGCGTTCTGCCGCTTCCTCACCGGCTTCGGCATCGGCGGCGAGTACGCGGCGATCAACTCGGCGATCGACGAGCTCATACCGGCGCGGCTTCGCGGCCGCGTGGACCTTGCGATCAACGGCACCTTCTGGATAGGCGCCGCCATGGGCGCCGCCTTGAGCATCATTTTGCTGAACCCGGATTTCATCGGGGCGGAATGGGGCTGGCGCATTGCCTTCGGGCTTGGCGGCATCCTCGCTTTCGCGATTCTCCTGGTGCGGCGCCACGTGCCGGAAAGCCCGCGCTGGCTGCTGATGCATGGCCGCAACGACGAAGCCGAAGCCGTGGTCCGCCAGATCGAAGCCGAAGTGGGCGTGAAGTACGAAAAGCAACAGCACCTGGCCATCCGCCCCCTTCGCTCGGTGCCCTGGAGCGAGGTGCTGCACGTCTTGCTGGTCCGTTATCGCACGCGCGCCATCTTCGGCATCACGCTGATGGCGTCGCAGGCGTTTTTCTACAACGCCATCTTCTTCACTTACGCGCTGGTGCTCGCGCGCTTCTACGGCGTGCCGGACGAGCACGTCGGCTACTACATCTTTCCCTTCGCCATCGGCAACTTCCTCGGGCCGCTGCTTCTCGGGCGGCTTTTCGATACCGTGGGCCGGCGCGTGATGATCGCCACGACCTACGCCATCGCCGGGATCGGCCTGCTCGCGACCGGATATGCCTTCAGCCAGGAATGGCTCACGCCCGTGACGCAGGCGCTCTGCTGGTCGCTCATCTTCTTCGTCGCTTCGGCCGCCGCGAGCTCGGCCTATCTCACGGTCAGCGAAATATTTCCGCTGGAGATGCGCGCGATCTCGATCTCGCTCTTTTACGCCGCCGGCACCGCGCTCGGCGGCTTCGTCGGCCCGCCGCTCTACGGCGCGATGATCGAGAGCGGCAGCCGCGGCGCGCTGTTCGGCGCCTACGCCTTCGCCGCCGTGCTCATGATCGTCGCCGCCCTCGTCACCCTCTTTCTCGGCGTCGATGCCGAGCGCCGGCCGCTCGAGGAGGTGTGCGCGCCGCTCGGTTGCGACCCCGAACCCGGGGACTTCCAACCGTCCCACCCGCGTCCAGAATCAAAGAGTTAACCCATAACGCGTCGGCTATCACCGCCTCGCCGCGAGTAAGGCGTTGTTTTTGCACTCTGCGCACGGCAGTTTGTTCTGACTATTTCACAGTTAGATTGCAGCAATGACCGGCGGCGGCGACCATCTTGGTCCACCAGACATCAAACTGGCCGGTTTCGAACTATGGGTGCACGGCCGTCAATTTCCCAACGCACAAGATTACTGGGATGCTAACTGGTTGAACGTCACGGCCCATTGTTGCGCCGAACGTGCAAGCGTTTGGACGAGTGGATCCATATTGCATTTGGGTGAGCTCACGCAACTCTTGTCGGGTATGAAGCAGCTTTACGAAACGCTTAAAGGTGAGGCCGAACTACCTTGCATAGAACCTGAGCTATACCTCAAGCTTGTGGCCAGCGGTCTAGGGCAAATTGAGTTTGAGGTAAACATCACGCCCAACAACATGATCCAGGAGCACCGCTTCAAATTTGGCATTGACCAAAGCTACCTTCCTGAAGCGATCGCTGGCTGCGAGAAGGTGCTCGCCGCATATCCGGTAAAGAATGCAGCTGCAATCTAACAACCGGTTGTTTGTTGAGCGACGCTTACGAATCGGCGCTAACGCGCGCCTCTTCAGCGCGCCAAACCGGGACGTTAGGCGCACAGGAGAAGTGACTCACAGTTGAGGGCCTACACGCTCATCGCCGTTCTCATCCTGCTGCCGGCCCTCCTCGCCGCGCCGCTCGCCGCCGACGCGCAGCAGGCGGGCAAGGTGCCTCGGATAGGTTTTCTTAGTGTGACGTCCCCTTCCGATAGGCCGTCCCTGCTCGACGCGTTCCGGCAAGGGCTGCGTGAGCTCGGGTGGGTTGAGGGCCAGAATATTGTCATCGACTATCGATATGCGGATGATCGGCTCGATCGGCTGCCTGACCTTGCGGCTGAGCTGGTCCGGCTCAAGGTGGACATCATCGTATCGGTGGGGACGCAAGGAGTAACAGCAGCCAGGAACGCCACCGAGGCGATCCCCATCGTCATGATTGGCGTTCGCGATCCTGCTGGCACCGGGCTCATCGTGAACCTCTCGCGCCCGGGCGGGAACGTCACAGGGGTGTCCGGCTGGGCAGTACTGGCTACGTTCATTGGCTTATTTGGCGCTGGGTTCTTGTTATTTCCCCCCGCCCGCCAACTCGAGTTCCTATTGGTCTACGTCGCCATTCTTTGCGCCTTGCTTATTGCCATCTGTTGGCTTAAGGGCGAAACGCCTCGTTGGCGCTGGGGTGACAACGATGGCGCCTAACAGCGCGTTGGTGCACAACGCGTGCGCTGCGGCGCTGCACGCCTTCTACAGCGCGTCACAACGCGAACGTTGGGCAGACCAGTGGGGTGTACTAAGACCATGACGACTTGGCGGGTCATCGACCATTTCGGGAGGGGATGGTTGCGAGGCTTATGCTGATCCGGCCCGCCACCTTGGTCGTACTGCTTCTCGCCGCGCCGTTTTTCGCCGAGGCTCAGCAGCCGGGCAAGGTGCCACGAATAGGAGTGCTCACGTCGGCAACACCCGAATCTGATCGCGGGCGGGCCTTGCGCGAGGGGCTGCGCGAGTTCGGCTACGTGGAAGGTCGGAACATTGCCTTCGAGTGGCGAGTGTCCGGCGGGCGGGCTGAACGCTTCCCTGACTTTGCCGCCGAGATGGTAAAACTCAAGGTTGATGTCATCGTCGCAGTGGATAACCCGTCGATCGCGGCGGCGCAGAAGGCGACCAGGACGATTCCGATTGTTATGGTGCTCTCCACGGATCCGGTCGGTACCGGGTTCGTTGCCAGCCTCGCGCGGCCGGGGGGCAACATCACGGGGCTGACAATTCAGGCTCCCGAGTTGCAAGGCAAACGTTTGCAACTCCTCAAGGAGGTCGTTCCACGCGCTTCCCGAGTGGGGATTCTTTGGGATCCCACTGAGCCGGGTCGCCGTGCCTCGGTGAGAGAGGCGGAGATTGCCGCCCGCGCGTTGGGGCTCCAGGTTCAGCTTCTCGAGTTGCGAAGCGCGACCGAGCTTGACAGCCTGTTCGCGGCGATGGCCCGAGAGCGGGCGGATGCAATCCTCGTCGAACCAAGCCAAAGGGCCAATGCCTATCGAGCACGCATCGCAGAACTCGCGGTAAAGAGCCGTCTGCCGACAATGGGCCCTGTGGAGTGGTTCGTCGAAGCCGGGGGGCTGTTGGTCTACGCTCCGAATGGTGTCACTCTGTTCCGGCGTGCCGCGTACTACGTGGACAGAATCCTGAAAGGGACCAATGTGGCTGACCTGCCCGTCGAACAGCCGACCAAGTTTGAGCTGGTCATAAATTTGCGAGCAGCCAGGGCGCTCGGGCTTACGATCCCGCAGTCGCTGCTGCTGCGAGCGGATCATGTCATTGAGTGATGGAGCTGCCCAACAAAGCAGTTCACGCCGACGCGCGTAAGAGCGGCGCGCGCGGGTGACTGCGGACGGTAGAAGCCGTGCGGTCTAACACCGCGCCGGCGAGCGACGCTTGCGGAGCGGCGCCGCGCGCCTTCTGCAGCGCGCCACAACGTTGGATCAAGAGTCCGGCCTGGGACCTTGTTTGGGTCCTGAATACGGTGTGGTTGGCTCCCCTGGTCCTTCTGCTGGGGTTAGGTCATGACGACGTTCGCGCCAGTCCTGTGGACTGGCTTTTCTTCGTCCTGGCAGTGCCTCTGTGGTTCGGCCATCGCGTGTCGTCGGCTTGGCTGGCCTACGCCACGCCCGCCTACCGCCCCCTGCTCGCGACGCAGCGGCTGCGCTTCGTAGTAGCCCCGTTGGCAATCGCCGTCGCCTGCTTCGCCGTGCTGCTCGCGCCCGAGAGCGTGCTACCGATGCCGCTGACCGAGCGCGTGATCTGCCTCGCCGTCCTGGACTATCTTCTGGTGAGCTACCATTTCGCCGCACAGCACTTCGGGCTGCTCAGCCTGTACCGCGCGCGCGCGGGGCGACCCTCGGACGCGATCGCGCGACGGCTCGATCGGTGGTTCGCGCTCGTCGTGGGCGGCGGGTTTGTCGTGCTTGCAAACGCCCTCGCGGGATCGATCGCCTTCCAGGATCGCTGGATCGACCCGCTGCTTGGAGAAGCGCTGTCCGACACGGTCGCGCGGACGCTGCGCGATGGCAGCATAGTCGTTGTCGTGACCATCACCGCCCTGATGCTGCTTGTTGAACTACGCTCGCCGCGCCCATCGCCGCCGCGCGTTGCTTACGTCGTCGGCGTCTCGGCCATCGTGCTGTTCGGTTTCCTCAATCCCTTCCTGTTCCTCGTGCTTTGGAGCGTGCAGCACTGGAGCGCCGCGATGGGACTCTCCTCGCTGGCGGCTTCCGGTGGGGCCCAGGCAACTGGCGCGCACTGGCATCGGCTGCTCGCACCAATTAACCGGCGCGGCTGGGCAGTTGTGCTCGTGCTCGCCGTCCTCTCCACCCTACTGTTGCCGGTGTTGGAGGTCGAGGCGGTGGCCGACGAATACGCGTACGCCGATCGCATTTTCGGCGAAGCAGCGCTGTGGCTGCGTTCCTCATCCTTCGTTCCGGCGCTGCTGGCACTGGGTTTCGCGACCAGCTTCATTCACTACGTCCTGGATCGCGCCGCCTTCCGCTTCTCCTCACCCGAGGTGAGGCAGGCCGCCCGCGGCCTACTGGCCTGCGCGGCGCGCGAGAGAACGGCGACTGACAGCACGTTGCTCTAGGAACCGCCTCTATGAAGCGCGGTGCCGCGGTCTACACCCCTAAACGCGGGGGCGAGGCCGTCCGAACAGCGCGAGTCCGAGCCCCGTGCCGAGTCCCCAGGCGCCGTTGACGATCGGGCCGATCATCATCGCCGCCGGAGCGAATCCACCCGCCATCGGCTGACCCTTGAGCGGCGCCACCACGAACCAGGCGACGAGCGTGGGGAAGATGGCGCCGAAGATCGTAGCGGCGACGATGAGCCGGGCGCCGTCCAGCCGAGCGAGGCTCGCCGCGAGGAGCGCGCCCCACACGCCGCCCCAGAACGCGATCGAGACCAGTTGCGGGACGCCCAGCGGTTGGGTCGGCTGCATCGAGAACGGCGCGCGCGGGGTGAGCTCCAGGGCGTGGAGCAACGCCGCCGCTCCCTGGTGGAACAGCACGACCGACAAGGCGCCGGCAATGAATCCGACCACGATCCAGCGCGGCAGCTCGGCCCGCAGCGGGTATCCGTGAGTGGCCTGGTAGCTCATCGCGTGGCCCTCCGCGTGCGGGCGGCGCGGCGTCCTGCGCGCTGCCGGTCGGCGCGGCCGCGCTGACGGGCGCTCTGGTGCGCCTGGCGCGAAAGCGCGCGGTGGGATGCGGCGCGGCGGGGCTCGCGCTTCAGCCGCCGCAGGGACGCGGCCGAGCGGCGGCGGGAGGGACGCGCGCTGCGCTTGGGCACCTTGATGCCTTTCTTGCGCTGTAGCGGCACGCCGGCGCGGCGCGCCTTGGACAGGCCGATGGCGATCGCCTGCTTGGTCGAGCGCGCGCCGTGCTTGCCTTCGCGCACGTGCTCGATTTCCTCGCGGACGAACTCACCTGCGGCGGTGCTGGGGCTTTTTCCTTCGCGCAGCCTTTTTCGTGCGCGTTCTACGGTGCGTTTTTCGGGCATGGGAGAGTTTCCTTCCATAGAGGTGTCGCAACTCGTCCTTCGCTTGCTCGAGGCCGGCGACGCTGGGTGGCCGAAAGGCCCTTCCCCCCTCGGTTGATGTGGAAGTTCAGCATCGACATCGCGGAGCGGAAGGGCGCGCTCTTGCGGCGCCGGCTGCGCTCGGCCGAGCCCTTGAGCGAGAGCGCTACGGCGCGCGGGCTGCGCTTGGTGAAGACGCCCCGCTCGAGGTCGAGAGCGTCGCTTGTGCGCATGACGCGGGCGGACCAGCGCTTGGTGCGAGTCATGCGCGCTAGGGCTGCAAATCCCGCGCCGCTTGCGTGGTCGCCATGTCGAGCGGCACCGATATGTGTTCATGGGTGACCATCCAGCGGCCGTTCATCTTGCGGCAACCCGCCGTGACCCGTACCCAGTAATCCGCCCAGTAGCCCGTTTTCGGCGCGTTCTTCCTCGAGCTCTTCACGCGCGCGAGGTAGTGACAGAACGCGATGTCGCCATCCGCGGTGATACGCAAGTCGCGCATCTCATAATCGATCGGGCCTTGCACCGCGGCGAACCAGGCCTCGAAGTTCTTTCTGTAGGCGTCCGCACCCCGGCATTGCAAGGCCATCGGCAGGTCGAAGACGACTACGTCCGGCGCGTAGTGCGCCATCAAGGCATTGATGTCCTTGGCGCGTAGCGCTTGCGCCAGCGCTCCCATGCGGTCGCGGATCTGGGCATCTTCCCGGGTCGGGCTTGCGGTCGCAGGCATGCAACCCAGGGCTGCAAGGGATGTACCCGACACCTTTCCGTAAAAAGGGTCCTGACCCCTTTTAGGCGGCGCGCATCGCGCCGCGGCGGTTCTCGTGCAGGGCGCTGCGAATGGCGGCGACGAGCTTGTCGGCGTCGATCGGCTTGTCGACGCGGTCGGTGAAGCCGGCGGCGAGCAGCTTCTCGCGCTCGACCTGGGTGAAGGCGGTCAGCGCGAGGGCCGGGATGTAGCGCTCGGCACCGCAGGCCATCTCCAGCGAGCGCACGCGCCGCAGGGCCTCGAAGCCGTCCTCGCCGGGCATGGCTAAGTCAATGAGCAGCACGTCCGGGCCGTTGGCAGGCAGCGCGCGCTCGAGCATGCCGGCGAGCTCGGGCGAGGAGCTCGCGCTCTGCACCAATGCGCCGGTCTGCTTGAGCGTCAGCTCGGCGACTTCATGCGCATCGGGGTCGTCGTCGAGCACCCACACCTGCACCCCGGAGAGCGCGCCCTCGTTCGAGCCGCGGCGCTCCTGGATCCGCGGGACCGGCGCGCGCAGCGCGCTCGCCGGCGCCGCCGGCAGCTCGACGGTGAAGGTCGCGCCGCGCCCCATGCCCGAGCTGTCGGCGCGCACCTGCCCGCCATGCAGCAGCGCGATGTGCCGCACGAGCGCGAGGCCGATGCCGAGGCCGCCCGCGCGCCGCGCGGCCGAGGTGTCGGCCTGCGTGAAGCGGTCGAAGACGTGCGGCAGGAACTCGGCCGCGATGCCGATGCCGTTGTCCTTGACGATGAGCTGCACGCGGTCGGCGTGCTTGAGCAGGCGCACCGCGATGCTGCCGCGCTCCGGGGTGAACTTGACCGCGTTGGAGAGCAGGTTCGAGACCAGCTGCTGCAGGCGCCCGCTGTCGCCCATCACCATGATGCTGGCGTCGTCGGGCGTGAAGCGCAGGTCGATCTCCTTCGCCGCGGCGCCGGGGCGCGCCGCGTCGAGCGCGGTAAGCACGGTCTCGACCAGGTTGACCACGCGCCGCTCGATGGTGAGCTTGCCGCTCACGATGCGCGAGGTGTCGAGCAGGTCGTCGATCAGCCGCGTCTGGTGGTCGACGTTGCGCTTGATGGCTTTCGATGCGCGCTCGACCAGGTTCTGCTCGAGCGGCCGGGTGGTGGCGAGCAGGTGGCTCCAGCCGCGCAACGCGTTGAGCGGCGAGCGCAGCTCGTGCGACACGATCGCGAGAAACTCGTCCTTCGCGCGGTTCGCGCGCTCGGCCTCGGCGCGCAGGCGCTGCTCGGCGACCACCAGCTTCTCCAGGTCGCTCTGCGCCTGCCGGCGCTCGGTAATGTCGGTGGCGACGCCGATCAGGCCGATGATGCGCCCCTGCTCGTCGCGCAGCGGCGACTTGGTCGCGAGGTAGCAGCGCTCGGCCACGCTCTCCTCGAGGATCATGGTCTCGCCCGACTCGAGGACGATGCGCTCCTTGTCGTCGAGGCCGAGCACCTCGTTCTCGGAACGGCCCACGACCTTCAGCCACGCCGGGTTCGCCATCAGCAGGCGGCCGTCGCGGTCCTTGGCGAAGATCAGATCCGGCGTGCTGGTGGTGATCGCGTTCAGCAGCGCGTTGCGCTCGCGCAGTGCCGCCGACGCGCGCTCGAGCGCGGCGGTACGCCGCACCACGCGCTCGTCGAGCTCGGTGTACGCCTCGCGCATCGCGCGCTCGGCCTGGCGCTGCGCCGCGGCTTCGCGCAGGACCAGCACCGCGCCGGCGATACTTTCGGTGGCGTCGACGATCGGCGCGGCGTTGACCAGCACCGCATGCACCTTGCCGTCGCGCGCGCGCAGCGCGGGTTCGCCGGAAGCGGCGGTCGCAATTCGAGTTTTCAAGCTTCCGTTCAGAGGATTGGCCAGGGTCGAGCCGTTGCGCTCGTCGAACAGCTGCACCAGCTCGCTGATCGGCCGGCCGGAGGCCTCGGCCGCGCGCCAGCCGGTGAGGCGCTGCGCCGCGGCGTTGAGGAAGCGCACCCGCCCCTCGCGGTCGGTGGCGATCACGCCGTCGCCGATCGCCGCGAGCGTTACCTGCAGCCATTCGCGCGTCTCGCCCGCCTGCTCCTCGGCCTGCGCGCGCCGGCGCTCGTGGTGATCGAGCGCGCGCGCCACCCACAGGATCAGCGCGCCGAAGCCGGCGATCATCATGGTGGTGAACAGCGCCATGCCCACGGCTTCGCCGAACAGGCCCTCGCGCTCGGCGAGCAGACGCGTCCAGCCGACCGTCAGCGGCACGATGAACGCCGCAGGCAGCAGCCAGCGCGTCACCACCGCGGCCGTGCGGCGGCCGGCGAGCGTCTCGAGCAGCCAGGAGGTCGGCCGCGCCGCGGCGAGGCCGAACGCGGCGAGCATCGCGGCCAACGCGCCCGGCGCGGAGAAGCCCAGCAGCGGCGCCGGGATGTCGAAGCGCAGGATGCGCAGGCTCAAGCCGAGCAGCGCGAAAAACGCGACCGTGCCGATCAGCGCGGCGGCCGCGCCATGCACCGAAACGCCGAACGCGCGCGTGCCGCGCGGCAGAGGCGTCACCAGCGCGAGCACGAGGAGCGTGACGCTCGCCGCCGGCGCGACGTCGACCCGCCACTTGAGCTGCAGGTAGTGGTCCGCGAGCGCAGCGATCGCGATCGCACCGCACAGCGCGGCCGAAACGTACGCCGAAACCCGGCGCCCGCGCTCCGCGGCGAGGAAGCTTCCCGCGAGCAGCAGGAAGCCGAGCCCCGCCGCCGCCGACATCGGCGCGAAGTCCGCCCCGAGGTCGCGCAGCACGGGCAGATCGACCGCCCAGCCCCACAGCGCCATGGCGGCGAGCGCTGCGACGAGGCCGAACGCCGCGTACGCGCTGCGCGTCAGGCGCGACAGGAGTTTCGCCATCAAGAGGCGAGACTAGCGTCCCGCGGGGCGCACGAATATCGCCCGATCAGCTACGGGGGGATAGCACTGCCCGTGTCACGTCGGGTGTCGGCCCGCGGCGACGCCCACGCTTGGCGCGGGGGTGACTTTCTTCTTGCTCACTTTTTCCATCAGCAGCTGCGCCGCGCGGGCCGGCGATCCCCACTGGGCGCGCACGAGCCACATCACGGCGGGGATCAGCATGCTGGCGATGCCGGTGGCCTTGGCGGCCTTGGTGTGGTCGCTCTTGCGCCGCTCGGGATGCGGCGGCTTCTGTTGGCGCTTGGCGAACGCGCCAGCGGCGAAGAAACCGAGCGCCGCGGCCGCGATCAGCGCCGGCGGCGACGCGAGCGTCTGCAGCGTGCGCGTGCCCGTCTCGCGCGCGTGCTTCTTCACCTGCGCGCGGCGGGCCGCGATGCGGCTTTCGACTTCGTAGATTTCCTGGTCGGGCGGGATCATTCTCTATTGCGGCTCCTTCGGCGCGTCACCGCGCAGCTGGCGCAGCAGCGCGGTAAACGGCAGCTCCTTGATCAGCGCGAAGGTCCACCAGCCGAGCGCGGCCGCGCCGATCACGTTGAGGCCGGCGGCGACGATCAGCGCGGTGACCCAGGACGCGCCCTGGCCGAGCATCAACACCACGCCGGCGGCGACGAGCGCCATCCAGGTGGTGACCACGAGCACCGTGGCCACCAGTACCGCGGCGAGCAGCCAAGCGAGGCGGATCGCCGCGCGGCGCGCATCGAGGACCGCGAGCTCGGCGAAATCGGCGACGAGGCTCCGCGCCTCGCCGAGCAGCCTGCCGATGAGTTCACCGAGCCCGGGCGGTCGCAGCCGGACCGGCCCGGATGGGGTCATGAGCGGCTAGTCCCTCGAGCGCATGATCATGCTGAGGATGTAGCCGGCGGCCACGGCCATGCCGAGCGCCGCGACCGGGTGCTCGCGCACGTATTCGCGCGCGCCTTCGACCCAGTTGTCCTTCATCTCGAGCCACTCCTGGGCGGTCTCGCCGAAGCGTTCGGCGTAGGCGCTCGCGGTCTGCGCGACGCGGTCGACGGTTTCGTGCGCTGCGTTGCCGGCGCGCTCGATGTTGTGGTCCGTGCTGCCGCGGGTGCTGGTCGGTTCCATGAATCTCGCTCCTCGGTTGCGGGGTTGGATGGCGAACTATCGGGAAAGCAACTCCTGTACCCGTCGCGGCCCTCCCCGTCCTTGACCTGGGCCACGCGCCGGCGGCGCAGGTAGTTCGACTTGCTGCGCGTCATGCCGCATCGCGCTCCTCGACGGATTCGCTCTTGTACGCGGCGAGCCGGTTGTAGAGCGTCTTCAGGCTGATGCCGAGCATGTCGGCGGCCTTGCGCTTGGAGCCGCATTCGGCGAGCGTCGCCTCGATCAGGCGGCGGCTCACCTCGTCGAGCGTAGTGCCGACGCGCACCGAGAGGAGCGGCGCCGACTCGGGCGCGGCGACCGCGGCCGGGGCGAGATTCGCGTCGATCACGTCGTCGGCGAGGATGAACGCCCGCTGCACGTAGTTCTTCAGCTCGCGCACGTTGCCGGGCCAGCTGTGCGCGTAGAGCGCGGCGATGGTGGCGGGCGCGAACGACTTGGACGCGCTCTCCTGCTTGTTCAGCAGTTCGAGGAAATGCTGCGCGAGCAGCTCGATGTCGGTGCCGCGCTCGCGCAGCGGCGGCATCGAGATCGGGAACACGTTCAGCCGGTGGTACAGGTCCTCGCGCAGCTTGCCGTCGGCCACCGCGCCCTCCGGGCTTCGGTTGGTCGCCGCGAGCACGCGCACGTCCGCGCTGATGGGCGTGGTGGTGCCGACGCGAGTGAACGTGCCGCTTTCCAGCACGCGCAGCAGCTTCACCTGCAGCTCCTGTGGCATCTCGGTGATCTCGTCGAGGAACAGCGTGCCGCCGTGCGCGCGCTCGAAGTAGCCCTTGTGCTGGCGGTCGGCGCCGGTGAACGAGCCTTTCTCGTGGCCGAACAGCTCGCTTTCGATCAATTGCGGGGACACGGCCCCGCAATTGAGGGGAAGGAACGGCGACTTCTTCCGCCGGCTGAGATCGTGGATCGTCTGCGCGGCGAGCTCCTTGCCCGTGCCGCTCTCACCCGTGATCAGCACCGTCGCCGAGGTCGGCGCGACGCGCCCGAGCTGGTCGTAGAGCTTCTGCATCGGCGGCGAGGAGCCCAGGATGTGGCCGAAGCGGCCGAGCTTGCGCAGTTCGTCGCGCAGCTCGCCGATCTCGGCGCGCAGCTCGCCGGTGCGCGGCACCCGGCGCAGGATCGCCTTCAGGCGCTCCATGTCGACCGGCTTCACGAGGTAGTCGCTCGCGCCCAGGCGCAGCGCTTCCACCACGCTCTCCACGCTGGCGTGGCCGGTGATCATCACCACCTCGGTGGATTCGCGCTGCTCGAGGTCCGCGACCAGCTCGACGCCCTTGCCGTCGGGCAGCTGCAGGTCGGTGAGCAGCACGTCGGGCTGCAGCCGCGACATGTGGATGCGCGCGGCGCGCAGCGAATCAGCCTGGGAAACCGTGAACCCTTCGGCTTTCGCGAACTCGGAAAGCCATTCGAGCGCTTCGGGATCGTCGTCTACGAGCAGCAAATGGGGCATTGGAAAGGCTTACAAGGAAAGGTTGTAAGAACGGCACGCAACTTGCGTACCAGCGTGCAACTATGAGAACGCTCGCCACCGTGTCCGCGCTCGCCGGCCTCGCCTTCGGCCTGCGCCACTTTTTCATGTTCTTGAAGGAGCGGGAGAAAAACCGGGTCCAGGAAAAGCGCCTGGAAATTTGGGAAGGCGAAGGCGGCGCGGTCCCGGTCGCGTCCACCCGCACCGCAGCGCAAGTTCGACCCTAAAAACCGTCCAGCGCGTCGCCTTGCGGCGTCAGTTTGGGTCCGGGCACGCGTTGTGCGTCAGGGCCGCATCCGCCCAGGCGCCGCTCGCGTCCCTCCCCTCCCCACCGCGGCGCGTGCCTGAGGCGGTGTTTCATTTCCGAACGCTCGCGCGGTCTATTTATTGCGAAACGCATGACGCATGCAGTTCGCCCGCGTTTATTACTCGCCCAAGAACTCCGCGCAAGTCGAAGGGGCTGACCTCTTCTTCGCGCATGGCCGGGCGCTGCTGGTGACCAAGTGGCGGCGCAAGGACGGCGAGCAGGTTCCCGACGAGTGCATCGAACTCGACCTGGAAAAGCTGCAACGCGCGAGCAGCAACGGCACCATCTACCGCTACGAGGGAAACATCCGCAAATAAAAGATGGAGTGGAGCGAAATCTTCGGTCTCAGCGTCTCGCCGTGGGAACTCGTCATCCGCGGCACTGCGATGTACCTCTTCCTCTTCCTCGTGTTCCGCGTGGTGATCCGCCGCCGCATCGGCGCGGTCGGCATGGCCGATATCCTGATCCTGGTGATCATTGCAGACGCGGCGCAGAACGGCATGTCCGGCGAATACCGCTCGGTCACCGAAGGTGCCATTCTCATCGGCACCATCATCGCCTGGAACGTGGCCATCGACTGGCTCAACTACCGCGTGCCCGCGCTGCAGAACTGGCTCGAACCCCCGCCCCTTCTCCTGATCGACAACGGCCGCATCCTGCATCGCAACCTGCGCCACGAGTTCGTCACCGAGGACGAGCTCAAGTCCAAGCTGCGCGAAAAAGGGGTCGACGACGTACGCCAGGTGGCCAAGGCGCACATGGAGAGCGACGGCACGGTCAGCGTCATCAAGCGCCAGCCCGCCTAAGACCCACCCGAATTCGGGGCCAGGGTCACAACTACGCTTGGAGGGCGCGGCGCATCGATTCGGTGATGGACTGCCGGGTCGAGCCGTACTCGGCCCAGGGATCTAGGGTGAGCTTCGCAAGGCGCTTCGGCACCGTCCTGACGGTGAACCTGTTGCGGATGTCCGCGCGCCCGAGCTCGTCCCATTCGAGCGGGGTCGAAACGCCGGCTTCCTTGCGAGCGCGCGCCGAATAGGCCGACACCGCACTCGCAGTCTCGGAGTTGCGCAGGTAGTCGACGAAGATCTTGCCGCTGCGCTTGGCCTTCGACATCTCGGCGACGAAGAGCTTCGGCTCCGCGCGCACGAGGAAGAGTGCGATGAGCCGGGTGAACTCCTTCACCTCGTCCCACGGCAGCCGCGATTCGATCGGCGCCACTACGTGCAGGCCCTTGCCGCCAGTGGTCTTGAGGAAGCACTTGAGCCCGAGCTTCTCGAGCAGCGTGCGCGTAATCTCGGTCGCCTTGACGAGATCGCGCCACTCGACGCCCGGCCCGGGATCGAGGTCCATGGTGATGCGGTCGGGGTGCTTCGGGTCCGGGACTGATGCGCCCCAGGTATGGAACTCCACGGCCCCGTTCTGCACCGCGCTCAGGATGCCATTCTTGGACTCGAGGTAGAGGTACTTGCCCTTGGAGGAGCGCAGCCGCTCGAAGGTCTTCAGGTCGCCGGGACTCGCGCCCATGCCGAGGTGGCGCTGGTAGAAGCATTTCGCCTCGGCGCCGTCGGGGCAGCGCACGAGCGTGAGCGGGCGGTTCCCGACGTGCGGCAGCATCCAGTCGCCGACTTCGGTGTAGTAGCGCGCGAGGTCCGCCTTGGTGATGCCGAGGCTCGGGTAGATCAGCCGGTCCGGATGCGTGATCTTGATCAGCGGGCTAGTCTCCGGCGGGTTCTGGGCGCGCTCGGCGCCGACGGACTTCGGCGGGATGTCCTCGCGCAGGCCCATGAACGAGCCCTGCCGGATCACGCCGTCGTCAGTGCGCTCGGCGAACTCGACCTCGGCCACCAGCTTCGGCCGCAGCCACTGGATGTCGCGCTCCCGCGGCGGGTTCTCGAGCGGCGAATCGCTCCGTTTCAGGGCCGCGAACTTGCGCGGCAGGCGGCTGAGCAGCTCATCGTCGAAGCCGGTGCCGACCTTTCCCGCATACACCAGCTTGCCGGGACGCTCGTAGACGCCGAGCACCAGCGCGCCGAAGCCCTGGCGCGAGCCGCTGGGCTTGGTGGTGCCCACCACGACGAAGTCCTGGCGCAGGCGGCACTTCAGCTTGATCCAGCTCTTGGTGCGCCCGGAGACGTAGACCGAGTCGGCCTGCTTCGCGATCAGGCCCTCGAGCTGCAGCTTGCAGGCGTGCGCGAGCACCTCCTGCGCGCTGCCGGTGAGGTCTTCGCTGAAGCGCACGGCGGGACTGGACTTCAGCGCTTTTTGAAGCCTCGCCTTGCGCTCGCGCAGCGCCAGTTGGCGAAGATCCCGTCCCGCGAGGAACGGCGCGTCGAAAGCGTAGTAGACGATCTTCGAGCTCGCGCCCGCGTCGAACGCGTTCTGCAGCGCCTGGAAGCTCGAGCGGCCGTCGGCGCGCAGCACCACGATCTCGCCGTCGAGCCAGGTTTCGTCCAGGCCGAGCTTCTCCAGCGCGCCCACCAGATGCGGCAGCTTGCTGGTCCATTCGCGCCCGCTGCGGGTGAAGAGCCGCACGCCGCCCGAGATGCGGGCAAGCATGCGGTAGCCGTCGTGCTTCACCTCGTACACCCAGTCGCCGGTCTTGGGCGGGCGCGTGACGAGGGTGGCGAGCTGCGGCGTGATGAACTGCGGTAGCTCGGCCTTCGCCGCGCGCTTCGATTTCTTGGGCGCGCGCTTTACGCTCTCGGGCCGCTCGGCGACGATGTCGACGTCGTCGCGCGCGGCCTGGTCGCGGCGCTTGATGAGGATCCAGTTCTTCCGGTCCCGCAGCCGGCTGAGAATCCAGCGGCCGCGCAGCTTTTCGCCCTCGAGGCGAAAGCGCAGCGTTCCCTTGCGCAGCGCCGTCCGCGGATCCGGATCCTCGGGCGTCCAGACGCCTTTGTCCCAGAGCAGCACGTCGCCCGCGCCGTACTGCTTCTCGGGGATCACGCCCTCGAACTCGCCGTACTCGAGCGGATGGTCCTCGGTCTGCACCGCGAGGCGCTTGTCCGCGGGATCGAGGCTCGGCCCCTTCGGCACCGCCCAGCTCTTCAGCACGCCGTCGAGCTCGAGGCGAAAGTCGTAGTGCAATCGAGTAGCGTCGTGCCGCTGGATGTAGTAATGCAGCTCGTTTTGCCTGACAGCGGTCTTCCTGCCACGCGGCTCGGGGGTAATCCGGAAATCGCGCATCTCCCGGTAGCGCTCTAAACGGGCCATGCGACCGCAGCCTGCAAGCGCCGGACCCGGGCGCGTAATTGCTACGCGCCGCAAGCAAGTATTACAGCCATTTGCCCTGAGCCCTTAGGCACAACGCCGCTGGCATAGCCTTTGCAGATTCGCAGGCGAAAGGAAATTCATGGGCCCAGCGATCGCATTACGCCTGCGGCAGCATCTCACACTAACACCGCAAGTCCAGCAGGCGCTGCGGCTGCTCCAGATGTCGGCGCTCGAGTTCGCGCAGGAGATGGACCAGGCGCTCGACGCCAACCCGTTCCTCGAGGAGAACCCCGACGCGCCCGTCCCCCTGCCGGGGACGAAGAGCACCGACGCCCCGGTCGAAGAGGTGGTGCTGGCGCAGGAATCGTCCGCGCCGCCGGCGGACCGCGAACAGCAGGAAGACTGGGGCGGCGCGGCCGACGCGCAGCCCACGCTGCAGGATCACCTGCGCGAGCAGCTGCGCATGTCGCGCGTGGGCGATCGCGACCGCGCGCTCGCCGAGATGGTGATCGACAGCCTGGACGACGACGGCTACTTCAAGGCGAGCTTCGAGGAGCTCGCAGCGCTGCTGCCCAAGGAGCACGACGTGCTGCCGGAGGAATTCGCCGCGGCGCTCAAGCTCGTGCAGAGCCTCGACCCGGCGGGCATCGCGGCGCGCACGCTCGACGAGTGCCTGCGGCTGCAGCTCGACAACCTGCCGTCCGACACCCCCGCGCGCGACGTGGCGATGGCCATGACCAACCACCTCACGCTGCTCGCGAACCGCGAGTGGGCGCGCCTGCAGCACGCCGCCGGCTGCAGCGAGCGCGAGCTGCACGCCGCTCGCACGCTGATCCGCTCGCTCGACCCGCGCCCCGGCCAGCGCTTCGGCGTGAACGAGGCGCGCTACGTGATCCCCGACGTGCTGGTGCGCAAGAACCGCGACCGCTGGGTGGCGCTGATCAACCCGGCGTCGCTGCCGCGGCTGCGCCTCAACCGCACCTACGCCGACGCGATCGGCGGGCGCAACGGCTCCAACCAGTCGCTCGCGCGTCACCTGCAGGAGGCGCGCTGGCTGCTGCGCTCGATCGAGCAACGCTTCGCGACCATCCAGCGCGTCGCCGACGCGATCGTCGCGCGCCAGCGCGGCTTCTTCGAGTACGGCGAGGTCGCGATGAAGCCGCTGACCCTCAAGCTGATCGCGGGCGAGCTCGGCCTGCACGAGTCCACGGTGTGCCGCGTCACCAACAACAAGTACATGGCGACGCCGCGCGGCCTGTTCGAGTTCAAGCATTTCTTCTCGCGCCGCCTCGCCACCGAGAACGGCGGCGCGGCGTCGGCCACCGCGGTGCGCGCGGTGATGAAGGAGCTGATCGCCGCCGAGGATCCGCGCGCGCCGCTTTCCGACGCGGAGCTCGCCCGGCTTCTCGCCCAGCAGGGGCTGCGCGTCGCGCGCCGGACCATCACCAAGTACCGGGCGCTGATGCGCATGCCCAGCGTGGACGTGCGCCGCGCCGACAATAGGAGCGCGTAGAGCCGCGCGAAAATCAGGAGCGCATAGCTATGTCGCGCATCATCTGTGGCATGTTCGATCGCACCCTCGACGCGGATGCAGCGCTCGAGGAGTTCAAGCGCGAAGGCTTCCAGCGCAGCGAGGTCGACGCGTTCTACGTCTCGCCGCCGGGACAGCACGGCATGACCGCGGTGGGCGGCGACGCGCCGCACGCGAGCGAAGGCTCGCGCACCGCGGGCATCGGCGCCGGGCTCGGCGCGGCGCTCGGCGCCGTGGTCGGCGCCGCCGCCGGCTGGGCGGTGTCCGGCGACCTCGGGCTGGTGGTGATTCCCCTCGGCGCGGGCCTTGGCGCCTACATCGGCTCCTTCGCCGGCTCGATGGCGCGCATGCGCGGCGGCGAGCGCGCGAGCGCGTCGGTCGAGCACCCGGTCGAGCCGCGCGGCGGGCGCATGATCGCGATCAACGTCGACCGCGGCGGCACCGAGAAGCGCGCGATCGAGATCCTCAGGCGCCACGCCGCACGCGACGTGCGCCGGGCCGAAGGCGAATGGGCCAACGGCTCGTGGCGCGACTTCGATCCCCGGGCGCCGCTCGCGGCGGTGTAAGTGGGCCCCGCGCCCCGCAGCAAGATCCTGCTCGCCATCTCGCCGGGCGGCGCGGCCCGACTGCGCCGCGTGCTCGAAGGCCATGACGTCACGCTGGTGCGCACGCGCGGCGAAGCCTGGACCCTGCTCGAGAAGGAGCGCTTCCAGATGGTGATCGTCGGCGTGCATTTCGACGAGTCGCAGATGTTCGCGCTCCTCGCCGACATCCGCGCGCACGCCAAGTACCGCAAGGTGCCGATCCTGTGCGTGCTCGCCTCGCCCTCGCACGTGATCTCCGACGTCGCGATCGAGGGCCTCGACCACGCGGTCAAGGCCATGATGGCGAACGGCTTCCTAAACCTCGCCAACATCGCGGACGACGAAACCGGCAATGCGCGGATCCGTCGCATCATCGACTACCTGATCCTGATCGACGGCGACCTGCAGCACATCGCGCGCGCTTCCGGCTACAGCGCCCCGCCGCCGCTCGTGGAGCGCAGGGCGGTCAGCGGCAAGTAGCCCGGCTTTCGCGTGCGCATCCTGGTCGCAGACGACAATCGCGACGCCGTCTCCATGCTGGAGGCCCTGCTGTACGACGAGGGCCACGTGGTGGACGCCGTCTACAAGGGCACCGACGTGATGCCCGCGATGCGGGTATTCGATCCCGACGCGGTGCTGCTCGACATCAAGATGCCCGGCATGAGCGGCTATGACATCGCCTGCCTGATCCGCGAGCGCTGGGGCACACGGCCGCTATTGATCGCGATCAGCGGCCACTTCAAGAAGGGCCCCGACCAGATCCTCGCCCAGATCGCCGGGTTCGATCATTTCTTTCCCAAGCCCTACGATCCGAACGCCCTGCTCGCCGTGCTGCGCGACTGAGCGGTCGGGCTGCCGGGCATTACATACGCTGTCGTTGCCGTTCTACGCGCGGTCCGTCAGCGGCTGAACTGCTTGAAGAAGTCCCATATGAGCAGGCTGGCATCCGGTCCTTTTGCATCACTGAACATCAGATCGTCCTTACCGCCGCTCCACGCATGGCCCATTTCGGCCACTTCGTAGTACTCCACCAACGGGCGTCCTCGGTATGCGTGGCTGGTGATGGTGTAGGGGTAACCGCCATCGACTGTCCCGGATTTCGTGCTGGGCGCCAGCTTCGCAGACCCGTTGCTCCTGCCATCGTCAGCCAAGTCGTTGAGCGCAATGAACTGGCGAACGATGAGCTCGGCGTTGGCGCGGTTGACCACATTGTCGCCTTTCCCATGCCAGACCATGACCGGCACGGTAAGCGGGCGCTTTCCGCCGCATGCCCATGCCTCGGCGCCAAGGCGTTCGGGATCGGGCGCCTTGCCGGTCACCATCACCTTCTGGGCCTCGACCAGCGAGGTGGCGGATTTGTACATCGTGCCATCATGAATGGCGGCGGCGGCGAAGACGTCCGGATAGCACGCAGCGAGGACCGCGCTCATGGATGCGCCCGCAGACAGACCGGCCACGTATACCCGCTTGCGGTCGATTGAGTACTGCCGGCTCATCTGCTCGATGATGTCCACAATCTCGGCGGGCTCGCCGGAACCACGCGCCTGGTTGCGCGGCGTAAACCAGTTCCAGCAGCGAGTCGGGTTGGCGCTCAGCTTTTGCGCCGGATAGAGGACCAGAAATCCACCGCCGTCCGCGTGGGAATTCATTCGGGTGCTCTCGGCAAATGTTTCTGGGCTCTGTGTGCACCCGTGAAGCATCACGACGAGCGGGGCTGGACGGCCCCCATAGCTCGCGGGCACGTAAAGCTTGTATTCCCGTTCTGCGTGCTCGCCCGAAATCCATTTTCCCGGTTGCGCCGCAGCGGCCTCAAACGCAGCGAGAAACAGCAATAGAACGCCAGTGCCAACGTTTTTCAGATGGCTCACTCCGCGGCCGCCATCGTCGCGGCCTTGTACCAGGCCTGCACCTTCTCCAGGTGCTCCTGTTCCTCGTCGCGCGCCTTGGTGAAGCGGGCCACGAGGTCCTCGTTGCCTGCCTGCGAGGTGAGCTCGATCAGCTCGTCCCAGGCGGCGTTGTCCACCATCTCGGCGACCAGGATGGCGTGCAGCCCCTGCGCGACCGTGGTCTTGGGATCGTTCAGCACCTGCATTAGGCCCATGCCCTCGACGCCGGCGACGTCCGCGCTCGGGGTTTGCGCGGTCGGGTCGCCGCCGAGCGCCTCGATCGCCGCGCCGATGAGGGCGAAATGCGTGATCTCCTCGTCGCGGATTTGCCTGAGCTCCTTCGCTGGCACGCCGGAGGACTTGTCGGCCGCGCATTTCACCATCAGCGCGTCGTACAGGCGCGCGCCGCTGCGCTCGAACGCGAGGCGCTCGCCGAGCTTGTCCATCAGCACGCGGGCGATGCCCTCGGGCTGCGGCTCGGGCAGCGTGCCGACCGGATCCGCGTCCTTCGCATGATCCAGGCGGAGCTTCGCGAGGTCGCGCTCGTCGCCGCGCGGCGGCCGGGTGAGCTCGATGTTCTCGAGCATCTTCTCGCCGCCGTCCTCGGCGGCAAGCATGCCGCTGTGGTTCATTCCGACTTCGGTCGTCAGTTGCATGGTCATGCCACCTTAAGTTTGAGTTCAGAGCCCGGCGCCCACTTGTAGCCGGCGGATATCGTTTCCGACGGCGAGCCGTCGGCGTTCATCTGCTTGCGGTAGGCGAGCGAGGCCTTGCCCTCCTGCGCCTTCGGCACGATCTCGGTGCCGTTCGCGCACAGGTCGACCTCGGCCGCCAGCGTTTCGCGCACGAACTCGCGCTGCGAGGCGATCGGGATCGGATCGGGCAGGGTCTCGGGCAGGATCTCGGCCGGATCGCGCCGCTCGTGCTCCTTGAACAGCTCCAGCGCCGCGTGCAGATGGCCGAGCTCGTAGTCGAGGAAGCGCTCCCAGATCGCCTTGATGCGCGGGTTCACCTCCTGCTGCATACAGCCGTGGTAGTTGTACACCTCGGCGAGCTCGTGCATCACCCATTTCTCGAGCCAGCTTTCCTCCGGGTCGATGATCGATTCGTACTGCGTGACGTGCTGCTCCTCGATCGAGGCGATCTCGGCGTAGAGCTGGCGCGCCACCGGATCGGAGTACATCGGGCCGATGTTCATGTAGAAATTGTGCGTCTGCTGCTCTGCGGCCATGATGGTCAGCGCGTGCAGCTTCGTGAGCGGCGCCGCCTTCGTCCGATCGTAGGGCCGGCGCAGATCGTCCTGGGGCGCGCGATGCTCCTCGATGGTCGGGCGGCCGGGCAGGATGTCGGTATAGCTCTGCAGGATGTTGTTCGCGTCCTTGCCTTCGAGCCGGTCGAGCAGCGCCGAGTAGCGGTACATATGATCGAAATCCTCGAGCAGGCCGAAGCGGTAGACCTGCGCGAGATACTTGTCGGGCTCATTCATCGCGACCGCCGCGGTGATGTCGATCGCGACCTGCTCGTAGCCGATCGTGGTCTCGAGCGGCGAATGATCCGCGCCGATCAGCCAGTTGATGAGCGTCGCCTGGTGCTGTTCGACGCGCCGGATCTGCGCGAGCGGCAGCTGCAGCGCCTTGTTCATGCGCGCGGCGCTGTGCGAAAAGCGATGCGCCTCGAGCTCGATACCGTTCATCAGGATGATGCGCACACGCGTATAGGCGTCGTCGTCGAGCTTGCTGATCGGCTTCTGCACCAGGTCGCGCCAGGTGAATTTCTGGCGCTCGAGCGGAACGCC
>DASRIR010000025.1:0-3287 GCA_035649875.1 Burkholderiales bacterium | reverse complement strand
AGGTCAACCGCGCCGACCTGGAGCTGTGGCGGCGACTGGTGAAGGAAGCGGGAATTCCGCTGGAGTAAGCGTCTGCGGCAGGTAGAGCGGGTGCGAGGGATGGCCATCCGCGGTGACACGCAGCGCGTGCAGTCGAATGCCCTTCAGGAGTTCCAGCACTTCGGCGCCGCGCCCGAGGTGATCGCCATGCGTTCCCCACGCGCACACCACCACCTTCGCCTCGCGCGCCGCGCGCAAGATCGCGGCGTCGTTGCCGCGCCCGACCGGGTCCTTCGCTGAGCGCATCACCTTCGGGTCGGTCGCGCGCCAGCCGAAGATGTTGGTGACGATCAGCCCGCCGTATCCCCATCGCCCGGCGTAGTTGCGCGCGCGCGTGCACGACGGGTCGAGCTTGAGCTCGTCCGCCGTGCTCGGATTGAGCATGAGGAAGTTCGCCACCGGCCGGCTCGGATCCCAGCGCCGCCACAGCAGGTAGCGCCAGCGGCGGCAGCGAGAGAACTGCGCGCCGCTCGGCGTTATCGCGATGTCCAAAGCCCGGACTCCCGGATAGAAAACCGTGCTGAATATGTCACAAATTGCGCCCGGAATCGGCACCTGACTTGCGATGGATCGCGCGCAATGCTGCCGCCATCACAGGGGGAGGAGCCATGGAGCCAGTGGCAGGAACCACGGCAAGTGCGGGTGCGAAATTCGCGATCGGGCTGCTCGCGGGAATTGCGGCGGTGCTGCTGCCGCGGCTGCTGGCGCTGCTCTCCAAGAGCGACGACGCCAATATCATCTTCTTCCCATCTTCGTATTTCATGCTCGCCGCGGGCGTCGGCGTGTTCCTCGGCCTGGTGACGCTGGTTCTCGAATACCAGGTGGCGGCGAAGCCGAAGGAAACCTTCATGGCTGCGCTCGGCCTGCCGGCGGTGCTCAGCGGCGCGCTCGGCACCGCCAGTACGGCGGAGAGCGTGTCGGACGCCAACCGCGACGCCGAGCGGCTGCGCCAGGCGGTGCGCATCGAGCAAGGCATAGTCAAGGAAGGCAGCTTCACCGCGCTCGAGCCCGTTGGCGGCCCGGCCCCCGCAAAGCCGATGGGCAATGGCGCGTTCTTCGACCTCCCATTCGTGGCAAGCGCGCACGCTGCCGACGATCGGCTCGCGCAGGCGAGTGCGGACCCGGTGCGCTTCGGGGTGCGCGTCAACCAGCCGAAGTACGTCGTCGTGCTGCGCCAGGCCGCGAACGAGCAGCAGGCGCTCCAGGACGCGCACAAGCTCCAGGCGCAGCTGCCGGGGGCGCGCGCCGTGCGATCCAACAAGGGGTTTTTCGTCGTGCTCGGCAACGCGCCCGCCAGCGAGACCGATGCGCTCCTCGCCGCCGCGCGTGCGAAGAAAGCCGACGACCAGCTCCAGCCGGTGCTGGTGGAAATGAAGCAATGACGCGCGCCGTCGCCCTCGCCGGCTCGCTGCTCGCCTGCGCTTGCGCGCACGTGGAGGAGTTGCCCGACGGCAGCCGGCGCGTGACCGGGGTAGTGCGCATGACCGTGCCGGCAATGCCTGCCGAGGCGCGCGGCGCCGACATGCTCGAGGTCCAGACTTTGGGGGTGCTGCTGCTCAGCAGCCCGGCCGGCAACAGTGTCTCGCTGGGCTATTCATCCGAACGCATCACCGCGTTGCGCAACGACGCGCGCGTCCAATACCACGAATAAAGGGGGCACAATGAAACTCGGGTTCTTACCGCTGCTGGTCGCGTTGCTCACCGCCGGGTGCGGCACCCCCGGCGCGATTTTCGTCACCAAGAGCTCGCTGGCCATCGCCGACATCGATTCGACCCCGGCGGAGATGACCATCGCGATGCACCGGGTGGAGGGCTTCATCGCGCCTCGCAACACCAACGGCAACACGCCGCCGGTGCTGGCGCACATCACTTCCAACCGCGACATGCTCGCGCCGGAAGTGAAGCAGGTTTATGCCACCGGCACCGCGGCCGAGCGCATCGCGGGCGACTTCCGGAGCAACAACAGCGAATGCAAGGACTGCGTCGACGAGATCAAGAAAGACAAGACCGTCTCGCCCGTGGTGTTCTCGACCTCGACCACCGTCGGCCTGCGCATCGGGCTTTCCACGGAAAACGTGATCGACGGCGTGGTGCTCGGTTACCGGCGCAAGGAGATGTCCTTCGTGCCTTCGCTCGCGAAGGACAAGCAGGGCACCTACCGCTATCCGTCGCTGATCGCGGCGATCCACCTCAATAGCGGCGACAGCAACAGCCCGTTTCGCGCGTGCCAGGGGTTCGCCACCGGCACCGCAGCGACGCGCCTCGCCGAGTCGGACGACGCCGGCCTGGGCTGCCTCGATGCCAGCCAGTCGGTGAAGGGGCTGCTCACGTCGAAGAAGAATGCCGAGCTGCGGCAGCAAGCTGAGATCGCGCGCGTGCTGCGCTGCTACGTCGCCCTGAGCGACGAGCCGCGCCGGGTAGCCGTGCGCCTCAACGCAACGCAGCTCGGCATCTTCCCGCCGGCCACC
This sequence comes from Burkholderiales bacterium, assembly GCA_035649875.1. GTDB lineage: Bacteria > Pseudomonadota > Gammaproteobacteria > Burkholderiales > SG8-39 > SCGC-AG-212-J23. The sequence continues at coordinate 780 of DASRIR010000025.1, read as the reverse complement.
CCGGTCGTGCGCACCGGCGCAGACGCCATCGACCTCAAGACCGCAGCGCGCAGCGACGAGGACAGCCGCTACGCACTGCACCTCCTCGGCGCGATCGTCACCGAGGGCGCGAAGGGAGAAAACACTGCTCCCGCGATGCTCAGGGAGCAGATGCTGCGCGCGCACCGCGAGGTGGTCTGCGCTTCGGTGCCGGAAGCCTCGGCCCAGTAACCGCTACTTCGCGCGCTTCTTCTTCAGCAGGGAGTCGAGGCCGGCAAGGGGACGGTGTGTGGCGATGGGGTCAGGTTTCGGGACTGGGAACCCGGAGCCTGACCCCGCGCGAGAGTGAGGAGCGCCAGACCCCGCGCGAAAATCCTCGTACCGGGCATGCTCGTTCTCATGGCAGTAGATGCACAGCAACTCCCAGTTCGAGCCGTCAGGCGGGTTGTTGTCGTGGTTCCCGTCCTTGTGGTGCACCGTGAGCTCCTGCAGGCGCTTGCCCTGGAACTCGCGCGCGCAGCGCGCGCACACGTGCGGGAACAGCTTGAGCGCCTGGTCGCGGTAGTTCACATCCACATTTTCCGCAATGCGCCGGCGACGTCTACCTGGGGCTTGCCCAAAGCGATCTCCTCGGCGTCGCGCGCGTCGCCGTAGGTCACTGGCTCCATGCACTTCAGCACCGGCTGGGTCATGAAGCGGCTCTTCGCGCCGTAGACGTGCCGGTCGCCCATGCGCGACTGGCTGGCGATGTAGTACTTGAGCGGCGCGATCACGTGTAGCTCGCTCTTGGCCCGCGTCATC
>DASRIR010000024.1:0-3310 GCA_035649875.1 Burkholderiales bacterium | reverse complement strand
TGCGGCGGCGGATTCACGCTGTGACCTTGCGCCGCCGCGCTGGACCCGAACAGGCCCAGTGCCCCAGCCGCGAGGCCTGTCGCCGCCGTGCCCTTCAGGAAATCGCGGCGGGACGTCGAATGGAGTTGCGGCTTACCGCGAACGCACAGTGTGCACATGATGTCCTCCTCCCATAACAGGTTAATTAGCCAGAACGACGCCAGTCAAGGTATCGTTGTCTGGCTAACACCAACCCTAGGGGCGGCGTCTGCCGCCCGTATTTTTCGCCCAAGGCGGTATTACTATCGGGTAGTAACGAAGCGGAGGAGAAATGCAAACGGTTCGTATACTGACGGGCGCGATCGCGATCGCGCTCGCGTCTGCCTCCTTGCCGGCGTTTTCCGATGCCGGGCGGCTCATCGTCCACGGCAGCATCACGCGAGCCGAATACGACGGCACCAACGACGACCTGCTTTCGGCCGGTCTCAATCACGACGGGCTGAAGTCCACCGCGGCCGCGCCTGGGTTTGCGGATGCAGTCAATCCAACGCCAGCGGAGTTACGCAAGCGCGCCATCTATAACAACTATCGCGCCATAGTGGATGTAGCCGAGGCCGGCGGGTTCGGAGTCCTCTGGGGTCCGAAGCTCGCACCGACGTTCGCTGGAATTCCGCAGGGCCTCATCCCCGGCGTCGAGTACAAGGGATATCTGCGCGTACCCGATGGTGACGCCGGGCATGTGAACAACGTTCCGGCCGCGGTGCAGATCCCGCGGCATTTCAGCCCCGAAAAGCCCTGCATCGTGGCCGCGATGCCCTCGGGATCGCGCAGCCTCTACGGCGCCATCGCCATCGCCGAGTGGGCGCTGTTCAAGGGATGCGTGGTGGCGCTTCCGGGGAAGGGCACGGACACAGGTTTTCACCTGCTCGGGCCGGAGGCGGCGAGCTTCGCCGTGGACAATCTCGATGGCGTTTACGACCACGCCGACCTCATCGGGGAGAACGCCCAGTTCGCGGTGAAACCCTCCCCGGCTTTGGATGCGTACGTTGCGTCGGAAAACGGGAAATACCGCGTCGCTACCAAGCACGCACACTCCCAGATCAATCCCGAGCGTCTCTGGGGCCAGTTCGGCCTCGCCGGCATCGAGTTCGCCTTCTGGGCTCTGAACGAAGAGTTCGAACGCAAAGGTGGCAAGCGCTTCGACCGCAAGAACACGCTCGTCATCGCGACCGGGGCGTCGAATGGCGGCGGCATGGCGCTGCGCGCGCTCGAGGATGACGACAAGGGGCTGATCGACGGGCTCGTCGTCACCGAGCCGAGCATCCAGCCTGAAGACGGTCGCTTCGTCATTCGCTTCGGCGACGATCCGCCGTTCGATCCGGCTGGCCGCACTATCTACGATTCCATGTCGTTGATGAGCGTATACGCGGCGTGCGCCGCTCTTGCGCCAAGCCTCCCGCTCGCCGCGGCACCGCTCTTTCCGTCGCTCAACATCGATCCGCTCGGCGGGCCGGCCGGATCCCGCACGGCCCGTTGCGACTCGCTCAAGCAGAAAGGCCTTGTCATCGGCGATACGACGAACGAGCACGCGGAGTCCGCGCTCGCCAAGATCCGCGCGCACGGCTACGCCGAGGCGCAGTACTGGGGCCTGCCCTCGCACGAGGCGCTGAACCTGTGGCGCTCGCTTAATCCGACGTATGCGAACGCCTACGGTCGCTTCCCAATCCAGGACAACCTCTGCAAAGTGAGCTTCGCGGCAACCGATGGCGCCGGAAAACCGACGCCAATGACGGCTGCAAATGCGAAAAAGCTCTTTGCAGACAGCTCCGGCGTCCCGGCGACCGGAGGGGTCAACCTGGTCGCGGACTGGGTCGCGGGTGGAATCGCCGAAAATTTGGTGACATCCCCGTCCACCGGCCGCCAGGACCTGAACCTGGACAGCGCGCTCTGCTTCCGCGCCCTGCAGGACGGGCCGGGACCGGACGCGAGCGCGCGCGATTGGCTGAACTTTGCGCAAGTCCGGTTTGGAACGCGCCAAGTGCAGACGAACGCTCGCGTGCACGGCAGGCCGGCGATTGTGATCCACGGCCGCCAGGACGCGCTCGTATTCCCCAATCTGCACTCGCGGGCGTACTACGCGCTCAACCAGGAGCGCGAAGGTCGCAAGAGCCGCATGAGCTACATCGAGGTCACGCCGGGCCAGCACTTCGACGCGTTCATCTCCAGCTTTTTCCTAGGCCCGGCCGGCGCCCAATTCGCGCCGCTGCACTATTACTTCGTCGTAGCGATGGATGCGATGTACGCGCATCTCACGAGCGGTACGGCGCTGCCTCCGTCGCAGGTGGTGCGCCCAACGCCGCGCGGCTTGACGCCGTACACGCCGGCGGACGCCGGTACGCGCCTCCCGAACCCGTCAAATGCGCCCGGATCCAACGCCATACGTTTTGACCAGGGCGTGCTTACGATTCCGGAATAGAAAGGCGACTGAGCGCTGCAGAGATGGCCGCGGCGCACGATTGACACCTAACCGCAAAAGCGCGAACGTGTCCCTTGCTCCGCGGCATCCCCGTCGTGACAGAACCTGCACGCTCCATCGGCCGACTCGGCTTTCGCCGCTGGTACGAGCGTCGGCTGATCGAAGGCCATGCCTGGCTGATCTCGTGCTTTCTCTGCGCGCTCGGCATCGCGGCCTCGCTGGAAGGCATCAGCTTCAAGCGCGCAGAATCCATTCCGCTCCTGGTGTTTGTTTTCCTGGGTGGAATCGTCTGCTGGTACGCGCTGCAGCGCTATCGCGCGATCATGGACGAGGCCGAGCGCCTCGGTGAGCGGTCGATCTGCGGCGTTTGTCGCGCCTACGCTGCGTTCAAGCTGATTGGTGACGACCCGAAGATCAGCGTGCGCTGCCGCAAGTGCGGCAACGAGTGGCGGCTCGACGACTAACTAGTCGATGAGCTTGTACGCGGGAAGCGTGAGGAACTCGACGTACTGATCGTCGGTTGTGATCTGCTCGAAGAGTTTGGCGGCTTCCTCCAGCTTACCTTCGGCGCCGGCTGAACGGACCTTTGCGAGCTCTTCGCCGAGCAGCTTTGCGAAAAGCTCGGGCGTCACTTTACGGCCGTCTTCCAGCACGCCTTTCGGCGAGCGAATCCACTGCCAGATCTGCGAGCGCGAGATCTCGGCGGTGGCGGCATCTTCCATAAGGTTGTAGACCGGAACGCAGCCGTTGCCCGCGAGCCACGCGGCGACGTACTGGATGCCGACCGAGATGTTGTTGCGCAGGCCGGCTTCGGTGATGGGTCGCTCGGGCTGGAAGTCGAGCAGCTGCTTCGCC
>DASRIR010000023.1:0-2601 GCA_035649875.1 Burkholderiales bacterium | reverse complement strand
GCGGCGAGCGTGCGCGCGAGGGTGTCGTTGAAGGCGCCGGGCGGGAAGGGAACGATGTAGCGGATCGGCTTGCTCGGGTAGGCCTGGGAGAAAGCCGTGAGCGGCACGAACAGCAGGGCGGCAAGGATTCTTCTCATACGTAACCGGGTCCTTCGATGGCGGGGTGCTTGGCGAGAAATTCCTCGTTCACTTCCAGCCCGATCCCGGGCCGGTCGAGCGGGCGAACATTCCCGTCCCGGTCGACGTCCCCGGGATTCTCCACCAGTTCGTCGCGGAACAGATTCGATTTCGATACGTCGCCTTCGAAATAGCCGCCGTTGCCGATGGCCGAGAGGAAATGGATGGTGGCGGCATGGTTGAGGCCGGTCATCGAGCTGTGCGGATGGATCGGCAGCTTCCAGCTCGAGGCGAGGGCGGCGATGCGCAGGGCCTCCGTGACGCCGCCGCACTTGGAGAGATCGGGCTGCAGGATGGTGATCGCGCCGTCTTCGATCACGCGGTTGAACTCGAAGCGCGTGTAGTGGTTCTCGCCGGCGGCGAGCGGCGTGCGGCCGAGGAGCTTGGCCTCGCGGTAACTGCGGTAGTCGTGGGCCGGGAAGGGTTCTTCCAGCCAGCCGGCGCGGATCTCGTCCAGCGCCGGCAGCACGCGGCGCACGTCCTCGAGTTGATAGCCGATATTGGCGTCGGTGAGGATCACGAGGTCGTCGCCGAAGGCTTTTCTTGCCGCTCTCACCCGCTCGATGTCCTTCGCCGGAGTGTCGCCGAGGCGCAGCTTGATCGCCTTGTAGCCGGCCGACACACTCTTCTTCGCTTCGTCGATCAACTCGGATGGCGGCTGGTAACCCAGCGAAACGCCGCCAGCGTACGCGGGGATTGCCCTACGGGTTCCACCCAGCAGTTGATAAAGGGGAAGCTTCAGCGCCTTGCCGCGGATGTCCCAGAGCGCCATGTCGATGCCGCTGATGGCGAGGCAGGCGCCGGCGCCCATGCCATGGCTCGCGAGCTGAGCGCGGTAGAGCTTCTCCCAGACGGCGCTCGTGGCCAGCGCGTCCATGCCGAGCACGAGCTGTCTCAAGGTCGTCTCGATCAGCTTCGCCACGGCGGTATGCGCGCGCCCGTGGTGCGCTTCGCCCCAGCCGATAATGCCTTCGTCGGTGGTCACCTTCACCACGACCGCATCGCGTTTTACCGCGGTGCCGATACCCAGCGCTACGCGGTTCTGCTGGGGGATCGGAAACGACGTGGGGTAAGCCTTGACGTCGGCGATCTTCATCGGCCGCTCACCGACTCGAGCACCTCGGGGTTGACCAGGTTGCGCGGCCGCTCGCCGCGCAGGATGCGAAGCATCTCGTCGGCTGCGGCCACGCTGGCCCGCGCGCGCGATTCCTGCGTCACCGCCGCCAGGTGCGGCGTGAGGATGACGTTGTCCAGCGAAAAGAGCGGGTGGCCGGGCTCGAGGCGGTAATGCTCGTACACGTCGAGCATCGCACCGGCGATGCGCTTGTCCTGCAAGGCCTCGATCAGCGCTTCCTCCTGCACCACCGGGCCGCGTCCGACATTGATCAGCCACGCGGTCGGTTTCATGAGAGCCAGGGTCTCGCGGTTCATCAGGTAGCGCGTCTGCGGCGTGAGCGGGCAGGCCAGCACCACGAAATCGGCGCTCTGGATGAGCTCGCGCAGCGGCGACGGGGACGCCTCGGTCGGCAGTCGGTCAAGTCGGCGCTGGTGGCCGAGCACCTTCATGCCAAAGCCATTGCGCGCGATCTTCGCCAGGCGCCCGCCGATCTCGCCCACCCCGACGATGCCGACGGTCATGCCGGCCAGCTCGCGAGCGCCCCCGCCGAGCACGCGCGCTTCATCCCAGGTCTTCGACCTGAGCGTGCTGGTAATGGAAAGGATCCTGCGCGAGAGCATCAGCATCGCCATCGCACAGTACTCGGCGACCGAATGCGCGTTGATGCCTGGCAGATTGGCCACCATGACGCCGTGGGCGGTCGCGGCGGCGACCGGCACGAGGTCGGTACCGGTGCCGTGGACCACGATGGCGCGCACCCGCGGCGCCGCGTCGAACAAATCGTCCGGCAGCTTGCTGCGGGTGAGCACGCCGTCGACGTCGCGCGCGAGCCTGCGAAGCGTGTCGAGCCCGCTGTCCGGCGCGCGCACCACGTCCACTTCCCGGCGCAGCGCTTCCTCGCCGGCCGGCGCGATCGAATCGCTGAGCAGGACGCGCTTCAAAGCGGATCCCAGGAAAACACGTCCTGCGAGCGGTCCAGCCGGTAGAAGTGGTCGCGCAGCGACGGCATGGCGTGCGCGGCGATGGTTTCCGGCGTCCAGCCCTCCGAGCGGTGCACCGAGCGTAACGGGCGGCTCTGCGACATGAGAAAGATCTCGTTCGCGCGCACCGCGAATACTTGACCAGTGACCTCGCGTGCGGCGTCGCTCGCGAGGTATACCGCAATAGGCGCGATCTTGGCGGTTTCCATGAACTTCAGCTTCTCGACGCGCGCCTTCTGGTCCTCGGTCTCGGTCGGGATCGAGCCGATCATCCGGCTCCAGGCGAACGGCGAGATGCAGTTCGAGCGCACGTTGTACTTCGCCATG
>DASRIR010000022.1:0-36636 GCA_035649875.1 Burkholderiales bacterium | reverse complement strand
CCGCCGCGCGCGTCGCGGACCTGCCGTTCGGCACGCAGAAGCGCGTCGAGCTCGCGCGCGCGCTCGCGTCCGAGCCGAAGCTCCTCCTCCTCGACGAGCCGGCGAGCGGCCTCAACCACGAGGAGGTCGGAAAGCTCGCCGCGCTGATCCGCGAGCTGCGCGACAAGCTCAGGCTCACCGTGCTGCTGGTCGAGCACCACATGAACCTGGTCATGAGCATCTCCGACTGGGTGGTGGCGCTCAACTTCGGCCGCCGCATCGCGCAGGGCGCGCCCGCCGAGGTGCGCGAGCACCCCGAGCTCGTAAGGGCCTACCTTGGCACTGCTTGAGGTCAGTCGGCTGCACGCGGGCTATGGGCACACCCGCGTGCTGCACGGGCTCGACTTCGAGATGGAGCCGGGCTCGATCACGGCGTTGTTGGGCGCGAACGGTGCGGGGAAGACGACGACCTTGCGTGCTTTGTGCGGCATGGTGAAGACCGACGGTGAGGTGCGGTTCTCGGGCGAGAGCATCGCGCGGCGCGCGACCGAGGACATCGCGCGCCTCGGGATCGCGCACGTACCCGATGGCCGCGGCACCTTCCTCAACCTCACGACCGAAGAGAACCTGCGCCTCGGCGCCTACACGCGCCGCGACCGCAGCAAGGTGGAATCCGACCTCGAGCGCGTCTACGGCTATTTCCCGCGCCTCAGGGAGCGCCGCCGCCAGCAGGCCGGCACCCTTTCCGGCGGCGAGCAGCAGATGCTCGCGGTGTCGCGCGCACTGATGCTCGCGCCGAAGCTCATGCTGCTCGACGAGCCCTCGTTCGGCCTCGCGCCGTTGATCGTGCGCGAGCTGTTCAACATCCTGCGCCGCATCAACGAGGCCGAGCGCGTGAGCATGCTGCTGGTGGAGCAGAACGCCGCCATGGCGCTCGACCTCGCCGACCATGCGTACCTGATGGAAACCGGCCGCGTAGTCCTGGCCGGGAAGGCCGCCGAGCTGAAGCAGGACGATTCGGTCCGCAAGTCGTACCTCGGCTACTGATGGACGCCTTCCTCTTCCAGGTGCTCGCCGGGCTCGCGACCGGGGGCATCTACGCGAGCCTCGCGCTCGCGCTGGTGATGATCTACCAGGCGACCCACCTGGTGAATTTCGCGCAGGGCGAGACGGCGATGTTCACGACCTACCTCGCCTGGAGCCTGATCAACGCGGGCGTTCCGTACTGGGCCGCGTTCTTCCTCACCATCCTGCTCGGGTTCGTGCTCGGCGTGCTGATCGAGAGAATCGTGATCCGCCCGGTGGAGAACGCGCCGGTGCTCGCGGTGGTCGTGGTGTTCATCGCGCTGCTCGTGATCCTGAACAGCACCGCCGGCTGGATCTACACGTACACCATCAAGGCCTTCCCCAGCCCCTTCCCGAAGGAGCCGCTGTTCGGCATCCGCTACATGTCGGCGCACGAGCTCGGCGCGATCGGCATCACGCTCGTCGTGCTCACCGCGCTCTACCTCTTCTTCCGCTTCACGCCGCTCGGCCTCGCGATGCGCGCGGCGGCGCAGAACCCGCAGTCGAGCCGCCTGGTCGGCATCCGCGTCGGCTGGATGCTCGCGCTCGGCTGGGGGCTCGCCGCCGCGGTCGGCGCGGTGGCCGGGATGATGGTGGCGCCGATCGTGTACCTCGACCCGAACATGATGGGCGGGATCCTGCTCTACGCGTTCGCCGCGGCGCTCCTCGGCGGCATCGACAGCCCGATGGGCGCGGTGATCGGCGGGTTCGCGGTCGGCGTGCTCGAGAACCTGCTCGGCGCGTTCGTCATCGGCAACGAGCTCAAGCTCACGGTGGCGCTGGTGCTCATCATCGGCGTGCTGCTCGTGCGCCCCTCGGGCTTCTTCGGCAGCGTGCACGTGACGCGCGTATGAAGAGAAATCTCCTGCCGATCGTCGTGCTGCTCGCCGTCGCGCTGGTGCTGCCTTTCGTCCTCAGCAACTACCGGACTTTCCAGTTCACCCTGGTGATGGTGTACGCGACCGCGCTCCTCGGCCTCAACATCCTCACCGGCTACAGCGGCCAGATCTCCCTCGGCCACGGCGCGTTCTACGCATTGGGCGCGTACTGCGCGGCGATCCTCATGGACCGGGCGGGCGTGCCGTACTGGCTCACCGTGCCCGCGGCCGGCGGCGTGTGCCTGGTGGCGGGGTTCCTCTTCGGCCTGCCGGCGCTGCGCCTGGAGGGCCTGTACCTCGCGCTCGCCACCTTTGCGCTCGGCGTGGCCATGCCGCAGCTTCTCAAGTACGATCACCTCGCCAAGTGGACCGGCGGCGTGCAGGGCATCGTCATCGCGAAGCCCGAAGCCCCGCCCGGGGTGCCCCTGAACGCAGACCAGTGGCTGTACTTCTTCACGCTGGCGGTGACGATCGCGATGTTCGTGCTCGCGCGCAACCTGCTGCGCGGGCGCATCGGGCGCGCGCTGGTGGCGATCCGCGACCAGCACGTCGCCGCCGAGGCGATGGGCGTCAACAACGCGATTTACAAGTCGGCGGCGTTCGGCGTCTCGGCGATGTACACCGGGGTGGCGGGCGCGCTGAGCGCGATCGCCATCCAGTACGTCGCGCCCGACAGCTTCAACATCTTCGTCTCGATCGTATTCCTGGTCGGCATCGTGGTCGGCGGCCTCGCCTCGATCTCGGGGGCGCTGTACGGGGCGCTCTTCATCCAGTTCGTGCCGAACATCGCGGACGAGATCTCGAAGGCCGCCCCGTGGGCGATCTTCGGCATTTTCATGATCGGCTTCGTTTACCTGATGCCGACCGGCGTCGCAGGCGCGATCCGCCTGCTCTTGGCTAAGAGGAGGAGTTCACCATGAAACGCATCGCTTTTCTGGCAATCGCCCTGGCGGCCGCTTTTCCGGTCGCTGCGCAGAAGAAATACGATCCCGGTGCGTCCGACGCCGAGATCAAGATCGGCAACACCAATCCCTACAGCGGCCCGGCGTCGGCCTACGGCACCATTGGCAAGACCATCGCCGCCTACTTCAAGATGGTGAACGAGCAGGGCGGCATCAACGGCCGCAAGGTCAACTTCATCTCCTACGACGACGGCTACAGCCCGCCCAAGACCGTGGAGATGGCGCGCAAGCTGGTCGAGCAGGACCAGGTGCTGTTTCTGTTCCAGACGCTCGGCACGCCACCTAACACCGCGATCCACAAGTACATGAACATGCGCAAGGTGCCGCAGCTCCACGTCGCGACCGGCGCCACCAAGTGGAACGACCCGAAGGACTTCCCCTGGACCATGGGCTGGCAGCCCAACTACCAGGACGAGGCCAAGGTCTACGCGCAATATCTGCTCAAGACCAAGCCCAACGCGAAGATCGGCATCCTCTACCAGAACGACGACTACGGTAAGGATTACCTGAAAGGAATCAAGGACGGCCTGGGCGCGAAGGCGAAAGGCATGATCGTCGCCGAGGTGTCGTACGAGGTCGCCGATCCCACCGTCGACTCTCAGATCGTGCAGCTCCAGCAGTCGGGCGCGGACGTGTTCTTCAATATCACCACGCCCAAGTTCGCGGCGCAGGCGATCCGCAAGGCCTACGACATCGGCTGGAAGCCGCTGCACTTCCTGAACAACGTCTCGACCCAGGTCGGCTCGGTGCTGAAACCCGCGGGGCTGGAGAAATCGGTCGGGCTGATCTCGACCGCCTACCTCAAGGACCCGACCGACAAGCAGTGGGCCAATGACGCCGCGATCAAGAAGTGGGAAGCGTTCATGAAGAAGTACTACCCCGACGGCAGCCTGATCGACAACTCCAACGTCTACGGCTACACCGTCGCCGTCACGCTGCACCAGGTGCTCAGGCAGTGCGGCGACAACCTCACGCGCGAGAACGTGATGCGCCAGGCCGCGAGCATGAAAGGCTTCGCGATCGAGACGCTGCTGCCCGGCGTCACGATCAGCACCAGCAGCCAGGACTTCGCGCCGATCCAGTCGGTGCAGCTCATGCGTTTCGACGGCAGCCAGTGGGAGCGCTTCGGCGAGGTGCTGACCAGCAGGTAGACTACCGGCTCCAGCACGAGGAGGAGCCATGCAGGGCCTCATGATGGATCAGCCGCTGCTCATCAGCGGCCTGATCCGCCATGCCGACCGCCATCACGCGCAGACCGAGATCGTCTCCAAGACGATCGAGGGCGCGGTGCACCGCTACACGTACCGCCAGGCCCACCAGCGCATCCGCAAGCTCGCCAACGCGCTGAAGAAGCTCGGTGTGCAAATGCACGACCGCGTCGCGACGCTGGCGTGGAATGGCTTCCGCCACTTCGAGGTGTACTACGCCGTCGCCGGCTCGGGCGCGGTGATCCACACCGTCAACCCGCGCCTGTTCCCCGACCAGATCGCGTACATCGCGAACCACGCGGAAGACCGGGTGGTTTTCTACGACACCACGTTCGCGCAGCTCGTGGAAAAGCTCAAGCCGCAGCTCAAGACGGTGCGTCAGTGGATTGCGCTGAACGAGCAGTACGAGGATCTGATCCGCGACCAGAGCGACGACTTCGACTGGCCGAGCTTCGACGAGAAGACCGCCGCTTGCCTCTGCTACACCTCCGGCACGACGGGCAACCCGAAGGGTGCGCTGTATTCGCACCGCTCGACCATGATCCACGCGTATGCCGCGGCGCTGCCCGACACCCTGAATCTGTCAGCACGCGAGGTGGTGCTGCCGGTGGTGCCGATGTTCCACGTCAATGCGTGGAGCCTGCCGTATTCCTGCACCATGACGGGCGCCAAGATGGTGTTTCCGGGCCCGCATCTCGACGGCAAGAGCCTGCACGAGCTGTTCGAAGCCGAAGGCGTGACGATGAGCGCGGGCGTGCCGACGGTCTGGCTCGGGCTGCTTGCGTACATGAAGGAGAAGAGGCTGCGCTTCTCGACGCTCAAGACCGTGGTCATCGGCGGCTCGGCCTGCCCGCCGGCGATGATCCGCACGTTCCAGGACGACTACGGGGTGCAGGTGCTGCACGCGTGGGGGATGACCGAGATGAGCCCGCTCGGCACCGCGGGAACGCTCAAGGCCGCGCAGCAGAAGCTCGGCAAGGAAGCGCGCTACGCGCTCCAGAACAAGCAGGGACGGGCAATCTTCGGCGTCGACCTGCGCATCGTGGACGAGAACGGCCGCGAGCTGCCCTGGGACGGCAAGGCGTTCGGCGACCTGCAGGTGCGCGGACCCTGGGTCATCAAGAGCTACTTCAAGGGCGAAGGGGGGGATCCCCTGCGCGAGGGATGGTTCCCCACCGGCGACGTGTGCACCATCGACCCCGAGGGCTACATCCAGGTCACCGACCGCTCGAAGGACGTGATCAAGTCGGGGGGCGAGTGGATCAGCTCGATCGACCTCGAAAACATCGCCATCGCCCACCCGGCGATCGCCGAGGCCGCGGTGATCGGCGTGCGCCACCCGAAATGGGACGAGCGCCCGATCGTGGTCGCGGTGAAGAAGGCCGGGCAGGAGATCTCGAAGGACGACCTGCTCAAGTTCTACGAGGGCAAGATCGCCAAGTGGTGGATGCCCGACGACGTCGTGTTCGTGAAGGAGCTGCCGCATACCGCGACCGGCAAGCTCTCGAAGCTCACCCTGCGGCAGCAATTCAAGGATTACCGCCTTGATTCGAAGTGAAACCCAGGACCGGGTCGCGCGCATCCGCTTCGATCGGATCGAGAAGAAGAACGCGATCACGGTCGAGATGTACCCGATGCTCGGCAACGCGCTCTCCGCCGCCGATGCCGACCCGCAGGTACGCGCGGTGTTCCTGCACGGTACCGCCGAGTGCTTTACCGCCGGCAACGACGTGCAGGACTTTCTGAACGTGCCGCGCAAGCCGGGTACTTCGCCCGCGCAGGCCCTGTTCCGTGTGCTGCCGCACATGAAGAAGCCGGTGGTGGCCGCGGTGGGCGGACCGGCGATCGGCATCGGCACCACCATGCTCCTGCACTGCGATTTCGTGTACGCGGCGCCGAACGCGCGCTTCCAACTGCCTTTCGTGCCGCTCGGCATCGTGCCCGAGTTCGGCTCGACGCTTCTCCTGCCGCTGCTTGCCGGCTACCAGCGCGCCGCCGAGCTCCTGCTGCTCGGCAAGCCGTTCACCGCGCAGAAGGCCTACGAAGCGGGCATCGTCACCGAGGTGGTCCCCCAGGAGAAGCTCCTGGACCATGCTCTGCAAGCCGCAATGGCGCTCGCGGCGCTGCCGCCGGAGTCGATCCGCCTCACCAAGCGCCTGCTCAGAATGCGCTACACCGAGCCGCTCGCGGCGGCGATCGACGAGGAGACGCGCATCTTCACCGAGCGGCTGTCCTCGCCCGAGGCGAAAGAGGCGCTGAACGCCTTTCTCGAGAAGCGCAAGCCAGACTTCTCGCGCTTCTAGCGATGAAGCCAAAGAGCTTGCGCGAGCTGGAGAGCCGCGTCGGCGAGGAAGTCGGCGTCTCGCCGTGGGTGGACGTGACGCAGGAGCGCATCGACACCTTCGCCAAGGCGATCGACGACTTCCAGTGGATCCACGTCGATCCGGCGCGCGCGAAGAGCTCGCCGTTCGGCGGCACCATCGCGCACGGCTTCCTGACGCTCTCGCTCCTCTCGCACCTGTCGGAGCGCACCTTCGGCTTCACCGACCGCAAGATGGGCGTCAACTACGGGTTGAACCGCGTGCGCTTCACCGCGCCGCTGCCGAGCGGCTCGCGCGTGCGCGCGCGCTTCACGCTGCAGAAATTCGAAAAGCTCGCGGACGGCGGCGTGCAGGTGACCTGGGATACCGTGGTCGAGCGCGAGGGCGCGGAGAAGCCCGTCCTCGTCGCCGAATGGCTGGGGAGGCACTACTACTGATGGCGCAACGCTGGAAAAACAGGCCGCCGGGGTCGAACTGGGGCGAATTCGGTCCCGACGACCAGCGCGGCCGCATGAACCTGGTGACGCGCGAGAAGGTGCTGCAGGGAATCGCCGAGGTGAAGGAGGGCGTCACCTTCTGCCTTTCGCTGCCGCTCGACTTTCCCGGCGGCAGCGTGCTCAACCCGCGGCGCTCACCACCGCGGCTTGCCTCCACGATTCGAAATGAAAAGCAGAACTTCTGCTATCCGTTTGGCGACGAGAACCCCGGCCAGACCGATGTCGTGTGCGACGACGTCGTGCTGCTCACGCTGCAGTACTCGTCGCAGTGGGACTCGTTCGCGCACGTCGGCAGCCGCTTCGACGCCGACGGCGACGGCAAGGCCGAGATCGTGTTCTACAACGGCTTCCGCGGCGGCGAACACGTCACTCCGGCGCCGGACAAGAAAGCTGGAACTTGGGATCGCTACGAGGGAACCGAGGCGAAGGCCCTCGGCATTCAGAACCTCGCCGAGCACGGCGCGCAGGGGTGCGGGGTCATGATCGACCTGCACGCCCACTTCAAGCGCGAGCGCCGCGCAGTCGGCTACGACGACCTGATGAAGGTCCTCGACAAGGACAAGGTCAAGATCGAGCGCGGCGACATGGTCTGCCTCTATACCGGATTTGCCGACGTGATCCTGGAGCTGAAGAAAACCCCCGATGCCAAGCTCCTGCACGGCACGTGCAGCGGACTCGACGGCCGCGACGACAAGCTGCTGCAGTGGATCACCGACTCGGGCCTCGCTTGCCTCATCTCGGACAACTACGCGGTCGAGCTCATTCCCACGAGCCTCACCAAGCCCACGCCGCACGCGGCGATGCCGTTGCACGAGCACTGCCTGTTCAAGAACGGCATCCACCTCGGCGAGATGTGGTACCTCACGGAGCTTGCGAACTGGCTGCGCAGCCACAAGCGCAGCCGCTTCCTGCTGACCGCGCCGCCGCTGCGGCTTCCGGGCGCCGTGGGCTCGCCGCCGGCGCCGGTCGCGACGGTATGAAAGGAGCGACGAAGGTTGCGATTGTGACTGGCGGCTCGTCCGGGATGGGCGAGGCGACCGCGCAGGAGCTGGGGAAGCGCGGTTGGCACGTAGCTGCCATGGCCCGGAACAAGGTCCAGAAAGAGTTCAGAGGCGACGTCGCAGACGATGCCGACTGTCGCCGTGTCGCAAAGGCGGTGCTCGACAAATGGGGCCGGATCGACGCGCTGGTGAATAGCGCCGGCACCACCAAGTTCGTCGCGCACGCCGACCTCGAGGGCCTGTCGGCCGACGACATCCTCGGCATCTTCCGCGTCAACCTGATCGGGCCGTTTCAGATGATCCGCGCCTGCGCTGCGGCGCTGAAGGCGAGCCGTGGCTGCGTGGTGAACGTGTCCTCCGTGGCTTCGATCCTCGGCACCGGCTCGTCGATTGCCTACGCGGCGTCCAAGGCGGCGCTCGATACCATGAGCTTCTCGCTCGCCCGCGCGCTGGGGCCCGACGTGCGCGTCAACATCGTGGCTCCCGGCTACGTGAAGACCCCCTGGCAGGTCGCCGCGCACGGCGCCGACGGCGCCGCCGAGCACGAGCGCCGCTTCGCCGAGCGCGCGCCGCTCAAGGCGGCGGCCGAGGCGCAGGACGTGGCCGAGGCGATCGTCTGGCTGATCGAGGGCGCGCGCCGCGTCACCGGCGAGATCATCTACGTCGACGGCGGTATGCACATCGCTTCGCCGCGTTGAAATACGACTATGTCATCGTGGGCGCGGGGTCGGCGGGTTGCGTCCTCGCGAATCGCCTATCGCAAGACGCGTCCAAGAAGATATTGCTTGTCGAAGCCGGCCCGCGCGACACCGATCCCTGGATCCACGTGCCGCTCGGCTACGGCAAGCTCTTCGCGCGCACCGACGTCAACTGGGCCTACCAATCCGAGCCTGAGCCGACGCTGAACGGGCGGCGCATCTTTACGCCGCGCGGCAAGGTGCTCGGCGGCTCCTCCTCGATCAACGGCCTGGTCTACATCCGCGGCCAGCCTGAGGACTACGACGGCTGGCGCATCCCCGGCTGGGACTTCAAGTCGCTCGAGCCGTACTTCGAGAAGGCCGAGACCGAGCTCAAGGTCTCCGACCTCGAGCGCCACGAGCTCTGCGACGCGTTCATCGCCTCCGCCGCGGCGCTCGGCGTACCGCGCACCGACGATTTCAACGGTCCGACGCAGGAGGGCACGGGCTACTACCGCGCCACCGCCTACCGCGGTCGCCGGCGCAGCACCGCGACCGCCTACCTGCGGCCGGCGCAGAAGCGACCCAACCTGCGCGTGGAAACGAACGCGCTCGCGACCAGGATCCTTTTCGAAGGCAAGCGAGCGGTCGGCATCGAATATCTGCAGGGCGGACGGAAGCAGGCCCACGGCAACGAGATCATCCTGTCGGGTGGCGCGTTCAATTCGCCCCAGTTGCTTGAGCTCTCCGGCATTGGAGCAAAGGAGAGACTTCAACAGCACGGAATCCCGGTGGTGCACGACGCGCCGCAGGTCGGCGAGCTCCTGCAGGACCACTTCTACGTGCGCACTTTCTGGCGCTGCTGCAAGGCGATCACGCTGAACGACGACATGGCGAGCGTCTGGCGAAAGGCCGGGATGGGGCTGAAATATTTTCTGTTCAAGCAAGGTCCCCTGACCGTCAGCGCGGGGCACGCGGCGGCGTTCGTGCGCACGCGTCCCGAGCTCGAGCGTCCCGACGCGCAGCTCTACTTCATCAATTTCTCGACCGCGAAGCGCGGCGGCATCCTGCATCCGCACTCGGGGTTCACCTGCGCGATGTCGCAGCTCCAAGTCGAGTCGCGCGGCTCATCGCACATCCGCTCGGCCGATCCGGCCGCGCCGCCCGCGATCCGCTACAACTATCTCGCCACCGAAACGGACCGGCGCGTGATGGTGGAAGGGCTGAAGTTCATTCGCCGGATCTGCGCCACGCCGCCGATGCGCGACTACGTCGTCGACGAGTACTTGCCCGGCGAGAAAGTGAAGAGCGACGAAGACTGGCTCGCCTACTGCCGCGAGATGGGCGAGACCGTGTTTCATCCGACCTCTACCTGCAGTATGGGTGCGGTCGTGGACCAGCAACTAAGAGTGAAAGGCGTTTATGGCCTGAGGGTGGTCGATGCCTCGGTAATGCCAGCGGTGCCTTCCGGGAATATCAATGCCGCTGTGATCGCGCTGGCGGAGAAAGCAGCCGATTTGATCAGGGCACAATAGCGGGATGTGGGAAGCGGCCGCGATTGTCGCTATTGCAGCAGGGATTTTCCTCTGGCTCGACAGCCTGCGCGCGCGCGAGCGCGCGGTACGAGCGGGGCGAGCGGCGTGCGAGCGCTATGCCCTGCAGTTCCTGGACGACACCGTGTCTTTCACCCGCGCGCGCCTGCGCCGCGGCGAGGACGGGCAGCTGAAGATCGCGCGCACCTATACCTTCGAATTTTCCGATACCGGCAATAACCGCCGCCATGGCGCGATCGTGATGCTGGGCGGCGAGCTGCTCGACCTGCAGCTCGAACCGTACCGGATTCAATGACGGCGAAGTGGCTCGAGGGCCGGGTGGTCGAGAACCGGCACTGGACCGATGCGCTGTTCTCGCTGCGCGTCGAAGGCCCGCGGCTCAGGTTCGAAGCCGGGCAGTTCGTGCGCATCGCCGTGGAAGAGCGCATCGCACGGCCGTTCTCGTTCGTGAACCCGCCCGAGGACCCGGTGCTCGAGTTCTACGGCATCGTGGTTCCGGAAGGGCCGCTGTCGCCGAAGCTGGCCGAGCTGCGCGCCGGAGAGCGCCTTCTCGTGGCGTCGAATCCGGCCGGGTTTCTGGTGCTTTCGGAGGTGCCGGACGCCGAGACATTGTGGCTCGTGTCGACCGGTACCGGTCTCGCACCTTTTCTTTCGATCCTGCGAACCGAAACGCCGTGGCGGCGTTT
The DNA here is from genome assembly GCA_035649875.1 of Burkholderiales bacterium. GTDB lineage: Bacteria > Pseudomonadota > Gammaproteobacteria > Burkholderiales > SG8-39 > SCGC-AG-212-J23. Next base: position 25,809 of record DASRIR010000022.1, on the reverse strand, counting down.
CGGCAATATCGTGCTGGTTCATGCGGTGCGCCACGCGCGGGAGCTCGCCTACCGCGAGCTGATAGGAGAAATCCTGCGCACTCATCACAAGGGTTTTCGTTACGTAAGCTTCGTCAGCCGCGAAACTGTGAGGGGGTCGCTGACGGGGCGCATTCCGGCGGCGATGCGCGACGGCCGGCTGGAGGCCGCGGCGGGGTTGGCGTTGAACGAGCGCTCGCACGTGATGCTGTGCGGCAACCCCGAGATGCTGAAAGACGCGCAGGCTGCGCTGCTGGAGCGCGGCCTGCGCAAACATCGGCGGCGCAACCCGGGTCACATCACGGTGGAGAGCTTTTGGTGAGGGTTACGAGGCTATTGCTGGTCGCGGCGCTGTCTGCACTCGTTTGCGGGTGCAGCACGGTGCGCTTCGCCTACGAGAATGCCGATGCGTACCTGCGCTGGAAGGCGAGCAGCTATCTCGAGCTCAGCGGCGACGACGCCGACGAGCTGGACGACCGGATCGACGAATTCCACGCGTGGCATCGCCGCAACGCGTTGCCAAAATATGTCACGCTCGCCCACGAAACTTCGCGCCGCTTCGGGGACGGGCTATCCCGCCAGGACCTCGATTGGGGGTACGATTCCGTGAGAGCGCAGGCCCGGGAGAGCCTGCGCAAGGGAGCCGAATTGATCGCGCCGCTGCTGGACCGGCTGACCCCGGAGCAGGTTGCGCACATCGAGCGGCGTTTGGCGGAGGAAAACCGGCAGTTTTATCGCGACTACCTGCGCGGACCAGAGCGTGAGCGGCGCAGGAAGCGGGCCCGGTTTGTCGTCGACCGGCTGGAGGAATGGGTGGGGAAGCTGACGCAGGCGCAGGTCCAGCGGGTGCGCGAGTACGCCGAGCGCGCGCCGATGACGCCCGAGCTGCGCGACCGCGACCGCAAGCGCCTGCAGAACGACGTGCTCGCCATAATCCGCGCGCGCGAAGCGCGCACGCGCCTCGCCGACCGTCTGGTGAGCTGGGAGCGCGGGCGCGAGCCCGCCTATGTGGCGGCGCTGGACGCCTGGCGCGAGCAGTACTTCGCCATGCTGATGGACATCGACCGCTCGCTCAGTCCCGAGCAGCGCGCGCGGGTGCAGGCCCAGCTGCGGCGCTACACCGAGGATTTCGAGGCGCTCGCCGCGCGATGAACGATCCCAAGCCCCTGCAAGCCTTCGAGGCCGACGCCGGCGTCTCGTACGCGGGGCGCACGCGCTACACCCAGCTCGAATACGAGGCGCTGCTCGCGAACGTTTCGATCGGGATCGCCTTCACGCGCGAGCGCCGCTTTTTCCTCTGCAATCCGAAGTTCGCCGAGATGTTCGGCTACGGCCCCGACGAGCTGATCGGCATGTCGGGCGAGGTCGTTTATCCCAGCCGCGAGAGCTACCTCGCGCTTGGCCAGATCGCCACGCCGATCCTCGCCGCCGGGCGCCAGCTCGACCTCGAGTGGGAGGTGCGGCGCAAGGACGGCTCGACCTTCCTCTGCCGGCTGATCGCGAAGGCGATCGACCCCGCCAACACGCAGCAGGGCACGGTCTGGATCGTCGAGGACATCACCGACCGGCGCCGGCACGCGGACGAGATCGCGCGCCTGCTGCGCGAGCAGGAGGCGATCCTCGGCACCGCCTCGATCGGCATCTGCTTCGTCAAGGACCGGCGCTTCGTGCGCTGCAACCGGCGCTACGAGGAGATGTACGGCTACGGCGCGGGCGAGATGGACGGCCAGCCGACCTCGATCATCTATCCGGGCAGCGGCGACTACGAGGAGGCAAGATCGGTCTACGACGCGCTCGGGCGCGGGCAGACGCCGCGGCGCATCGGCCTTCGCCGGCGCAAGGACGGCAGCACGTTCTGGAACCGCGCCGACGGCCGCGCGGTGGATCCGCAGAGCCCGCACAAGGGCTCGGTGTGGACCGTCGAGGACGTCACCGAGCAGCGCCGCGCCGAGGACGAGCTGCAGCGCGTGCTCGCCGAGCAGCAGGCGCTGCTCGACAACGTGGTGGTCGGCATCGCGATCAGCCGCGAGCGCAAGATCATGCGCTGCAACCGGCGCTTCGAGGAGATGTTCGGATTTGGCGCGGGCGCGGCGATCGGCGTCTCGTGGCGCCAGATGTACTTCACCGAGGACGAGTTCGAGCGGCGCAGCCAGGTCTACGCCGAGATGGACCAGGGCCGCACGCACACGCGCGAGCAGTGGCTGCGCCGCCAGGACGGCTCGGGCTTCTGGTGCCGCGTATCCGGGCGCGCAGTCGCGGCGGGCGAGCCGGCGCGCGGCTACGTCTGGCTGACCGAGGACGTCAGCGAGCGGCGCCGCGCCGACGAGTCGCTCGAGCGGCTGGTGCGCGAGCAGGACGCGGTGCTGCAGAACGCGGTCACCGGCATCATCTTCGTCAAGGACCGGCGCATCGTGCGCTGCAACCGCCGCTTCGAGGAGATCTTCGGCTACGGCGCGGGCGAGCTCCTCAACCAGTCGACGCGCTTCATGTTCGCCAGCGGCGAGGAGTACGAGGCGGGGGGCGAAACGCTGTACGAGCCGGTCTGGGGCGGCGAGACCGTCTACGTCGAGCGCCGCCACGTGCGCAAGGACGGCGCGCCCATCTGGTGCTCGATTTCGGGCCGCGCGGTGCAGGCCGGCGACCCGGCGCAGGGCTCGGTCTGGCTGTTCGACGACATCACCCAGGAGCACGAATCCGAGGAGCGGGTGCAGCGCGCGCTCGCGGAGCAGGAGCTGATCCTGGACAACGCCTCGGTCGGCATCGCCTTCGTGCGCAACCGCGCGATCCAGCGCTGCAACCGCTTCCTCGAGGACATGGTGGGCGCGGGTCCCGGCGAGCTCATCGGCCAGAGCACCGCGGTGCTGTTCGCCTCGCGCGAGGAATGGGAGCAGGCGGGGCGGCGCTCCAACGACGCCACCGCGCCGGGCGACACTTTCGAGGGCGAGGCGCGCTTCCGCCGCCGCGACGGCTCGAGCTTCGTCTGCCGGGCGCGCGGCCGGCGCATCGACGCGGGCGACGCCGAGCAGGAATGGATCTGGAGCTACGAGGACGTGACCGCGGAGCGCGAGGCGGAGATGCGCGTGCAGCGCGCGCTCGCCGAGCAGGACCTGATCCTCGACAACGCCATGGTCGGCATCGCCTTCGTGCGCAACCGCGTAATCCAGCGCTGCAACCGCTTCCTCGAGGAAATGATCGGCGTCAACCGCGGCGAGCTCGTCGGCCAGCGCTCGGCGCTGTTGTTCGTGAACGAGGAGGACTGGCAGGTCGCCGCGCGGCGCGCGTTCGAGGAAACGCCGCCCGGCGGCATCCATACCGCCGATGCACGCTTCAAACGCGCGGACGGCTCGAGCTTCCATTGCTTCATGCGCGGCCGGCGCATCGACGCGGGCGATGCCGAGCAGGAATGGATCTGGAGCTACGAGGACGTCACCGCGGAGCGCGAGGCCGACCTGCGGGTGCAGCGGGCCCTGGGCGAGCTCGAGCGCAAGGTGGCGGAGCGTACCGCCGAGCTCGAGGAAGCGAAGGCGCGCGCCCAGCACCTCGCCGACCACGACGCGCTCACCGGGCTGCCCAACCGGCGCCTGCTCGAAGACCGCCTGACGCAGGCGCTCGCGCTCAGCTCGCGCAACCAGAAAAACAGCGCGGTGATGTTCGTCGACATCGACCGCTTCAAGACCATCAACGACTCGCTCGGCCACGCGGTCGGCGACGCGCTGCTGAAGGAAGTGGCGAGCCGCCTGGTGAACCAGCTGCGCGAGGGCGACACCATCTGCCGCATCGGCGGCGACGAGTTCGTGGTCGTGCTGCCGGAGATCAAGCGCTCCTCCGACGTGGCGCTCGTCGCGCACAAAGTGCTCGAGCAGCTCTCCGCGCCGGTCACGGTGGAGGAGCGCGAGCTGGTGGTGAGCTGCTCGATCGGCATCGCGGTCTACCCCGACGACGGGCGCGACGCCGAGAGCCTGATCCGCAACGCGGACGCCGCGATGTACCACGCCAAGGAGCTCGGCCGCGCGAACTACCAGTTCTTCACCGAGCAGATGAACCAGGCCGCCTCGCGCCGGCTGCAGCTCGAGAGCCACCTGCGCCGCGCGGTCGGCAACGGCGAGCTGCGCGTGCACTACCAGCCGATCATCGACGCGGCGGGCGGGCGCATCGCCGCGCACGAGGCGCTCGTGCGCTGGCAGCACCCGAAGCGCGGACTGGTGCACCCGGGGGAGTTCATCCAGCTCGCCGAGGAGACCGGGATCATCCTCAAGATCGGCGAGTGGGTGCTGGCCGAGGCCTGCCGCTGGAACACCTTCATCGGCGCCCGCAATCATGACGGCGGCGACCTGCAGGTCGCGGTCAATCTCTCGGCGCGCCAGTTCAACGACCCGCAGCTACCGCGCGTGGTGGCGCGCGCGCTCAAGCAGACGGGCCTGCCGCCGCGCCTCCTCGAGCTCGAGATCACCGAGTCGACCGCGATGCAGCAGACCGACGCGACGCTGAGCACGCTGAAGAAGCTCAAGCAGCTCGGCGTGTCGATCGCGATCGACGACTTCGGTACCGGCTACTCGAGCCTGTCCTACCTGCGCCGCTTCCCGGTGGACAAGGTGAAGATCGACCGGAGCTTCGTCGCCGAGGTGCCGGGCAACCGCGACCAGGGCGCGATCGTCTCGGCGATCATCGCGCTCGCGCACGCGCTGCAGATCCGCGTGGTCGCCGAGGGCGTGGAGACCGAGGCGCAGCGCGCGTTCCTCAAGTCCTGCGGCTGCGATTTCATCCAGGGCTACCTCGTCGGCCGGCCGGCCGACGCCGACACCGCGGCAAAAGAGTACGTCTAAGGCGGCGCTTCACTTCGCGCACGCGAACGGCTTTCCGGCGTCGTCCTACGCGACGCTGTTGGAGCGCCTCGCTTCGCGCTACGAAATCTCGTGGATCGACGCGATCGGCACCGATCCGCGCCATCCGCCGACCGAGGGCTGGCCGCACCTCGTAGACCAGCTGATCGAATCCATCCGGCAGCCCATCTTCGGCGTCGGTCATTCGCTCGGCGGCTACCTGCACTACCTGGCCGCGGTGCGGCGGCCCGAGCTCTACCGTGCGATCGTCCTGCTCGATGCGCCGATCATCGGCGCGTTCCGCGGCGGGGTGCTCGGCGCGACCAAGCGCCTCGGCATCGTCGACCGCGTCACGCCCGCGGGCGCGACGCGCGACCGGCGCAGCACCTGGCAGACGCGCGAGGAGGCCAAGGCTCACTTCCGCAGCCGGCGGCTGTTTCATTCATTCACGGAGGAATGCCTTGAAGACTACGTGCGCCACGGGTTGGTCGAGGAGGAGGGGAGGCTGCGCCTGAAGATCGACCCGGCGATCGAATACCAGATCTACCGCACCATCCCGCACGACATGATGCGCCACCTCCCGCGCCTGCGCGTGCCGGCGGCGTTCGTCGGCGGCGCCGACTCCGACGTGGTGCGGCGCCTCCGCCTCGCGGGGATGCGCCCGAAGTTCACGTTTCGCAAGGTGCCAGGCGGGCACCTGTTTCCGTTCGAGTACCCGCGCGAAGCGGCTACGTCGATCGCCCAGGCGCTGGACGATCTTTCAGGCGCTCCTCGAGCAGCCTGATGTTCATCTCCACGCCAAGCATGTTGGGGTTCACTTCGAGCGCGCGCCGGTACCACTGCAGCGCGTTTCCCCAGTCCTCGAGCTGGAAGTAGATCTGGCCCATGCCCGAGAGCGCGCCGAAATGGCCGGGGTTGCGCTTGAGCACCTCGTGGCAGTCGGTGATCGACTTGTCGTACTCGCCGGCGAGGTAGTAGACCGTGGCACGGCGGTTCCAGCCTTCGGCAAACTCGGGTTTGCGCTGGATGACGTCACTCAGAACGGAAATCGCGCGCGAGTATCGTCCCGCCTGCATCTCCTCGCTAGCGCTCGCCATCAGCTGGTCGATCTGCGCGTCCCCGGAGCGGGTCCAGAGCAGCCACAGGCCCTGCTCGGCGAAGCCGCGGACGAACGAGCTCTCGTCGCGCAGCCGCTCGTGCAGGAGCGGGGCGTCGGTCATGGCGCCGCGGTTCGCGATCCAGACCACGGCCTCGGCGCGCGTCGCGGCGTCGGAATTTTTTAACGCCGTGAGCGCCTCGGCGCGCGATCTCGGCGGCTCCGGGAATGCCGGCGGCGCCAGCACTGTTAGCGCGGCGAGAAGGAGTACCATCGCGACAGCCGAATCCGGAAGCCTCATCGGACCGTATATCCGGACGGACTCGCTAACGAAGGGACACTCATGAAAGCACTCATCTTAGCCGGTCTGCTCGCGAGCGGAACCGCGCTCGCCGCAGGCGACCCGGTGGTCAGCACCCCCAAGGACCCGGTGCTCGAGAAAGCCAACGCCGCAATCGCGCGCAAGGACTGGGCGAGCGCGCAGGGCGTGCTCAAGGACGCGGTCGCGACCAGCCCGGGCAACGCCAACTACCACAACCTGTACGCGTACTCGACCCGCAAGGGCGACAACCCGGACATGAGCCTGGTGTTCAAGCACTACAACGAGGCGCTGCGCATCGACCCGCAGCACCGCGGCGCGCACGAGTACATCGGCGAGGCCTACCTCATGGTCGGCAACGTGGCGAAGGCGAAGGAGCACCTGGGCCAGCTCGACAAGCTCTGCTTCTTCCCCTGCGTCGAGTACACCGACCTGAAGAAGGCCATCGCCGAGCACGAGAAGAAGCGCTAGCGGATGAGGCGGGGGCTCCTCCTCGCCGCGCTCGCGCTTTTCGCGCTGCAGGCGGGGGCGCAGGGCTATCCGTCGAAGCCGGTCCGGCTGGTCAATCCGTTCACGCCGGGCGGGCCGCTCGACCTGATGGGTCGCATCCTGTCGGAAAAGCTGTCGGGGTTTCTGGGCAAGCCGGTCCTAGTGGAGAACAAGCCCGGCGCGGCCGGCAACGTTGGCGCCGCCGAGGTGGCGCGCGCTCTGCCGGACGGCCACACCGCGCTCCTCACGCTCTTCAGCATCGTCACGAGCAACCCGCACCTCTACGAGCGGCTGCCGTTCGATCCGCTGAAAGACTTTGCGCCGGTCACGGCGATCGCCACGCAAGACTCCGTGCTGGTCGCGCATCCCGACTTGCCCGCGCGATCGGTGCAGGAGCTCATCGCCTACGCCAAGGCCAATCCTGGCCGGGTGAACTACGCGTCCGCAGGCAAGGCGACGCCCGGTCATCTCACCGCGGAGTACTTCCGCCTGAAGACCGGCTCGGAGTTCACGCATGTCCCTTACAAGGGCAACGCCGAAGCCATCCGGAGCGTGCTGTCCGGCGACACGCATATCATGTTCACTCCCGCGACCGGAGCGCTGCCGCATCTCAAGGCGGGGAAGCTGAAGCCGCTCGCCGTGTACCTGACCGAGAGCATCGACGAGCTGCCTGGCGTGCCGGCCCTCCACGGCTTTGATCAGAAGACAATGCCTTTCTGGTACGGCTTGCTCGTGCCTGCCAAGACGCCGTCCGAGATCGTTCAGCGGCTCAACGCCGAAACGGTGAAGGCGCTGAAGGATCCGCAGACCGTGAAGACGCTGCGCAGCGCGCGCATCTTCGTGATCGCCAACAGCCCGGAAGAGTTCGGCGCCATGATGCGCGAGGGGCACGCGGCATGGGGGCGCGTAATCCGCGAGACCGGTGTCAAAGGCGAGTAGGCCGAGCTTCGTTTTCATCCTCGCCGACGACCTCGGCTACGCCGACCTCGGTTGCTACGGCGGCCGCGCCGATTGCTCCCCCACGCTGGACAAGATCGCGGCCGCCGGTGTGCGCTTCACCGACGGGTATGCCAACTCGGCAGTGTGCTCGCCTACGCGCTTCGCGCTGGCAACCGGGCGTTGGCAGTACCGCTTTCGCGGCGGTGCCGACGAACCGATCGCGAGCCACACCGCGCGCGGCAATCCGCAGCTTGGCCTGCCTCCGGAGCATCCCACGCTCGCCTCGCTGCTGCGCGATGCGGGTTATGCCACCGCCCTGATCGGCAAGTGGCACCTCGGGTTTCCGCCGCACTTCGGCCCGCTGAAGAGCGGCTACCAGGAATTCTTCGGCCCGATGAGCGGCGGAGTCGACTACTTCACGCACTGCGACTCCGCGGGCGCGCACGATCTCTACCAGGGCGAAAAAGAAGTGCATCGCACCGGTTACCTTACTGATCTGCTCACGGAGGAAGCGATCTCGTTCGTGCGGCGGGTGAAGGCCAAGCCATTCCTGCTCTCGCTGCACTACACCGCGCCGCACTGGCCCTGGGAGACGCGCGGCGATGCCGAGCGCGCGAAAAACATCGGCCACATCAGCCACCTCGACGGCGGCTCGGTCGGGACCTACCTCGAGATGATCCGCGCCATGGATGAAGGCATCGGCCGGTTGATGAGAGAGCTGCCAGGAAACACCTGCGTGGTGTTCACCAGCGACAACGGCGGCGAGCGCTTCTCCGACTCGTGGCCGCTTGTCGGCGGCAAGATGGACCTGCTCGAGGGCGGAATCCGGGTGCCCTATGTAGTGCGCTGGCCTAAGGGCGACATCCGCGCGCAGCTTGCGATCACCATGGACTGGGTTGCGACCTTTCTCGATGCCGCTGACGTCGCGCCGCACCCGGACTACCCACTCGACGGCGCGAGCCTGCTGAAGGAGAACCGCGGGCGCGAGCTATTCTGGCGAATGAAGTTCCGGGACCAGAAGGCGATGCGCAGCGGGACCTGGAAATGGCTCTCGATCGAGGGGCACGATTTCCTGTTCGATCTTTCGCAGGATCAGCGCGAGCGCGCGAACCTGGCCCGGCGCCAGCCGGCAATGTTCGAGGAGCTCAAAAGGCGCTTTGCCGCCTGGGATGCGTCGCTGCCGCCGGTTCCGCGCGATGCAAAGGTCTCGCTGATCGGCAGCCCCGGCGAGCTCGCTCGCCCCCACTAGGATCCCAGGCGCGCAATCGCCTTGTCGTAGTAGCGCGCTTCGATGCGCGCCTTGAGCAGCGCAAGCTTCTTGACCGCCGTAGCGTTGCCCATTGCCAGGCGTTCGAGCTCCGCGATCTCGTTCAGCGCCTCGACCTCCGGCGGCACGAAGCCGGCGTTCTTGAGGATGCGATAGGCGAGCCGCAGCTCCTCGGGAACCAGCGCGTCGTCTGCGAGATCGAGCGGGCGGCCGGCACCTGGAAGGTCGTCGAACTCACCGCGTGAAACGGCCTCGGCGATCTTGCGTTCTGCGAGAAAATCGAGCATGTCCCGCCGAGCTTACCGCATCGCGCCGACGGATTCGACGACGTTCTATCCGCGGCTCATCGGCCGCCACGGCGCGGTGGCGGCGAATTCCTATCTCTCGGTCAACGCCGGCGTCGATATCCTGAAGGCGGGCGGCAATGCGATCGACGCCGCCTGCGCAGCGACGCTGGTCGAGGGACTGGTCAATCCGCAGATGCACACCCTCGGCGGCGAATGCCCGATCCTCATCCGGCCGGCGGGCGAGTCGCGCGTCATCTCGCTCAACGGCAACACCGCTGCGCCGATGGCCGCGACGCCGGAGGCGTTTCGTTCCAGGGGTTTGAAGGACGTTCCCGAGGAAGGCATTCTCGCAGCGGGCGTTCCGGCGGCGTTCTCCGCGCTGATGAGCGCGCTTTCGCGCTGGGGAACGATGAGCTTTGGCGACGTCTCGGCGCACGCGCGCGAGCTCGCCGCGAAGGGCTTCCCGCTGTCGGCGGGCCTGCGCCACCAGCACAAGTATGGCATCGCGCCGCTGCGCGACAAGTTCCTGACCGAATGGCCCGGCAGCGCGCAGCTCTATCTGAAGGGAAAGGCAGTCCCCGAAGTCGGCGAGCTGATGAAGAACGAAGCGCTCGCGCGCGTGCTCGACCATCTCGCCGGCTCCCGCGATCCGCACGACGAGTTCTATCGCGGCGAGGTCGCGGCGGAAATCGCCAAGTTCTCCCGGGAGCGCGACGGGCTGCTCGAGCGCGCGGACCTGGACCGCTTCGAAACCCGGATCGAGGCGCCGGTCAGCCTGCGCTTCGGCGACGTCGAGCTCTTCAAGTGCGGCTTCTGGTCGCAGGGCCCGGCGGAGCTGCAGACGGTCGCGCTGATGTGGCAGCGGCTTAAGGGGATGACGCCCGGGAGCGCGGACTACTGCCACCTGCTGATCGAGGCGATGAAGCTCGCTTTCGCCGACCGCGAGCAGCACTACGGCGATGGCATGGTGCCGGCCGACGTCTTGCTGTCACCCACATACACGGCGCAGCGCGCGAAACTGATCGACATGAGAGCGAGCAACCGCGAGCTGCGGCCGGGCGATGCGCGTCGCAACGCGCCGCTGCTGCCGGAGGACGAGCGCTTCACGCCCAAGGACTGGGGCGGCGGCACGGTGCACGTCGACGCGGTCGACGCCAAGGGGAACATGGCGTCGTTCACGCCGAGCGGCGGCTGGCTCATGTCCGCGGAGGTGATACCCGCGCTCGGCTTCCCGCTCTCGGTGCGCATGATGACCTTCTATCTCGAGCCGGCGCACCACCCGAACGTGGTCGCCCCGGGGAAGCGGCCGCGAACCACGCTGACGCCGTCGCTCGCCTTCAAGGGCGGCAGGCCGTGGATGACCTTCGGCACCATGGGCGGCGACAACCAGGGGCAGTGGCTGCTGCAGTTCTTCGTGTATCGCGCGGCGTTCGGCATGAACATGCAGGATGCGATCGAGGCGCCGCGCCTGTCGACCGAGCACTTCCCGGGATTCTTCGCGCCGCACCAGGGCGTGCCGAACCGCGTGCGCATCGAGGCGCGCTTCGGGTCGAAGGTGATCGACGAGCTGCGCCGCCGCGGCCACGACATCGACATCGCGCCCGACTGGACCGAGGGCTTCGTGTCGGGCGCGCAGCTCGACGAAGAAAGCGGCCTTATCGAGTCCGGCTGCGACCCGCGCGGCTCGAAGTCCGAGTGCTTCCCGGCTTTCGCGTACGTTTGGTGAGCTTCTGCTTCGCCAGCGCGGCGCCGGCGGCCAGGGCCTGAAGCTTTCGCCGGGCCACTTCGCGGTCCATCGGCGCCATGCCGCAGTTGGTGCAAGGGAAGAGGTGCTTCGCCGGCACGTATTTGAGCGCGCGCTCGATGACCTGCGAAACCTCCTGCGGGGTCTCGACGGTGTCGCTCGCCACGTCGATCACGCCGACCAGCACGTCTTTCCCCTTGAGGAGCTTCAGGAGCTCGATCGGCACCTTGGAGTGGATGCACTCGAGCGAGACCTGGTCGATCTTGCTTTTCGCGAGCGCCGGAAAGATCTCCTCGTATTGGCGCCAGGCTTCGCCGAGGGTCTTTTTCCAGTCGAGGTTGGCCTGGATGCCGTAGCCGTAGCAGATGTGGACGCAGGTGGTGCATTTCAGGCCTTGAATCGCGCGATGCAGGGCTCCGATGCCCCAGCGCTTCACGTCGTCCATGTAGACGTTGAACGCGGGCTCGTCGAACTGGATCACATCGACGCCGTCCTTCTCCAGCGCGCGAGCTTCCTGGTTGAGCAGCTCGGCGAAGGCCATCGCGAGCTTGGCGCGGTCGCCGTAGTGCCGGTCGGCCACCGTGTCGACGATGGTCATCGGGCCCGGCATGGTGATCTTGATCTTCTTCTTCGAATGGCCGCGCAATAGACGCGCTTCCACCTGGTGGACGCGTCCCTTGAGCCGCAGCGGCGCGACGACCTGCGGCACCATGGCGTCGTAGCGGTTGTTGCGGATACCCATCTTCACCTTGTGCTCGAAGTCGATGCCCTCGACGAACTCGAGGAAGCCGTGGACGAAGTGCTGGCGCGATTGCTCGCCGTCGGTGACGATGTCGAGGCCGGCATCCTCCTGCTCCTTTAGCCAGAGCAGGGTGGCGTCGCGCTTCGCGCGCTCGAGCTCGCTCCCCTGGGCCTTCCAAGCCGGCCACAGCTTGTTGGTTTCCGCCAGCCAGCCCGGCTTCGGCAGGCTCCCGGCGATCGTGGTTTCGAACATTTCTTGTCTCTCCTGTCGGGGTCCGGTGACAGCGACGAATTCGCTACGGCCGAATATAATCGACCGCTACAAGAGGGAGGGATTTCCGAGTGTTTGGCATTGTAGTCGGGACGTTCTGCTCATTCGTCATGGGCATCTTCAATCCGTACGTGGTGAACAAGGCGGGGCCGGACTGGCTGTGGGGCGGCGGCCGCAACGACATGCTGCGCAATCTCTATTTCCGCCCCAACGGCACCTTCCGCCGCTACGGCCGCATCGCGCTCCTCGGGACCCTGTCCGCAGGCTCCGCAGCGCTCTTTTGGATGCTGTAGACGTAGTACACGCCGGCGGTTGTCACTGCGGCCGGGTGCGGTTCCAGGTGACCGCGCCCGCGGCGATCACGGTTGCGGAATGCAACTGCTCGATCTGCGCCAAATCCGGCTATTTGCACCTCATCGTGCAAAAAGACCGCTTTCGCCTCATCCACGGCGAGGAATTCATCACGACCTACACGTTCAATACCGGCGTGGCCAAGCATTACTTTTGCAAAGTCTGCGGAATCAAGTCATTCTATGTTCCGCGGTCCGACCCGGACGGGGTCAGCGTGAATGCGCGCTGCCTCGACCCCGGTACGGTGACCCGCATGGAGACGCGGCCGTTCGACGGCCGTAACTGGGAAGCATCGATAAGGGGGAAGTCATGGTGAAGCGGACTACTGCGGCAGTGGTGGTGGGAGTTTCGGTTGCCCTGATGGTCTCCGGACCGGCGCTGGCTCAGCGCAAGGACTGCGGGGAGCTCAAGGGCGAGATCGAGGCCAAGATCAAGAAGAACGGGGTCGACAAGTTCTCGCTCGACGTGGTCGACGCCGACAAGCAGACCGACGGCAAGGTGGTCGGCACCTGCGAGGGCGGAACGAAAAAAATCGTCTATAAGCGCGGCTAACGCCGCGCGGTGAGCAGCCAGGCCGCAGTCCCGGCCTGAGCTGCCAGCAGTATCCCGAAGGCCACGCGGTAAGCCTCCGGATCGTAGCGGCCCTGCGCGCTCGGCCACTGGCCGAGGATGGCGCCGACTCCCCATTGGATTGCGAACGAGGTCCCGAACAGCAGCAGGTTCGAGGCGGTCGTGACGCGCCCGGTCTGCGCGACCGGCACGAGCTGCGTGAGCAGCGCGTAGGCGACGATCGCCGCGATGCTGGTCGCGGCGAAGAGCACCAGGAAAAGCAGTACCGCCTTGCCGGCGCCGAAGGCAAGCGGAGCGAACGAAGCCGTACAAATCACCATGCCGACCTGATAGAGGCGCAGCGGCGACACGCCGCGCTTTGCCAGAGCGTCGGATAGCGGCCCGAGCAGAAACGAAGCCAGCATGTACGCCGCTGCCGACCACAAGAGGTAGTCGGCCACCGTGCCGCGCGCGAGGCCGTGGACGTCGGCGAGCCATGGCGCGAACCACAGCCCCTGCAGCGCCTGGAAGGTCGCCTGGCAGAGGACAATAGGAAGCGCGAGGCGCCAGAAATCCACGCGCGAGAAGATCCGGCCGATCACCGCGAGCTGCTCGCGCCACGGGTCGCTTTGCCCCGGGAGCGCGCGCTCCGGCACTACGAAATAGATGAGCGCCGCGGCGGCGAGGCTCAGCAACGCGAGGCCGAGGAACAGCGCGCGCCAGCCGAACGGCCCGAGCAGCGCTTCCACCGGCGCGGTGGCCGAGAGCGTGCCCACGCTGCCGATGCCGATCATCCAGCCGCTGAGCGAGGTCAGCCGCTCGCGTGGAAACCAGAGCGTGAAGGCCTTGATCGATCCCATGAGGCCGGCCGACACGCCAAGCCCGATCAGCGCGCGTCCGACGGTAAGCATCGCGAGGTCGCGCGCGAGGCCGAAAGCGAGCGCGCCAACGGCCGCGACGCAGAAAAGCGTTGCCGTGCAGCGGCGCGGCCCGAACCGATCGAGCGCCAGCCCGAGCGGCAGCTGGGCGAGCGCGAACGAGAGAAAGTACGCGCTCGTCAGCAGGCCGAGGTCGGCCGGCACGATGCCGAAGTCGGCCACCAGGTCCTTCGCGATCACCGCATTGACGTAGCGGTAGAAGTACGAGAGGTAGTAACCCGCCGCGAAGGGACAGAACACGACAAGCATGGCGTTCACAGGTACGCTAGGCGCCATGGCGAAGCGGTTGATTGTCGGAATCACGGGAGCGACCGGCGCGGTTTACGGCGTCGAAATCCTCAAGACGCTGAAAACCGTTGACGGCTGGGAAAGCCATCTCGTGCTCTCCGACGCGGGCGCGCTCAACCTGTGGCACGAGCTCAAGATGAAGCGCAAGGATCTCGAGCAGCTCGCCGACGTGGCCTACCACCCGAAGGACATCGCCGCGACCATCTCGAGCGGCTCGTTCCTCACCGAGGGCATGGTGATCGCGCCGTGCTCGATGAAGACGCTCGCCGCGGTCGCGCACGCGCATGCCGACGACCTGCTCTCGCGCGCCGCCGACGTGGTGTTGAAGGAGCGCCGGCGCCTGGTGATCGTGCCGCGCGAGACGCCGCTCAACCTCGCGCACCTGCGCAACATGGTGGCGGTGACCGAGATGGGCGGGATCGTGTTTCCGCCGGTGCCCGCGTTCTACGCGCTGCCGAAGTCGCTGGACGACCTCGTTGCGCACACCGTGGCGCGCGTGCTCGACCTCTTCGGCGTGCACTCCGCTAGGCTCGCCCGCTGGCAGGGGATGAAAGGAACTCCCGAAGAGCGCGGTTGAACGCCTCGGCCTGCTCGATGTTCGCGATGTGCGCGGCCTGCGGGACCATCACGGTCTTCGCGCCCGGCACGTTCTCGCCGATGTAGCGCGTCCCCGGTGCGGCGGCGTCCTGCTCGCCCGCGATCGCGAGCACCGGATTCTTGATGTCCTTGAGCCGCGCGGTCGTGTTCAGGTTGGATATCGCCTGGCAGCAGCCGACGTAGCCGGGAACCGGCGTGGCCGCGATGAGATCCGCGATTTTCTTCACCACTTGCGGCTTGCTCTTGCGGAAGGGCTCGGTGAACCAGCGTCCGAGCGTCGGCTCGACCAGAGGCTGCATGCCCTTCGTGCTCGCGGTCTGGATGCGCTCATCCCATTGCTTGCGCGTCTCGGGCGTTTGCGCGTGACCGGTATCGGCGAGCACCACGCGGTCGAAGAGTCCGGGATCGGTCAGCGCCAGGACTTGGCCGATCATCCCGCCCATAGACAGGCCGACGTAGTTCGTTTTTTTGATTTTCAATTGATCCAGCAATTGCCGGAGGTCTTCGGCGAGCATGTCCAGCGTGTACGGCCCTTTCGGCGCCTCGCTGCCGCCGTGGCCGCGCGTGTCATAAACCAGGATCCGGAAGCGGTCCTTGAACTCGTCGATTTGGCCATCCCACATGCGCAGGCTGCAGGCGAGCGAATGGCTGAAGGTGAGCCACGGCGCGCCTTCCTTGCCGTGGATCTCGTAGTTGGTCTCGATGCCGTTCACTTTCGCTTTCATGGCGTCTCCAGGATCAGAGGGATCAGCATCTCGTCCTCGCTCGTGCCGCCGTGGTTGCCGATATGCAGATGGCGCGACTCGCCGGGCGTCCAGTCCTTGACCGTATAGCGGCCGCGCATGACGAGCGCGACGTCGCCGATCCGCTCCTGGAACCGCGGGTGCGGCACGCCCGGCCCGAACCAACCCTCGTCCACGAGCTGCCGGCTGGGAATGACGTCGGCGCGGTCTCTGAGCCAGTCCTTCGCTTTCTTGGCGAACTCGGTTCCCGAGTGAACATGGCAGTACACCACGCGGCGCTCGCCGCACAGCGGCAGGCGCAGCTGCGGCGCGAGGCTCGGGAGCAACTCGAGGGACTCGTCCGGCGCCACGTCGATGAAGCCGTGGTCGGCCGTCACGATGACCTGCGCGTCGGTTCCGGCGAGTCTGGAGAGCAGCACGCCGAACGCTGCGTCGATCTTCTGGAACTGCTCGAAGGCCTGCGGGCTCTCGGAGCCGAAACGGTGCGACACCATGTCGTAGACCGGCCAGTACGCATACACGAACTTGCGATCGTCGCCGGACTTCACCGCTTGCTCGATTCCCGCCACGAGCTCGTCCGGTGTTTCATAGGCGATACGCCGCGCGCCGCGGCAATGGCAGCTGTTGTACTCCGAGTCGATGATGTCCTTGTAGGTCACGACAAAGGAATTTTCCGGGAGCGATTCGAATATAGACCCCCCGACATAGATCTGTTCCGGCGTCACGCCGCGGCGCGCGAGCGGCAGGTAGTCGCCGCGGCTGCGGAAAGGCAGCGCGGCGCTCACGCAGCCCGCCTCGCCGAAGTAGGTGAACCAACCGGTGAGCCCATGCTCGAGCGGCGTGCGGCCCGTATAAGAAGTCGTGATCGCAGAAGCGGTCGTCGATGGAAATACCGAGGTGAGCGATGCGTGCCGCCGACGCGCAAGCTCGCTGCCCGCGCCGCGGCGCGTGAGGTAGTTGTCCCCGAGCCCATCGATGATCAGGAGCACGACGTTGCGCGCTTCGCGCAGCGCTTCCGCCGGGAGATTTCTCAGCGGAGGATGGAGAGCTTTTCCGCCGCGAGCGGCGACGATCGAGCCGACGAGATTCACCAGGCTGCCGCCGGAATAGTCGGGTCGCATGACGTCGTAGAGCAGGATTTTAGGCGTACAATTACCGCATGCGGCACGAAGTTCACCTCCACGCCGACATTCCCATTCTCGAAGGCGTTTCGCGGCGCCAGCTCGAGCAGGCGTTCGCGCCGTTGCTCGAGTATCTCGACGCCGACGGCCTCGCCGATGTGAAGAGCCTCGAGCCCGACGAGCCGGGCATCAAGTACGACGAGAAGGAGCTGCTGCTTACTGTGTGCTGGACCGGCGAGATCGGCCGCAGCTTCCACGGCGTGCTCGAAGCCGCGCTCGACAGCCTCGGGCCCTACTGCTACGAGGCGGTGGAAGTCGACCTCACGCTTTATCACGATAACGGCGAGCAGGAGTCGAAGCTCCTCTTCGTCGGCCCGACGCCGCACGCGATCCACGAGGCGCAGCGCCGCTGCATGGTAGAGGATGTCGCCGCGATCCTCGCGCGCCAGTTCGGCAAGGAAGAGGTCGCGCAGGTGACCGCGCTCGTCAACGAGCTCTTCGACCGCGACTGGAAGGAAAGGGCTTCGCAGCAGAAGAAGCCCGAGCGCGCGTTCGAGAGCTACACCAGGCCCTCCCGCAAAAACCTCCACTGACGAAACCGAAGTACCCGTCGCTCGACACGCTGGCGCTGCACGCCGGCCACTCGCCCGACCCGGCGACCGGCAGCCGCGCGGTGCCGATCTACCAGACGAGCTCGTACGTCTTCCGCGACACCGACCACGCGGCCTCGCTCTTCAACATGGAGCGCGCGGGCCACGTGTACTCGCGCCTGTCCAATCCCACGGTTTCTGTCTTGGAAGAAAGAGTCTCTGCCTTGGAAGGGGGTGTGGGCGCGATCGCCACCGCCTCGGGACAGGCGGCGCTGCACCTCGCGATCGCCACCCTGATGGGCGCCGGCGGCCATATCGTCGCCTCCACCGCGCTCTACGGCGGCTCGCACAACCTGCTCGCCTATACGCTGAAGCGCTTCGGGATCGAGACCACGTTTGTCTCCCCCCGCGACCCGGAGGGCTTCCGGCGCGCCATCCGGGAAAACACACGGCTGCTCTTCGGCGAAACGCTCGGCAACCCGGGCCTCGATGTGCTGGACATTCCCGCGATCTCGGAGATCGCGCACGCCGCGAAGCTGCCGTTGCTGGTCGACGCAACGTTCACCACGCCGGTGCTGATGAAGCCCTTCGAGCTCGGCGCGGATCTCCTGTTCCACTCCGCGACCAAGTTCCTCGGCGGCCACGGCACCGTGATCGCGGGCGTGCTGGTGGACTCGGGACGCTTCGACTGGGAGGCCTCGGGCAAGTTCGAAACGCTGACCGCGCCTTACGCCGGTTTCCACGGCATGGACTTCGAGGAGGAGTCGGGGACGCGCGCGTTTCTGCTGCGCGCGCGGCGCGAAGGGCTGCGCGACTTCGGCGCGTGCATGGCGCCGATGACGGCATTCCAGGTGCTGCAGGGAATCGAGACCCTGCACCTGCGCATGCCGCGGCACGTCGAGAACACGCGCAAGGTCGTGGCGTTCCTCGTGAAGAATCCCGCCGTGGAGAAAGTCATCTATCCCGAGCTGCCCGAGCACCCGGACCACGCGCTCGCGCGCAAGCTCCTGCCGCACGGCTGCGGCGCCGTGTTCTCCTTCGAGATCAAGGGCGGCAGGCCCGCCGGCAAACGCTTCATCGAGGCGCTACGCGTGTTCTCGCACCTCGCCAACGTCGGCGATGCGAAGTCGCTCGTGATCCATCCCGCGACCACCACGCACTACCGCATGAGCGACGAGGATCTGAAGAAGGCCGGTATCACCGCCGGCACCGTTCGCCTGTCGATCGGCCTGGAGGATGCCCAGGACCTGATCGACGACCTCGAGCGCGCCCTCAGGGCCTCGCAGAAGTGAACCTGCAGGTCGACGGTCGGCGCGTCTTCGCCTATACCGCCGCGCACCAGCTCGATCCCGCCAAGCCGACCGTCATGTTCGTGCACGGCGCCGGGCTCGACCATTCTTCCTTCGCGCTGCAGAGCCGCTACTTCGGCTATCACGGGCGCAACGTGCTCGCGCTTGACCTCCCTGCGCACGGCCGCAGCGAGGGCCCGCCGCTCCGCGCCATCCCGGACATGGCCGACTGGCTTTCCAGAGTACTGGAGACGGCCAGGGTCGAAAAAGCTTCCATCATTGGCCATTCCATGGGCTCCCTGGTCGCGCTGGAATTCGCGGCGCGCCATCCGGGGCAGTGCGAGCGCATCGCACTCATCGCGCTCGGCTACCCGATGAAGGTGAGCGAGCCCTTTCTCGAGGCCGCGCGCAAGAACGAGTACGACGCGTTCGACATGCACACTATCTGGGGACATGGCGCGCACGTGCCTCTGGCCGCCAATCCGAACCCCGGCATGTGGATGTACGGCGACGCGCTGGCGCGGCTCGAGCGTCTCGGTCCGGACGTGCTCCATACCGATCTCAAGGCGTGCAACGACTACACTGCGGGGCTGGAAAGCGCGGCGAAGGTGAAGTGCCCGGCACTCCTGCTGCTCGGCGGAAGGCGCGACGTGATGACGCCGCCGAAGATGGCGCAGGCGGTGCGCGAAAAGATCGCGGGCGCCAAGGTGGTTAACATCGATCCCTCGGGCCATACGCTGATGGCCGAGGCGCCCGACGCCACGCTCGACGCGCTGATCGCGTTTATTTCCTGAACGGCGAGAGGTCGATCGGCGCCGAGCCGAAGGCGTTTTTCGCCCACTTGAGGAAACTGTCCGCCTGGCTGGTGCTCCAGCCACCGTAGGCGCAATTGCCCCGGAACTTGTCCTCGACGTCCGCACGCGACAGCGGCTCGTGCCTGCCGCCCCGGATATGGGGTTGCCTTTCTTCTACGATCGAGCCGTCTTTGAGCTTGACGCGCACATGCCCGGTGTACTCGTTCGGGTACGGGTTATCGGGATCGACCACGTAGCGCACCTTACCCGCGAGCGAGCGCAGGCGCGGGTCGGCCACGCGCTCGTCGGTGAAGGCGTCGAGCCCCGCGTTGCCCAGCACGAAGCCGGCGGCGATGCAGTAGGGCGTGCTGAACTTGCCGGCGTAGGCGTTCGGCGGGCGCTGCTTCGACGCCAGGGGCTCCCACAGGCGGTGCAGCGTCCCTTCCGCGGCTTCGCAGACGATTTCTTCAATTTGTTCCGGTTTCACCTTCTTGCCCAGGCGCCGCGCACAGTCGATGTACGGATGCGTCATCGTGCCGCACGGATACAGCTTGAACGCCACGGTGTCCGTCACCCAGCGCTTGCCGAAGCCGTCGAGCAGCTTGTCCCACGCGCCGCTCGTGGTGCGCGCGAAGCCGTGGTAAAGGCCGTGCTCGCCTTCGAACACGGTGCGCGGGCCGACGAAGCCGCGGCGCGAGAGGTCGGCGGCGCGGATGCCCGATTGCGCGGCCCAGCCGGGATGCATGCGCTTGGTCCACGTGCCTTCGGCGAGGTATTCGATGATGCCGCCCGCCATCGAGCCGACGATGCCCAGCGCGTCCACGAATTGCTTTCGGGAGAGCTCCAGTATCGTTGCCGCCGCCGCCGCGGCGCCGATTGCGCCGAGCACCGCGGTGGGATGGAAGCCCGCCTTGTGAATCATCTTGGGCGCAACCAGGCTCGCGCGGCAGGTGAGCTCGACGCCGACCGCGATTGCCTTCAGGGCCCTGCTGCCGGGAATGGCGTCGCGCTCCGCGATGGCCAGCACTGCAGGAACAATGACCGCGCCCGCGTGGATCGGGCCGCCTTCGAAGGTATCGTCGAAATCCTCGCCATGCGCCGCGGTGCCGTTGACGAACGCCGCGCCGCCCGAGTCGAGGGCGCGCGTGTGTCCGATGGCGGTGCATTTGCCGACGCCTTCCCAGCCGTCGAGCGCCGCGCGCACATAGTCGGTGTTGCGCGCCGCGACGCAGAGGCCGGCGACGTCGATCAGGAGCTTCTCGACGATCTCGCGCGGCGGATCGCCGGCGCCCGCGATCGCGCCGGCCAGCTGCTCGGAAATGGATTCTTTCAAGCTAACTCCACTTTGCGGTCGCGATCGCCCACATGGTCAGCGCGCCAAAGACGATCATCGCAGCCGCGATCACGATAAACACGCCCTGCAGCGAAACGGCCGCGAGGCCGCCCGCGATCACCAGCACGAGGCGCACGGTGCCCGCGAGCACCGGGCGCAGCACGCTGCCTGCGCCCTGCGAGGCGAAGTAAAGCGCGATGCCCACGGCAAGCATCGGGTAGAACGGCGCCACCGTGCGCAGGTAGCGCGAGCCGCTTTCCAGGACCGCGGCATCGCTGCTGAAGAGTCCTACCCACGCGAGCGGGAAAAGCCACACTGTGATTCCGATCGCGAGGCTGATCGACGCCGCGAGCGCGGCGCCGGTCCAGGCGATCTGCTTGGCGCGCTCGGGGCGCGCCGCGCCGATGTGCGTGCCGACCAGCACGACCAGCGCCTGCCCGACGGCGAAGACGAGCGGGATCTGCAGCAGCTCGAGCCGCAGCCCTACGCCGTAGCCCGCGAGCGCCGCGGCGCCGTAGCGCCCGACGAAGCCGGTGATGATCACCGCCGTCAGCACGGTCTGCAGCGCGGACAGCATCGAGATCGCGCCCACGCGCAGGATCTCGCGGAACAGCCGCCGTTCGAGGGTCCAGTCCCCGCGCTGCGGCCTGAGGACGCTCGAGGGACGAAACATGATAGTGGCCATGACCAAGGCGGCGATGCCGAAAGTGGTCACGTAGGCGATGGCGGCGCCGGCGATGCCGATGCGCGCGACGAGCGTCGCCGAGAGCGGCAGGTGAACGATCGCTGCGGCGATCAAGGTCAGCGCGGGCGTGAGCATGTTGCCGGTGCCGCGCAGCACGCTCGATAGCGTGTTGGCGACCCATACCGCGATCGCGCCGCCGAACACGATGTTCGAATAGCGCAGGGCATGGTCGAGCGTTTCGCCCTGGCCCCCCAGAAGTCGATAAAGCGGGGGGCCGAGAAGGAGCACGACCACGGTAAATCCCACACCCATTGCAACGGCGATGACCAGGGCGTGCACCACGAGCCTGCGCGCCGCGACCGGATTTCCCGAGCCGAGCGCGCGCGCGACGGCCGAGGACACGCCGCCGCCCATGGCGCCGGCGGAGGTCATTTGCAGCAGCATGATGAGCGGAAACACGAGCGCGAGCGCCGCGAGCGGCTCGGTGCCGAGCCGGCCGACGAAGTAGGTGTCGCCCACGGCGACCATCGACTGGAACAGCACCAGCAGCACGCCCGGCGCCGACAGGCGCAGCAGCGTCGGCACGATCGGCGCCGTGAGCAGGGCGTGGGTTCTCAAGAGACTCTTATTCGGGGCACCAAGAGCGCCGCGGCCCAGCCGAGCAGCACGCCGAGCGCGTTCGCATACATGTCGAACACCTCGAAAGTGCGGTAGCCGAGCTGGCCCTGCGCGAACTCGAGCGCAACGCCCATCGCGATGAAGGCCAGGGCGTACGCGATCCTGGACCTGCGCTGCTGATAGAACTGCGAAAACCAGAACATCAGCCAGCCATAGGCGACGAAGTGGCCGATCTTGTCGCCATGCTGCAAGTCGACTTCGAGCGGCGAGGGCGTGAGCGAAAGCCACACGATCGCCGCGGCCCACGCCCAGCCCGCGGCGATCCCCGCTTTTCTCATTACAGCAACTCTAGCTGACCCGAACCAGGGGAAGAAATGCGGGGCGGGCGAAACCGGCTGCAGTCGAGGTCCAGCGCTTCGCGCTTGTTCAGGCCGAAGCGCCGGCAGGCGATGTCGAAACGCTTCTCCATCAGCTCGGCGTAATTGCCGGTTCCGGACATGCGGGTGCCGAAGCTGGGATCGTTCTCGCGGCCGCCGCGCATCTGCCGCACTACGCTCATCACATGCTCGGCGCGCTGCGGGTAGTGCTCGGCGAGCCACTCCTTGAACAGCACCTTCAGCTCGTTCGGCAGCCGCATGATCACGTACGCAGCTTCCTTCGCGCCGGCCGCGGCGGCGGCCTCCAGCACATGCTCCATGGTCTTGTCGTTGAGCGCGGGGATCAGCGCAGCGACCATCACGCCGCAAGGTACTTTGTTTTCACTCAGTTTCCTTAAGACGTCCAGCCGGCGTTGCGGGCTCGCGGCGCGCGGCTCGAGCTTGCGCGCGAGCTCGCGGTCGAGCGTGCCGATCGACACGAAGACCCGCGCCAGGTTCTTCCGCGCCATCGGCCCGAGGAGGTCGAGGTCGCGCTCCACCAGGGCGGACTTGGTGACGATGGTGACCGGATGCTCGCATTCCGCGAGCACCTCCAGGATCTGCCGCGTGATGCCGTACTTGCGCTCGATCGGCTGATAGCAGTCCGTGTTGGCGCCCAGCGCGATCGGGCTCGGTTGGTATCCCGGCTTGGCGAGCGTCTCGCGCAGCACCTCCGCGGCATTCGTTTTCGCGAACAATTTGGTCTCGAAATCGAGCCCGGGTGAGAGCTCGAGGTACGCGTGGCTCGGCCGCGCGTAGCAGTAGATGCAGCCGTGCTCGCAGCCGCGATACGGATTGATCGACTGCGAGAAGCCGACGTCGGGCGAGTCGTTGTGCGAAACGATGGAGCGCGCGCGCTCGATGGTGACGCTGGTCTTCAGTTCCCGAGAGTCCGGCTCTTCCGGCGTCCAGCCGTCGTCGAACGCCTCGCGCGCGACGCTTTCGAAACGGCCCTGCACGAAAGAGCGCGCTCCCCGAAGATAGCGGGGATCTTGCTTGTCCACCGCGATACTGTATATATGAACAGTACGAAGCGCAACGTCGGCCTGCTCGCCGCGTGTCAGGCGCTGCTGTTCACCAATAACTCGACCCTCATTGCAATCAACGGTTTGGCGGGGCTCGCGCTCGCGCCGTACGTCGGCCTGGCGACGCTGCCGGTGACGTGCTGGGTGCTGGGCGGCGCGATCGCCACCATGCCGGCGTCGCTGCACATGCGGCGCGTGGGGCGTCAGCGCGGCCTGACGAGCGGCACGCTGTGGGGAATCGCAGGAGCGTTGATCTGCGCCAGCGCAATCTGGGCGCAGAGCTTCTGGCTGCTGTGCTTCGGCACGATGGTCTTCGGCGTTTTCAACGCCTATGGCCAGTACTACCGCTTCGTCGCCGCGGACGTCGCCACCGGAGATTTCAAGGCGGTCGCGATCTCGCTGGTCCTTGCGGGCGGCCTGATCGGCGGCGTCGTCGGCCCGACCACCAGTCGCTGGTCGATCGATCTGCTGACGCCGAAGTTCATGGGCGCGTATCTGGTGCTGATCGGATTCGCGATCGCGACCGTGCTGCTGCTGCGCTTCATCCGCGTCCCGACGCCGAGCGCGGCGGAACGCTCGGCCACCGGGCGGCCGCTGCGGGAAATCGCGGCGCAGCCCAAGTTCATCGTCGCCGTGCTGGCGGGCGCGATCGGCTACGGCGTGATGAACTTCCTCATGGTTTCGACGCCGATCGCGATGCAGGCCTGCGGCCACACCTACGGCGACGCCGCGTTCATCATCTCCTCGCACATCATCGGCATGTTCGCGCCGTCCTTCGTCACCGGCCCGCTGATCCGGCGCGTCGGCGCGGTGCCCGTCATGTTCGCGGGCGCGCTGTTCAACTTCGCCGCCATCGGCGTCGCGCTTTCCGGCATCGCCGTGGCGCAGTTCTGGTGGGCGCTCGTCCTGCTCGGCGTGGGCTGGAACTTTCTCTACCTCGGCGGCACGACGCTGCTCACCGAGACCTACCGTCCCGAGGAGCGCGCCCGCGCGCAGGGCACGAACGAGCAGGTCATCTTCATCACGATGGCGGTCTCCTCGCTGACCTCGGGTCTCACCGTCACCACCGCCGGCTGGCAGCGCGTCAACCTGCTCGCGCTGCCGCTCGTCGCAGTGGTCGCGATCGCCATCATCTGGTTCGCGCTGCGCACCCGCGCCGAAAGGGCGGCCGCCGCATGAGCCAGCCCGCGCCCGCGAAGATCGGCCAGCGGCTGGAGGAGGTCGACACCCCGGCATTGATTCTGGATCTGCCGGCATTCGAGAAGAACCAGAAAACGCTCTTCGACCTGGTGAAAGGACGCGTACGCGTCCGTCCCCACGCCAAGACTCATAAATGCCCCGAGGTCGGCAGGCGCCAGGTGGCGCTCGGCGCGGTCGGCATGTGCTGCCAGAAAGTCGCCGAAGCCGAAGCGATGGTGGAGGGCGGCATCGGCGACGTCCTGGTCTCGAACGAAATCGTCGGCGCGCAGAAGCTCGAGCGCCTCGCCGCGCTATCGCGCCGCGCCAAGATTGGGGTGTGCGTCGACAATAGTGAAAACCTGGAGGCGATCGCCGCGACCGGTGCGCAGCTCGATATCTACATCGAGATCGACGTCGGCATGCGACGCTGCGGCGTGGCGCCGGGCGAACCTGCGGTCAATCTCGCCAAGCAAATCCTCGGCTTCAAGAACCTGCGCTTCGCGGGGCTGCAGGCCTACCACGGCCGCGCGCAGCACATCCGCAGTATGGAAGAGCGACACGCGGTGATCGAAGTCGCGGCGCAGCACGTCCAGCATACGAAAAGGTTGCTGGCGGAAGCGGACATCGCCTGTCCCATCGTCACCGGCGCAGGCAGCGGGACGTTCATGCTCGAGGTCGAGGCCGGCGCCTGGAACGAAATCCAGTGCGGTTCCTATGCTTTCATGGACGTGGATTACGCGAAGAACGAGTGGGCGGCGCCGCTGCCGCGCTTCAAGCACGCGCTTTTCGTTCTCACCACGGTGATGAGCCGGCCGCCGCACGCGGCGATCGTCGACGCCGGCCTCAAGGCGTCCAGCGTGGATTCGGGCATGCCGGGCGTGTGGCAGCGCGCCGGCCTAGCGTATACCCATGCTTCCGATGAGCACGGTTGGGTCGAAGGTCGCGACCTACCGCGCCTGGGCGAGAAGCTCTTGCTGGTGCCGGGGCATTGCGACCCGACGATCAATCTTTACGACTGGTACGTGGTAGTCAAGGACGGTTTCGTAGTGGATCTCTGGCCGATCACGGCCAGGGGCGCTGTGTACTAGCTATATCAAATCTCTCCGCGTCGGTCCGCAAAAGCCCGCACAAGCCCGCCTGAGCCGACGTCGGGTTCGTGATGCTGATTGGTATTGCGTTCTATCCGCCGCAGGCAAAGAAAAAAGCCCTGGCAGTGGAGACCTCCCCAGCGGAGGGAAAGTTTCGACTGGAAACCAAGGCTACCGACATGCCCCGTATCGTTTGGAGCTACGCTCGGCGTTC
>DASRIR010000021.1:0-60134 GCA_035649875.1 Burkholderiales bacterium | reverse complement strand
CAAGGGCACCGAGATGGTGATGCCGGGGGACAACGTGAAGATGGTGGTCACGCTGATCACCCCGATCGCGATGGAGCAGGGACTGCGCTTTGCGATCCGCGAGGGCGGCAAGACCGTCGGCGCCGGCGTGGTCGCGAAGATCATCGAATAACAATGCAAAGCCAAAGAATCAGGATCCGTCTCAAAGCCTTCGACTATCGGCTGATCGATCAGTCGGCGCTGGAGATCGTGGACACGGCGAAGCGCACGGGCGCGGTCGTGCGCGGCCCGGTGCCGCTGCCGACCCGCAAGCAGCGCTTCGACCTGCTGCGCTCGCCGCACATCGACAAGGCTTCGCGCGACCAGCTCGAGATCCGCACGCATTTGCGGCTGATGGACATCATCGATCCGACGGACAAGACCGTCGACGCACTGATGAAGCTGGATCTGCCGGCTGGCGTCGACGTGGAGATCAAAGTTCAGTAGCTATACGTAGTTAAAGGTGAAAGGCCGGCCAATTGCAGCCGGCGTCCCCGCGCAGGCGGGGATCAACAGAAGAGGAAGGTATGACGATTGGATTGGTCGGCCGCAAGGTCGGCATGACGCGAATCTTCACCGACGACGGCGGCACGCTGCCGGTCACGGTGCTGGACGTCTCCGACAACCGCGTCACCCAGGTCAAGACCGCGGAGAAGGACGGCTACGCCGCGGTGCAGGTCGCCTTCGGCAAGCGCCGCGCGACGCGCGTGAACAAGGCGCTCGCCGGCCATCTGGCGAAGGCCGCCGTCGAAGCCGGCCATGTGCTGAAGGAATTCCGCCTGGCCAAGCCCGAAGAGCTCGGCGAGCTCAAGCCCGGAGCGAAGATTCCGGTGCAGCAGCTCTTCAAGGTCGGCCAGCGGGTCGACGTGCAGGGCATCACCATCGGCAAGGGCTTCGCGGGCGTGATCAAGCGCCATCACTTCCACTCGCAGCGCGCGAGCCACGGCAACTCGATCTCGCACAAGACCCCCGGCTCGACCGGCCAGAACCAGAGCCCGGCGCGCGTGTTCCCGGGCAAGCGCATGCCCGGTCACCTGGGCGACGTGCGCCGCACTATCTCGAACCTGGAGATCGTGCGCGTCGACGCCGAGCGGCAGCTGCTCCTCGTGAAGGGCTCGGTGCCCGGCTCGAGCGGCCGCGACGTGCTCGTGCGCCTGGCGGCGAAGGGTCAACCGAAGCCCAGGCCGGAACAGGCGACCAAGGCCGCGCCGAAAGGCGCGCCGAAAGCCGAGCCGAAGGCCGAAGCCAAGCCCAAGGCCGACGCGAAGCCCGCGGCCAAGCAACCCGCGCCGAAGGCCTGATCATGGAACTCAAGATGATCGGCAGTAACGGGGCGGTGCAGGCGAACGACGAAGTGTTCGCCCGCGATTTCAACGAATCGCTGGTGCACCAGCTGGTGGTCGCGTACCAGGCGAACGCGCGCATCGGCGCGCGCGCGCAGAAGGACCGCGGCGCGGTGAACCACTCGACCAAGAAGCCGTGGCGGCAGAAGGGCACGGGCCGCGCCCGCGCCGGCATGACCTCGAGCCCGCTGTGGCGCGGCGGCGGCAAGATCTTCCCCAACTCGCCCGACGAGAACTTCTCGCATAAGCTGAACCGCAAGATGTACCGCGCCGGCATGGCGTCGATCCTCTCGCAGCTCGCGCGCGAGGACCGCATCCGCGTGGTCGACGAGTTCAAGGTCGACGCGCCCAAGACCAAGCTGCTGGCGCAGAAGGTGAAGGCGCTGGGCTTCGACGAGGTGCTGGTGCTGACCGAGGAGGTCGACCAGAACCTGATGCTCTCGTCGCGCAACCTGGAGAACGTGCAGGTGATGTCGGTGCGCAACGCCAATCCGGTGGCGCTGGTGCGCTCGGCCCGGGTGCTGCTCACCAAGGGCGCCGTGGCGCGCCTCGAGGAGCTGCTCAAATGAAAAAGTACGCGATCGATCAGCTGATGAACGTGGTGCTCGCGCCGGTGGTGTCGGAGAAAAGCACCTTCGTCGCCGACAAGAACCGGCAGTACGTATTTCGTGTGGCCGACGACGCCACCAAGCCCGAGATCAAGGCCGCGGTCGAGCTCATGTTCAAGATCAAGGTTGACTCGGTGACCGTGTCGAACGTGAAGGGCAAGGAGCGGCGCTTCGGCCGCACCATCGGCCGCAAGCGCAGCTGGAAGAAGGCCTACGTGCGCCTCGCCGAAGGCCAGGAAATCAACTTTGCGGCTACGGAGTAAGGCATGCCACTGGTAAAAGTCAAGCCAACCTCTCCCGGCCGCCGCGCGCTGGTGAAGGTCGTCACGCCCGAGCTGCACAAGGGCGATCCGTTCTGGCCGCTCACGCGCCAGCAGTCGAAGATGAACGGCCGCAACCACCACGGCACGATCACCATGCGCCACAAGGGCGGCGGCCACAAGCACCACTACCGCGTGATCGATTTCCGGCGCGACAAGGACGGCATTCCGGCCACGGTCGAGCGCCTCGAGTACGACCCGAACCGCAGCGCGCACCTCGCGCTCCTGCTCTACAAGGACGGCGAGCGCCGCTACGTCATCGCGGCGAAGGGCGTGACGGTGGGCACGCAGCTCATGTCGGGCTCCGAGGCGCCGATCAAGGCCGGCAACACGCTGCCGCTGCGCAACATCCCCATCGGCACCGAGGTGCACTGCGTCGAGATGTTGCCGGGCAAGGGCGCGCAGCTCGCGCGCTCGGCCGGCTCGCACGTGCAGGTCCTGGCGCGCGAGGGCTCGTACGCCCAGCTGCGGCTGCGCTCGGGCGAGATCCGCAAGGTGCATATCGACTGCCGCGCGACCATCGGCGAGGCGGGCAATGCCGAGCACAACCTCGAGTCGATCGGCAAGGCCGGCCGCAAGCGCTGGCGCGGCGTGCGCCCGACGGTGCGCGGCGTGGCGATGAACCCGATCGATCACCCGCACGGCGGCGGCGAAGGCCGCACCGCGGCGGCGCAGCCCCCGGTATCGCCGTGGGGCGTGCAGACCAAGGGATTCAAGACCCGCCGCAACAAGCGGACGCAAGTCATGATCGTCCGCGACAGAAGGGTGAAATAACTATGGCTCGATCCATCAAGAAGGGCCCGTTCGTCGATCATCACCTCATGGCCAAGGTGGACAAGGCCCGCGCCGGCAACGACAAGCGACCGATCAAGACCTGGTCGCGACGCTCGACCATCGTTCCCGAGTTCGTCGGTCTGACGATCGCCGTCCACAACGGCAAGCAGCACATGCCGGTGTACGTGACCGAGAACATGGTGGGCCACAAGCTCGGCGAGTTCGCGCTGACGCGCATCTTCAAGAGCCACTCGGCGGTCGGCAAGCGCACCGAGGATGCGGTCGGCGACGACAAGCGCCGCTTGCCGCCGGGCGCGCAGGGTCCTGCGGCAGTGGCGCCCGCGGCTGCGCCGGGGGCAGCGCCCGCCGCCGCCCCGGCAGCTCCGGGTGGGAAGAAATAATGGAAACCCGGGCCAGCCTGCGCGGCGCGCGCCTCTCCGCCCAGAAAGGGCGGCTGGTCGCCGACCTGATCCGCGGCAAACCGGTCGATCAGGCGATCAACATCCTGGCGTACACGCCCAAGAAGGGCGCGGTGCTGATCCGCAAGCTGCTCGAGTCGGCGATCGCCAACGCCGAGCACAACGACGGCGCCGACATCGACGCGCTGAAGGTCAAGCGCATTACCGTCGAGCGCGGCATGTTTCTCAAGCGCTTCCAGGCGCGCGCCAAGGGCCGCGGCAACCGCGTACTCAAGCATACGTGCCATATCTACATCACGGTGGGTGACTGATGGGTCAGAAAATCAATCCGATCGGCTTCCGGCTCGCGGTCAACAAGAACTGGACCTCGCGCTGGTACGCGAACAAGAAGAACTTCGCGCCGATGCTGGCCGAAGACATCAAGGTGCGCGATTTCCTGAAGAGCAAGCTGGCGCACGCCTCGGTCGGCCGCGTGCTGATCGAGCGCCCGGCGAAGGACGCGCGCATCACCATCTTTTCGGCTCGCCCCGGGGTGGTGATCGGCAAGAAGGGCGAGGAGATCGAGTCGCTCAAGGCGGCGCTGCGCCGCATCATGGGCGTGCAGCAGGTGCACGTGAACATCGAGGAGATCCGCAAGCCCGAGATCGATGCGCAGCTCATCGCCGACTCGATCGCGCAGCAGCTCGAGAAGCGCATCATGTTCCGGCGCGCGATGAAGCGCGCGATGCAGAACGCCATGCGCCTGGGCGCGCAGGGCATCAAGATCATGAGCGCCGGCCGCCTGAACGGCATCGAGATCGCGCGCACCGAGTGGTACCGCGAGGGCCGCGTGCCGCTGCATACGCTGCGCGCCGACATCGACTACGGCATGGGCGAGGCCAAGACCACCTACGGCGTGATCGGCATCAAGGTCTGGGTCTACAAGGGCGAAGTGATGCCGAAGGGCGAAGCCGCGGCCGCGCTGCCGGCGGCGGCGACCGCGCCGCTGCCCCAGCCGGAAGCGCCGGCGGAGCCCAAGCGCGCCAAGCGCCCGGTGCCGAAGCCCGGCGCCAAGCGCGGGACGCCGCGCCCGCGCAAGGAAGCCGGCCCCGCGCCGAAGACGGTCGTCAAGAAGCCCAGGAAGACCATCAAGGACGAAGGCGAAAAGAAGGTCGAAGGCGAGAAGAAGGACGAAGGCGAGAAGAAGGAATAGGTCATGTTGCAACCCGCAAGAACCAAGTACCGCAAGCAGCAGAAGGGCCGCAACACCGGCAGCGCCCAGCGCGGCGCGAAGGTGTCGTTCGGCGAGTACGGCCTGAAGGCCATTACGCGCGGGCGGCTGACCGCGCGCCAGCTCGAGGCCGGGCGCCGCGCGATGTCGCGCCACATCAAGCGTGGCGGGCGCATCTGGATCCGCGTGTTCCCCGACAAGCCGGTATCGCAGAAGCCGGCCGAGGTGCGCATGGGCAACGGCAAGGGCAACCCCGAGTACTTCGTGTGCGAGATTCAGCCCGGCAAGGTCATCTTCGAGATGGACGGCGTCACCGAGGCCCTGGCCAAGGAGGCGTTCGCGCTCGCCTCGGCCAAGCTGCCGTTCCGCACCATCGTCGTGCAGCGCATGCTGGGAGGCTAGATGAAGGCAATCGAACTTCGCGCAAAGAACGGCGAGGAGCTGCAAAAGGAGCTCGAGGCGCTGCTGCGGGCGCAATTCGGCCTGCGCATGCAGCTCGCGACCCAGCAGCTCTCCAATACCAGCCAACTGAAGAAGGTGAAGCGCGACATCGCGCGCGTGCGCACCGTCATGAAGGAGAAGACCGCAAAATGAGTCCCACGGCAGCACCGCCCGCGGCGCCGGTGAAGAATCAGCGCA
Organism: Burkholderiales bacterium; assembly: GCA_035649875.1. GTDB lineage: Bacteria > Pseudomonadota > Gammaproteobacteria > Burkholderiales > SG8-39 > SCGC-AG-212-J23. Next base: position 54,803 of record DASRIR010000021.1, on the reverse strand, counting down.
CCCTGGTAGGTCGGGTCACCAGCAACAAGATGCAGAAGACGGTCGTGGTGCGCGTCGAGCGGCGCGTGCGCGACGCGCTGATGGGAAAGACCATCACGCGCTCGCGGAAATACCACGCCCACGTGGAAGAAGGGCAGTTCGGCGAGGGCGACCTGGTCGAGATCGCCGAGTGCCGGCCGATTTCCAGGACCAAGGCCTGGAAAGTGACGCGGCTGGTGGAGAAATCGAAGGCGGTTTGAGTTAGAATCGCGGTCCCCGTCGGGGTCCAAAACTGCATCGCGTGGCGGTGCAAGTTGGAGTGGAGAGACAAAGATGATTCAGATGCAGACCGTGTTGGACGTCGCCGATAACACCGGCGCGCGCGCAGTCATGTGCATCAAGGTGATGGGCGGCTCCAAGCGCCGCTACGCCTCGATCGGCGACCTGATCAAGGTCAGCGTGAAGGACGCGGCGCCGCGCGGCCGGGTGAAGAAGGGTGAGATCTATGACGCCGTGGTGGTGCGCACCGCCAAGGGCGTGCGTCGCGCGGACGGCTCGCTCATCCGCTTCGACCGCAACGCGGCGGTGCTGCTCACGCCGAAGATGGAGCCGATCGGCACGCGCATTTTCGGCCCGGTGACGCGCGAGCTGCGCACCGAGCAGTTCATGAAGATCGTTTCACTGGCACCCGAGGTTCTGTGATGCAGAGGATCCGCAAGGGCGACGAAGTGGTGGTGCTCGCGGGCCGCGACAAAGGCAAGCGCGGCACCGTGCTGCGCCGCGTGGACGCCGAGCACGTGGTGGTCGAGGGCGTGAACCGGGTGAAGAAGAACCAGCGCCCCAACCCGATGAAAGGCATCTCGGGCGGCATCGTCGACAAGGACCTGCCGATCCATATCTCGAACGTGGCGCTGTTCAATCCCGCGACCAAGAAAGCCGACCGCGCGGGCGTGAAGACGCTGCAGGACGGTCGCAAGGTGCGCATCTTCAAGGCGAACGACGAGCAGGTGGACGCGTAATGGCCAAGCCCGAAAAACCCAAGCAGGATGCGAAGCCGGCCGAAAAGAAGCCGGCTCCGCCACAAGCCCAGAAACCCAAGAAGGAAGCGCAGGCGCCGAAGAAGGAAGCCGCGCCGGCGAAGCCGGCCGCGCCGGAGGTGCCGCCGCCGCCCGCGCGGCTCGCAGGCCTCTACCGCGAAAAGGTGGTGCCCGAGCTGATGCAAAAGCACGGCTACAAGACGGTGATGCAGGTCCCGCGCATCAAGAAGATCACCGTGAACATGGGCGTGGGCGAGACCACCACCGACAAGAAGGTGCTCGACGCCGCGGTCGCCGACATGGCGAAGATCACCGGTCAGAAGCCGGTGGTCACCAAGTCGCGCAAGTCGATCGCCAACTTCAAGATCCGCGCCAACTTTCCGGTCGGCTGCATGGTGACCCTGCGCGGCGCGCGCATGTACGAGTTCCTCGACCGCCTGGTGAACGTCGCGATGCCGCGCATCCGCGACTTCCGCGGCGTCTCCAACCGCGCGTTCGACGGCCGCGGCAACTACAACCTCGGCTTCAAGGAACAGATCATTTTCCCCGAGATCGACTACGACAAGATCGACATGCTGCGCGGCATGAACATCGCGATTACCACCTCGGCGAAGACCGACGACGAGGCGAGGTCGCTGCTCGCCGCGTTCCGCTTCCCGTTCAAGCACTGAGAGAACCCCATGGCCAAGCTCGCACTCAAGCTCCGCGACCAGAAGCGCCGCAAGACAGTGGAGAAGTTCAAGGCCCGGCGCGCGCAGCTGCTCGAAATCATCCAGGATTCCCGCGCCTCCGACGAGGCCAAGGCCGAGGCGCGCGACAAGCTGCAGAAGCTGCCGCGCGACGCTTCGCCGGTGCGCTTGCGCAACCGCTGCGCGCTGACCGGGCGGCCGCGCGGCGTGTACCGCAAGTTCGGTCTCGCGCGGAACAAGCTGCGTGACCTGGCGCTGAAGGGCGAAGTGCCGGGCATCATCAAGGCGAGCTGGTAAGGAGAACGCATGAGCATGAGCGACCCCATTGCGGACATGCTGGTCCGCATCCGCAATGCCCAGCTGGTAGGGCATACGGAGGTGGCGATGCCCGCCTCCAAGCTGAAGGCCTCGATTGCCCAGGTGCTCAAGGACGAGGGCTACATCGAGGATTTCGCGCTGCGCGACCAGGGTACCAAGAAGGAGCTGCGCATCGGCCTCAAGTACTACGCCGGCCGGCCGGTGATCGAGCGCCTCGAGCGCGTGTCGAAGCCGGGGCTGCGCGTCTACCGCGGCCGCGACGACATTCCGCGCGTGATGAACGGGCTGGGGGTGGCGATTCTCTCGACCTCGCGCGGCGTGATGACCGACCGCAAGGCGCGCGCCGACGGCGTCGGCGGCGAAGTGCTTTGCATTGTGGCTTAAGGGGGCGGCGTGTCGCGCATCGCTAAATATCCAGTCCCGCTGCCGAAGGGCGTTGAAGTGAGCATCGCCGGCGGCAATATCTCCGTGAAGGGTCCGCTCGGCAGCATTGCGCGCGCGGCCGATCCCAACGTGGCGGTGGAGAAAAAGGGCGAGCAGATCGAATTCAAGGCGCTCGGCAACTCCAACCACGCCAACGCGATGTCGGGAACGATGCGCGCGCTGGTCGCCGGCATGGTGGCGGGCGTCACCAAGGGCTTTGAGAAGCGCCTCGCGCTGGTCGGCGTCGGCTTCCGCGCCCAGGCGCAGGGCGACAAGCTGCAGCTCTCGCTCGGCTTTTCGCATCCCGTCGTGCACCAGATGCCGAAGGGCGTCAAGGTCGCGACCCCGACCCAGACCGAGATCGTGATCAGCGGCATCGACAAGCAGCTCGTCGGCCAGGTGGCCGCCGAGGTCCGCGCGGTCAGGCCGCCCGAGCCCTACAAGGGCAAGGGCGTGCGCTATCGCGACGAAGTCATCGTGTTGAAAGAGACGAAGAAGAAGTAATCCTCATGAGCGCGAAAAACCTTGCCCGCATTCGCCGCGCGCGCCAGACCCGCATCAAGATCCGCGAGGTCGGCGCGGTGCGCCTCACGATCCATCGCACCAACGCGCACATCTACGCGCAACTCACCTCGCCCTCGGGCGACAAGGTGCTCGCCACCGCCTCGAGCACCGAGAAGGACCTGCGCGGACAGCTCAAGCACGGCGGCAACCGCAAGGCCGCGGAAGTCGTCGGTCAGCGCATCGCGGCAAAGGCCAAGGAAAAGGGTATCGACAAGGTCGCGTTCGACCGCGCCGGCTACCGGTACCACGGCCGCGTCAAGGCGCTCGCCGATGCGGCGCGCGCCGGCGGCCTGAAGTTTTAGATGCAGGCGCTCTAGCGAGGACTCATGGCAAAGATCCAACCCAGGATGCAGCACGAGGAGCGCGGCGACGGCCTGCGCGAGAAGATGGTCGCGGTCAACCGCGTCACCAAGGTGGTGAAAGGCGGCCGCGTGCTCGGCTTCGCCGCGCTCACCGTGGTCGGCGACGGCGACGGCGGCATCGGCATGGGCAAGGGCAAGGCGCGCGAGGTTCCGGTCGCGGTGCAGAAGGCGATGGAAGAGGCGCGCCGTAAGCTGTTCAAGGTCAAGCTGAAAAACGGCACCCTGCATCACGTAGTCACCGGCCGCCACGGCGCGGCCAAGGTGCTGATGCAGCCGGCGCATGAAGGCACCGGCATCATTGCCGGCGGTCCGATGCGCGCGGTATTCGAAGTGATGGGCGTCACCAACGTGCTCGCCAAGTGCTTCGGCTCGACCAACCCCTACAACGTGGTGCGCGCCACGCTGAACGGGCTGCGCTCGATGAGCACGCCGGCCGAGATCGCGGCGCGGCGCGGCAAGAAGGTCGAGGAAATCACGACATGAAGAAGATCAAGGTGACCCTTCTGAAGAGCGTGGCGGGCATCAAGCGCACGCATCTCGCGACCGTGCGCGGCCTCGGCCTGCGCCGGATCAACCACGCCGTCGAGCTCGCCGATACGCCGGCGGTGCGCGGCATGATCAACAAGGTCAACTACCTGGTGCGGATCGATGCGGCTTAACACCCTGAAACCGGCGCCCGGCGCCAAGAAAGACCGTCACCGCGTCGGCCGCGGCGTGGGCTCGGGCTGGGGCAAGACCGCCGGCCGCGGCCACAAGGGCCAGAAGGCGCGCTCGGGCGGATTCCACAAGCTCGGCTTCGAGGGTGGCCAGATGCCGCTGCATCGCCGCCTGCCAAAGCGCGGCTTCAACTCGCCGACGCGCGAGGATATCGCCGAGGTGCGGCTTTCCGAGCTGGAGACGCTCCCGGCGGGCGAGGTGAACCTCGCCGCGCTGCAGGCCGCGGGCATCGTGTCGCGCAAGGCGCTCGGCGCGAAGATCATCGTCTCCGGCAAGCTGACCAAGAAGCTCAGCGTCAAGGGCGGCGACGTGCGGGCCTCGAAAGGCGCGCGCACGGCGATCGAAGCCGCGGGCGGCAGCATCGAAGTGATCGAGAAGCCGGCTGCGGAGCCCAAGAGGAAGGGTACGAAGGAGAAGAAGGAGAAGAAGAAGGAAGTAAAGGCCGATGGCGACAGCGCTGCCTAACGTCGGCAAGGGCGCGCGCTACGGCGACCTCAAGCGGCGGCTGCTGTTCCTGCTCGCCGCGCTGCTGGTGTTCCGCATCGGCGCGCATATCCCGGTGCCGGGCATCGACCCCAACGTGCTCGCCGAACTGTTCCAGGGCCAGCAGGGCGGGATCCTGGGCATGTTCAACATGTTCTCCGGCGGCGCGCTGTCGCGCTTCACGATCTTCGCGCTCGGCATCATGCCGTACATCTCGGCCTCGATCATCATGCAGCTCATGACCGCGGTGAGCCCGCAGCTCGAACAGCTGCGCAAGGAAGGCGAGGCCGGGCGGCGCAAGATCACGCAGTACACGCGCTACGGCACGGTGTTGCTCGCGCTCTTCCAGGCGACCGGTATCTCGATCGCGCTCGAGTCGCAGCCCGGGCTGGTGCTCGACCCGGGGCTCATGTTCCGCATCACCACGGTGACCTCGCTCGTGACCGGCACCATGTTCCTGATGTGGCTCGGCGAGCAGATCACCGAGCGCGGCCTGGGCAACGGCATCTCGATCATCATCTTCGCCGGGATCGCGGTCGGCCTGCCCGCGGCCATCGCCGGCACGCTGGAGCTGGTGCGCACCGGCGCAATGCATCCGCTCACCGCGCTGCTGATCGCGGTCGCGGTGCTGGCCGTCACCGCCTTCGTGTGCTTCGTCGAGCGCGGGCAGCGCAAGATCCTGGTCAACTACGCCAAGCGCCAGGTCGGCAACCGCGTGTACGGCGGGCAGAGCTCGCACCTGCCGTTCAAGCTCAACATGTCCGGCGTAATCCCGCCGATCTTCGCCAGCTCGCTCATTCTGTTCCCGGCCACGCTGCTCGGCTGGTTCGGCTCGGCCGAGGGCATGCTCTGGCTGCGCGACATCGCCGGCACCCTGACGCCGGGGCAGCCGATCTACGTGCTTGCGTATGGCGCGCTGATCGTGTTCTTCTGCTTCTTCTACACCGCGCTGCAGTACAACCCGAAGGAGACCGCCGACAACCTCAAGAAGTCGGGCGCCTTCGTGCCGGGGATCCGGCCCGGCGATCAGACCGCGAGGTATCTCGAGAAGATCCTGACCCGGCTCACGCTGGCGGGCGCGATCTACGTGACCGCGGTGTGCCTGCTGCCGGAGTTCCTGATCCTGCGCTGGAACGTGCCGTTCTACTTCGGCGGCACCTCGCTCCTGATCCTCGTGGTGGTGACGATGGACTTCATGGCGCAGGTGCAGGCATACATCATGACCCACCAGTACGAAAGCCTGCTGCGCAAGGCGAATTTCAAAGGAGGCCTGCCGGTCCGCTGATGCCCAAGGAAGACGTCATCGAGATGCAGGGCGAAGTCTTGGAGAACCTGCCGAACGCGACCTTCCGGGTGAAGCTGGAGAACGGCCATACGATCCACGCGTTCATCTCCGGCAAGATGCGCATGAACTACATCCGCATCCTGCCGGGCGACAAAGTGACGGTGCAGATGACTCCGTACGACCTAACCAAAGGTCGGATTACGTTTAGAGCAAAGTGAGAAGCCTATGAAAGTGATGGCATCAGTAAAAAAGATCTGCCGCAAGTGCAAGATCGTGCGGCGCAAGGGCGTGGTACGGGTGATTTGCGCCGATCCGCGCCATAAACAGCGCCAAGGTTGATAACACCTTGTTAAACCAGATATAATTTCAGGTTCGCCATGGCACGAATCGCAGGGATCAATATCCCCAATCACCAGCACGCCGAGGTCGCGCTGACCGCGATCTACGGCATCGGCCGCGCGCGCGCGCAGGCGATCTGCGCCGCCGCCGGCGTGCAGGGCAACCGCAAGATCAAGGACCTGAACGACGCCGAGCTCGAGCGGCTGCGCGAGAACGTGCAACGCCTGACGGTGGAAGGCGACCTGCGCCGCGAGGTGCAGATGTCGATCAAGCGACTGATCGACCTTAGCTGCTACCGGGGCTCGCGTCATCGGAAGGGATTGCCGGTGCGCGGCCAGCGCACCCGCACCAACGCACGCACGCGGAAAGGTCCGAGGAAAGCCGCCATTAAACTGAACGTTCCAGCCGGGAAGGCCGCATAACCCATGGCAAGCCGCAATACACCGACGCGCCAGGAGCTGCAGCAGACCGCTTCCGCGCGCGCGCGCAAGAAGGTCAAGAAGAACGTCGCCGAGGGCATCGCGCACATCCACGCGTCCTTCAACAACACCATCGTGACGATCACCGACCGGCAGGGCAACACGCTGGCCTGGGCGACTTCGGGCCATGCCGGGTTCAAGGGCTCGCGCAAGTCGACGCCGTTCGCCGCGCAGGTTGCCGCCGAGCGCTGTGGCCGCGCCGCGCAGGAGTGCGGCGTGAAGAACATCGAGGTGCGCATCAAGGGCCCGGGACCCGGGCGTGAATCCGCGGTGCGCGCGCTGAACGCGGTCGGCCTGAAGATCGGCAGCATCGCGGACGTTACCCCCATTCCCCACAACGGTTGCCGGCCGCCGAAGCGGCGGCGGGTCTAGACATGGCGAGAAATCTTGATAAATGCCGGCATTGCCGGCGCGAGGGCGAAAAGCTGTTCCTGAAGGGCGAGAAATGCTTCACCGACAAATGCCCGGTGGAGCGCCGCGCCTACGCGCCCGGCCAGCACGGGCAGAAGAGCGGCGCGCGGCTTTCCGACTACGGCAAACAGCTGCGCGAGAAGCAGAAGGTGCGCCACATCTACGGCCTGCTCGAGCGCCAGTTCCGCAAGACCTACGCCGAGGCGGCGCGCTCGAAGGGCGTCACCGGCGAGCGGCTGCTGCAGCTGCTCGAGTCGCGCCTCGACACGGTCGTCTACCGCATGGGCTTCGGCGCCTCGCGCACCGAAGCGCGCCAGGTGGTGCGCCATAACGCCATCCTGGTGAACGGCAAGCGCGTCAACATTCCGTCGTACCAGGTGCGCGCGGGCGACGTGATCGAGGTGGCCGGGAAGGCGAAGGAGCAGCTGCGCATCAAGGCTGCGGCCGAAGCCGCCGCCTCGCGCAGCATTCCCGAGTGGATGGAAGTGGATACCAAGGGTCTGAAAGGTACGTTCAAGGCGCTGCCGGCGCGAACCGACTTGCCTCAGACCATCAACGAAAGTTTGATCATCGAGTTGTATTCGAAGTAATAGGAACCCAGACATGCCGCAATCGGGATTTTTGAAACCGAGAATCGTTGACGTTCAGAATCTTTCGCCGAACCACGCGCGCGTCACCATGGAGCCGTTCGAGCGCGGCTACGGCCATACGCTCGGCAACGCGCTGCGCCGCGTGCTGCTGTCGTCGATGCCGGGCTACGCCCCGACCGAAGTGCAGATCGCGGGCGTGGTGCACGAGTACTCGACGCTCGATGGCGTGCGCGAGGACGTGGTCGACATCCTGCTCAACCTGAAGGGCGTGGTATTCCGCCTGCACAACCGAGCCGAAGCGATCCTGTCGCTGAAGAAGAAGGGCGGCGAGGGCAACGGCGCGGTGACCGCGGCCGACATCGAGCCGGCGCACGACGTCGAGATCGTCAATCCGGATCACGTCATCGCCCACCTCGCGGGCGGCGGCAAGCTCGAGATGCAGATCAAGGTCGAATCCGGCCGCGGCTACGTCCCCGGCAACATGCGCTACCTGCCGGAGGAGACGAAAGGCATCGGCCGCATCATCCTCGACGCCTCGTTCAGCCCGGTGCGCCGGGTGTCGTATTCGGTCGAGTCGGCGCGCGTCGAGCAGCGCACCGACCTCGACAAGCTGATCATGGACATCGAGACCAACGGCGCGATCGAGCCCGAGGAGGCGATCCGCTACGCCGCGCGCGTGCTGGTCGACCAGCTGTCGGTGTTCGCGCAGCTCGAGGGCACCGCGATGCCCGCCGAGCAGCCGAAGTCGCCGGCGGTCGATCCGATCCTGCTGCGCCCGGTGGACGACCTCGAGCTCACCGTGCGCTCGGCGAACTGCCTGAAGGCCGAAAACATCTACTACATCGGCGACCTGATCCAGCGCACCGAGACCGAGCTGCTCAAGACACCCAACCTCGGCCGCAAGTCGCTCAACGAGATCAAGGAAGTCCTCGCCTCGCGCGGCCTGACGCTCGGCATGAAGCTCGAAAACTGGCCCCCGGCCGGGCTCGAACATAGGTCCTAGATGCGCCACGGACACGGACTCAGGAAGCTCAACCGCACGACGAGTCACCGGCTCGCGATGCTGCGCAACATGACGGTATCGCTGCTGCGCCACGAGGAGATCCGCACCACGCTGCCCAAGGCGAAGGAGCTGCGCCGCGTGGTCGAGCCCATGATCACGCTGGGCAAGAAGGCGTCGCTCGCCAACCGCCGGCTCGCTTTCGACCGCCTGCGCGACCGCTCGATCGTCGAGAAGCTGTTCGACGACCTCGGGCCGCGCTTCGCCAAGCGGAACGGCGGCTACCTGCGCATTCTCAAGATGGGGTTCCGCAACGGCGACAACGCTCCGATGGCGGTGGTGATGCTCACCGAGCAAGCCGCCGAGGGATCCGCCGAGCCGCAGGGCGACGACAAGAAGAAGCCCGAGAAGAAAGGCGACAAGAAAGCGGAGAAGAAGGCGGAGAAGAAGAGCGACGAGAAGAAGCAGGCCAAAGCGGCCTGATCGTCCTCTTCCCCGGCCTCAAGGCCGGAAGCGCGGTCGCATGGCGACGATCTACACCGTAGGCCACGGCGCGCGCAGCAGCGAGGCGCTGGTTTCGCTCCTCAGGGAAGCCGGCATCGCCACACTGGTCGACGTGCGCGCCTTCCCCTCCTCGAAGCGGCACCCCCAGTTTTCCCGACAGAATCTGCAAGCGGCGCTGGCGCAGGCCGCGATCGCCTACGACTGGCAGGGCAAGGCGCTCGGCGGCTATCGGAGCGTGCCCTATCCCGAGCACATGAAAGGCGAGCCGTTCCGTGCCGCCGCCGCCGCGCTGGCCACGCGGCCGGGGCGGATCTGCATCCTTTGCGCAGAGAGCAACCCCGACGATTGCCATCGCTCGCATATCGCCGACTGGCTCGCGACGCGCGGCCACAAGGTCGTGCACCTGCTCGCGCCGGGCGCAACGCGCGAGCACGCAGTGCATCCACAGGAGGACCTATGGCGGGACGTCTGAAAGACAGGGTGGCGATCGTCACCGGCGCCGGCTCGCGCGGGCCCGGCGTCGGCAACGGGAAGGCGACATCGATTCTCTTCGCGCGGGAGGGCGCGAAGGTGCTTTGCGTCGACGCCGAAATTGCGCGCGCAGAGGAGACTTGCAAAGCGATCGAGCAGGAGGGTGGAACGGCAAGCGCGTTCGCAGCGGACGTCACGCGCGTCGCCGATTGCCGCGCCATGGTCGAGGAAGCGGAGCGGCGCTGGGGTGGGCTCGACATCCTGCACAACAACGTCGGGGTCGAGTCGCGGCTCGACTTGATGGAGACCACCGAGCAGGAATGGGACCGCGTGATGGCGATCGACCTGAAGTCGATGCTGCTCGCCACCCAGGCTGCGGTGCCGTCGATGGAGCGGCGCGGCGCTGGAGCGATTACCTGCGTGTCCTCGATCGCGGCCATAGTCGGCCATGGGCGCACCGCCTACGCCGCGGCCAAGGCCGGCGTGATCGGCTTTGTCACCAGCGTCGCGGTCCAGCTCGGCCCGAAACGCATCCGCGTCAACGCGATCGCGCCGGGACAGGTATGGACGCCGATGGTCGAGCGCCTCGGCGCCGAGGCGCGCGAGCGGCGCAAGCGCGCCGCCCCACTCGCCACGGAGGGCACCGGCTGGGACGTGGGATGGGGCGCGGTGTATCTCGCGAGCGACGAGGCCCGCTGGGTCACCGGCCACGTCCTGGTGATCGATGCCGGGCTGACGAAGACTACGCGTTGAGCGCCGCCCCGGCATAATGCGGGAAAACCAAAGGGTGTAGGGAGCCAATGCCGGACCAGGGACCTGCCAGCGCGCTGCTCGACCGCTCGCTCATCGAGGAAATCCGCCGCATCGAGCGCGCCACCGGTAAGAACGACGTGCTTTCCGGGTTCGTGCTCAAGCTCGAGGGCCATCTCGCAGGCTTCGCCACCGCGTTCTCAGGCTGCGTCGCGCGCGGGGACAACGCGGGCGCGGTGCGAGTAGCCCACACCCTCAAGGGGACCTGCCGGCAGCTCGGCGCCCAGGCGCTCGGCAACCTGTTCGCCGAGATCGAGGCGAGCGCCAAGGCAGGCGATTACGCCGGGGCGAAGCGCAAGTTCGACGGTGCCGGCGCCCTCATCACGGAGTCGATCCAAGCTCTCAAAGACGCCTGAGAAGTGCGTCTTTTTGCTCGTGCCGCCCTGAGAATTTGTGATATTACTCAGGCACATATCGCGCGCACTTGCAAAACAACGTAAACTCGAGCAAAACCTGGTCAACAGGACGATTGCCGCTGCGCCGGGAGGCAATACTAACGACCTACTGATCAAGGACCCCCCCTTGGCTGACATGGTGCTGGTGCTGTGCATATTGATGAGCGCGTACTTCATCCGCGGGATCACCGGATTCGGTTCCGCGCTCATCTCCGTGCCGCTGCTCGCACTCTCGCAGCCGCTGCAGTTCGCGGTTCCACTGGTGCTGGCGCTCGACTTCACCGCGTCGCTCGTGCTCGGCGGCACCAACACGAAAAAGGCCAAGTGGGGAGAGATCAAGATCTTGCTGCCGTTCGGCATGCTCGGCGCTTGCCTCGGCGCCTACGCGCTGGTGACGCTGCCCACGGTACCGGTGCTCCTCACGCTGGGCGCGTTCACGATGTTCTTCGGCTTCCGTAACATTTTCGGCCTGCAGCCCGTCGGCGCGGTATCGCGCGCGTGGGCGGTGCCGGCCGGACTCGCGGGGGGCGCGACCGGCGCGCTGTTCGGCGCGGGCTCGCCGCCGTACATCATGTACCTCACGCGCCGCTTGCTGGATAAAGGCGCGGTGCGTGCCACGTTCTCCTGGCTCATCGCCATCGACGGCGGCTTCCGGCTGGGCCTGTTCCTGTTCGCCGGGCTGCTGTTCGACGCCAAGCTGCAGATCGCCTACGCGCTCGGGCTGTTCCCGATGGCGGTGGGCCTCTATACCGGCAACAAGGTGCATCTGGACATGACCAGCGAAGGCATGCTGCGGGTCGTGGGCGCGCTGCTCGTGCTGAGCGGCGCGATGCTGTTTCTGAAGGTGGCCGCATGAATTGTCGTTCGAACAACAGTCGGAGGAAATCGCCATGACTGGCAAAGCCGTCAAGAGCTTCGCGCTGACCCTGCTCGCGGCCACTGCGATGTATGCGCCGCAGGCAGCCGCGCAAGAGAAGCCGTATACGTTCTACGTCCTGAACCAGCGCAGCGTCGCGCTGACCGCGCAGTACTGGAACCCGATCCTGACCTACGTCGGCAAGAAGAGCGGAGTGCCGCTCGAGCTCAAGCTCGCAAAGACCGCGCAAGAAGGCAACACGATCGCCGAAAAGGGCGGCTACGACTTCCAGTACACGAACCACTTCTTCACTCCGGAGCGCGATCGCGTCGGCTACAAGGTGATTGCGCGGCCGGCTGGTCCCGGCATCCGCTCCCAGATTGTGGTGCCGGAGGACTCGCCGGTGCAGACGCTGCAGGACCTGAACGGCAAGGACGTGGGCTTCGTGACGCCGGACGGCTTCACCGGCTACTGGCTGCCGTACGACGCGCTGCTCCGCGCCAAGGTGAAGGTGAACGTCGTGTTCACCGGCAACCAGGAAGCGTCTTCCGCGCAGCTCAGGGTGAACAAGATCGCCGCCGCGGGGGTGAACAGCTCGGTGATGGCGCGCTACGCGCGCCGCGAATCGTTCGCTTACCGCGCGCTGTGGACCTCCGAGATCTACCAGGACCTGTGCATCATGGCGTACAAGAAGGTCCCCGCCGACAAGGTGGCGGCGGTGCGGGCCGCGCTCATCGGCATGGTCAACGACGCGGACGGGCGCCGCGTGCTCGAGGCCGGCGCCGACCTGCTGAAGAGCACCGGCGAGCTGGGCTTCGTCGCCGCGGAAGACCGCGACTACGACAACTACCGCAAGTTCTACAGAAGCACGCAAGTGAAGTAGCGGCGCCGGATACGGCGGGAAGGGGAAGTGACGATGAGCAATGCGCGCGGTATTCGGTTCTGGAAGAACTGGGGTCTGGTATCGCGCCTCATGCTCGCGGTGGGCATCGCGATCGTCACCGGCGGCGGGGTGCAAACCGCGCTGCTCGTGGCGGAAGGCGCGGCCGAGCATTCCGCGCGCCTCAAGCGCGAGTTGAACGAGTCGCTCACCTTCATGGCACCCCTGATCGCCGACCAGGCGCTGGTCGGCGAGTACGCGGTGATCGGGCAGCTGCTCAACAACCAGGTGAAGAAGGGTGAAGTCGAGAGCTTCCAGTGGACCGACAAGGACGGCAAGAAGCTGGTGGCGCGCGACAAGCCCGATACGCTGGAAGCACCGGGCTGGTTCACCAGCGTGGCCGCCATCGACCGCGCGGAGGAAAGCATCGAAGTCACGGCCGGCGGCGTGGGCTACGGCACGCTGCACGCCGCCATGACCACCACCAAGGCCTACAACCGCCTCTGGCAGCAGTTCGTCAAGCAGCTGCAGATCGTAGCGGTGACGCTGTTCCTCATGCTGCAGTTCATCTGGCTCATCTTCCGCGGCAACCTCGGCACGCTGCGCATGCTGGCCGAAGGCGCGAACCGCTTCAGCCAGGGCGACTACGCGGTGCGGATCGAGCCCGAAGGCTCGCCCGAGGTGAGCTCGGCGGCCGACGCGTTCAACAACATGGCGAACAACATCGAGAGCCTGATCGCCTCTCTCGGCAAGTCCGAGGCAAAGAACAAGCTGCTCGCGACCATCGTCGAGCAGTCGAGCGAGGCGATCTGGACCAAGGACCTGGCCGGCGTGATTACCAGCTGGAACTCCGGCGCGGCCGCGATGTTCGGTTATCCGCCGGCCGAGGCCATCGGGCGCGCACTCAACGTCGGCGAGTCGACCCCGGAAGAGGAGCAGGCACGCCGCCAGCGCCTGCTCGCGGGCGAGAAGTTCTCCTATGACGCCAAGGCCATGACGCGCTCGCGCACCGCGATCGACATCCAGGTCGCGGTCGCTCCGCTGCTCGACGACACCAACCAGTGCATCGGCAGCATCGCGGTGGCGCGCGACGTGACCCAGCACAAGCGCAGCGAGGAAGCGCTGCGCCTCGCGCGCGAGGCGGCGGAGGCGGCGAGCCACGCGAAGAGCTCGTTCCTCGCCCGCATGAGCCACGAGATCCGCACGCCGATGAACGGCGTCCTCGGCATGACCGAGCTGCTGCTCGAAACCGGCCTGACCAGCACCCAGCGCAAGTACGCCGAGACCGTGCAGCGCTCCGGACAAAACCTGCTCGGCATCATCAACGACCTGCTCGACTTCTCGAAGATCGAGGCCGGCAAGCTCGAGCTCGAGAACGTGGACATGGACCTGCGGCGCACGATCGAGGACGTGGTCGACCTGCTGGCCGAGCGCGCGCACGCCAAGGGGCTCGAGCTCGCGTGCAGCCTTCCGGCGGACCTGGTCACCAACGTGCGCGGCGACCCGCTGCGCCTGGGGCAGATCCTGACCAACCTGGTGGGCAACGCGATCAAGTTCACCGAGCAGGGCTCGGTCGTGATCCGCGTCGCGAGCTTCGAGGAAAGCGCGAAGAAGGTCACCATGCGCTTCGACGTGACCGATACCGGCGTGGGCATCAGCCCGGACGCGCAGTCGCGCATCTTCGACGAGTTCTCCCAGGCCGACGGCTCCACCACGCGCAAGCACGGCGGCTCGGGCCTCGGCCTCGCGATCAGCAAGCAGCTGGTGGAAATGATGGGCGGCGCGATCCACGTCGAGTCGGCGCTCGGCGCCGGCTCCACGTTCTGGTTCACCGCGAGCTTCGAGAAGCAGGACGACGTGCGCGCCGCGCCGATGGGCATGCTCACCGGGGTGCGCGCGCTGATCGTCGAATCCACCGCGATCAACCGCGGCATCCTGCAGTCGCAGATGAGCAACTGGGGCATGACGAACCGCGTCGCCTCCACGCCGCAGCAGGCGATCGAGCAGCTCGCGCAGGCGGCGGCGCGCGGCGCGCCCTACGACCTCGCGATCATCGACCTCGGGCTGCCCGGCATGGACTCGCTTGAGCTTGCGCGCACCATCCGGGCGCGCGCCGACATCTCGAAGGTGCGCCTGGTCATGCTCACGCGCCGCCAGGTCGACATCCGCAACGCGCGCGACGCCGGCTACGACGCCTGCCTCGCGAAGCCGGTGCGCCAGACCGTGCTGTACGAGTGCCTGGTCAACGTCATGGCCGGTCAGCCGCAGGAGACGGTGACTGCGCCGGCGCCGTCGGAGCCTGTGAATACCGCGCCGCCCGGCCTGCGCGGCAACATCCTGCTGGTGGAGGACAACCTCATCAACCAGCAGGTCGCGCTCGGCATCCTGCAGATCCAGGGCTACAACGTGACCGTGGTGAGCAACGGCCGCGAAGCGCTCGATGCCCACGAGCAGGGCACGTTCGACCTGATCCTGATGGATTGCCACATGCCGGAGATGGACGGGTTCGAGGCGACGCGCGAGATCCGCGGCCGCGAGCGCGCCTCGACCGGCAGGCGCATGCCGATCATCGCGCTCACCGCGAACGCGATGGCGCAGGATCGCGAGGAATGCCTGAACGCCGGCATGGACGACCATTTGAGCAAGCCGTTCAGCATGCAGACGCTGCAGGACATGTTGGATCGCTGGATGCCGAAGGCCGCGTCCGTGTCCGCGCACGAGGCGGCGCCTGCGCCGCGCGCGGGCGGCAAGCCGGGCGAAGCCATCGAACGGCCGGTGCTCGAGCAGCTCGCCAAGGTGCTGACGAACGGCAAGCCGGAGCTGCTCTGCAGGGTGATCAACCTCTACCTCGCCGAGTCGCCCAAGCTGGTGCAGAAGCTGAAGCAGGCGGTGGTCGCGGCCGACGCGCCGGAGATCGCGCGCGCGGCGCACTCGCTCAAGTCGAGCAGCGGCAACGTTGGCGCCAAGGTCCTGAGCGGCTATTGCGAGGACATCGAGGCCTGCTCGCGCCGCGCCGACACCGAAGGCGCGCGCAGGGTCCTGGCGAAGATCGAAACCGAGCACAACCGCGTGCAGAGCGCGCTAAACGCGGAGATCGAGCAGCTGATCGCGAAAGCCTAGGCCCGGGGGGCAGGGGGAGGGGGTATGGAAACAGCGGAAATCGAGCTCGTCGAGCAGCTGCTCGACAATACGGCGGTGAGCGCCGGTCGCTATATCGCGCATGTCGCGGTGCCTTGCCGCGACCTCGACGAGGCGGCACGCTGGTACGCCGAGGTCCTCGGCGCGCAGCCGGTGCGCCGCCTGAAGGACCGCGTCACCTTCAGCTTCGGCGGGGTGCTGCAACTGGTCTGCCACCTGGAGCGGCGCGCGATCGAGTCCAACCCGCGCGCCTACCCGCGGCACCACGGCCTCACGTTTCTGCGCATGGAAGATTTTTCCCGGATGAAGCAGCATCTGGAAAAGATCGGCGTGAAGTTCCTGGTGCGCCCGGCGGCGCGCTTCGTGAATACCGACCATGAGCACCAGACCCTGATGCTGGTCGATCCCTCCGGCAACGTGGTCGAGTTCAAGTGCTACGTGCGGCCGGAGTTCAGCTACTAGCTACGGAATCAGGATCGCGCGGTAGTCGTTGACGTTGGTGCGGGTCGGGCCGGTCATCACCAGGTCGCCGAGCGCGCTGAAATACCCGTAGCTGTCGTGCCGCGCGAGGTGGGCCTTTGCATCGGGGCCCCGGTCGAGGCTGTCGGGGGTGAGGACGGCGCCCGCGTTGTCCTCCGTCCCGTCGATGCCGTCGGTGTCGGCCGCAATGGCCCACGCGCCACCGGTTTCGATTCCGAGCGATAGCAGAAACTCCGTGCAGCGACCGCCGCGGCCGCCTGCGCCGCGAATCGTCACCGTGCATTCACCGCCCGAGATCAGTGCCGCGGGTCCCTCGGTGCGCTTCGCAAGCTGCGCCATGTCGCGCCCGACCTCGCGCGCTTCGCCGGTAATCGTGTCGCCGAGCATGACCGGCCTGATATTTCGCCGCTGGAAGACTTCGGCTGCCGCCTCCAGCGAGCGGCGCGCGGTGGCGATGACCCGGTTCTCGGCCTGGCTGGTCTTGGGGCTCTCGGAGAACGGGCCGCGGAAATCGATGCGGTATTTCGCGAGCACTGCCCTGGCATCGTCGATCGTGGTCGGATCGCTCGCGCAGGGTCCTGAGGCGATATGCGTGGGGTCGTCGCCCACCACGTCCGAGATGATGAGCGCCACGACCGGCGCGCGCGAGGCGGCCGCGAGCCGCCCGCCGGCGATT
Source organism: Burkholderiales bacterium (assembly GCA_035649875.1). Taxonomy (GTDB): domain Bacteria; phylum Pseudomonadota; class Gammaproteobacteria; order Burkholderiales; family SG8-39; genus SCGC-AG-212-J23. The sequence continues at coordinate 37,917 of DASRIR010000021.1, read as the reverse complement.
GCCGACAGGTGCTTGCGCACTGTGTTCATTTCGCGGATGTCGGCGCCGCTGCGCAGCAGCTCGCTCGTCAGCGCCTTCAGCTGGCCCATGGTGATGCCGGCCGCCGGCAGCGACAGCAGGCTCGAGCCGCCGCCGGACAGCAAGACGAGCAGCAGATCGTCCGGGCCGAGCTCCTTCGTTTTCTGCAGAATCTGCAGCGCGGCGCGCTCGCCGGCCTCGTCCGGTACCGGATGCCCGGCCTCGACCACGCGAATGCGCTGCGTCGGCAGCCCGTGCTTGTAGCGCGTGACTGCGATGCCTTCCACCGGCGCGGACCAGGTCTGCTCCACCGCCAGGGCCATCGACGCGGCAGCCTTGCCGGCGGCGGCGACGAAGGTTCGGCCCCTGGGCGGCGGCGGCAGATGCGCGCCGAGGATCTGCAGCGGGTCCGCGGCCGCGACCGCGGCGCGGAAACTTTCCTCGAGCAGCGGCCTCAGCCGAAGGTTTCCTTCGCGGCGTCGGCACCGAGGCGGTAGAACTTCGGATACGCGTCGCGGAATGCGCGCTGGATCTCTTCGACCGGCACGTCGGCGTACACCCCGCGGTCGCGCAGGTACTCCATGTGGCGGCGGTCGTCCTCGTCGAAGGGATGAAAGATCGAGTCCTCGCGCCCGTCGAACTCGAGCGGCTTCACGCGAAAGCGCTTGCACAGCGCGAGATTGAACGCCGGCGTTGCCTTCACCCACTTGCCGTCCATGCGCAGCTCGGTATAGCCGTGGTAGACGAAGAGATCGCTGCCCATGGTCTCGGCGAGGCGCGGCGTGGTGAGGTGGTTCTTCACATCGGCGAAGCCGACGCGCGCCTCGATGCCCGCCACGCGCGCGCAGGCGGCGAGCAGCGCCGCCTTGCCGATGCAGAATCCCTGGCCGGCCTCGAGCACCGCCGAGGCGCGGAACACGTCGGTCTTGGTGAAGTCGAGGAACGGGTTGTACCGGACCTTGTCGCGCACCGCGTAGTAGAGCGCGACGGCACGCTCGCGCTCCGACCGGCCGTTCGAATGTTCCCTTGAGAATGCAACAATGGCCGGATGGGCGCTGTCGACGTAGCGCCCGGCCCTGAGGTAGTCGCTCATCGGTCGAGCTTCATCAGCCGGCGCGCGCCCGCGAACAGCGCGCTTTTCTGGTCGGCGAGGCCGTCGACTACCGAGAAGTGGTGCTTGCCGGGCATGCCGATGTCGCCGGCGAATGCCGCGCGCCAGCGGCTGCCGAGCAGCGCGTTCTGCCGCAGGAACTCGCTCGATTCGTCGCCGCCCACGCAGGTCATGACCGGCGCGCGCGTGGCGGGCGGCATGAACGCGGGCGAGAGCTTGAGCGCGCTCTCCGCGTCGAGGCGCAGGTCGCCGTTCAGCCATTCCACGTCGGTGAGCGGCCGCAGGTCGTAGACCCCGCTGATCGCGAGCCCGCCCTTCCACAGATCCTTAGGCAGCGCGCGGTCGAACACCGGCCACAGCGCGCACATCAGCATCGCGGTCAGGTGCCCGCCCGCGGAATGCCCGCCGACGTAGAGCCGGTCCTGGTCCATGCCGTATTCCTCGGCGTGGAGCCACAGCCAACGGCTCGCGCGCAGCATCTGGCGCACGATCTGGTCCATCGTCACGCGCGGGCACAGGTCGTAGTTGACCACCGCGAGCGACACGCCGGCGTCGACCCAGGCCGGCGCGAGGAAGGAGAAGTCCTTCTTGTCGAGCGCGCGCCAGTAGCCGCCGTGAATGAACATCATGCAGCTGCCGTCGCCCTTGCGCGCGGGGAAGATGTCGATGGTCTCGCCCGGCTGCTCGCCGTAGGGCCGGTCGAGATAGCAGGTCATGGTGCTGCGCGCGCGCGCCGAAGCCTCGGCCCAGCGCGCGAGGAACTGCGGGTGCTCGGGCACCAGCTCGCGGTTGTTGTAGAGCTGGCTGAGCGAAAGCTTCTCGGGCGCGTTCATCCCCGCTTTTCCTTCCACAACCCCATCGCTTCCTGGCCCGGGCGGTCGGAGAAGGAAAACAGGACCGTCTCGGCCTTCGCCTCGAGCTGGAGCGGATGCCACGACGGGACCACGAACGTGTCGCGCGGCTCGAAATCGAAGCGCTCGGCGCCGATGGTCGCGGTGCCGCTGCCTTCGACCACCGAGAACACCGTGCCATCGGTGCAGCGGTACGGCTGCGTGCGGTAGCCCTTGGGCAGCAGCTGGATGAACGCCGCGATCGTCGGCATGGCGTGCCCGCCGGAGAGCGGGTTGATGAATTCCATCTTCCAGCCGTGGCAGGGGTCCGGGTCCTCGTCGCGCGCCATCTTGCCGAGCGACTCACGGCTGCGCTCGTACGGATAGTTGAAGATCGGCGAGGTCTTGCCGAAGGGCGCATCGGCCCCGAGCGGCACGAGCCCCTGACCGAAGCGTGCCACCGAGGCGCCCTCGCTGCGCGAGACCGGCTGCACCTCCTCGGGATAGACCTCGTGGAACTGGGCGGCGAAGGTTTGCACGATGCGGATGTCGAGGCCGTCCATCCACACCACGGGGTCGCTTCCCGGGTTGCCGTGGTCGTGCCAGGTCCACGACGGCGTGATGATGAAATCGCCCGGCCGCATGGTGGTGCGTTCGCCGTCGACGGCGGTATAGGCGCCGGATCCTTCGACGATGAAGCGCAGCGCCGACTGCGAATGGCGGTGGCTCGGCGCGATCTCGCCCGGCAGGATGAGCTGCAGCCCCGCGTACAGGCTCTGCGTGATGCACGATTCGCCGCGCATTCCCGGGTTCTCGAGGATCAGCACGCGCCGCACCGCTTCCTTCGCCGTGATCAGCTTGCCCGCTTCCATGAGATACGGGCGCGCGTCGCGGTACTGCCAGAGCGCCGGCTTGCAGGGCGTCACCGGCTCGTTCGGGATCAGGCTGTGCAGCACCTCCCAGAGGGGCGCGAGGTTGTGCTTGTCCATGCGGCCGTAGAGCACCTGGCGCTCGGCGCTGAGGTTTGGTTTGGGAACGCTAGCCATGGGTCGTCTTTCCGGAAACCGCAGATTTTACGGGCTTCATCCACACCACGGGCTTGCCGAGCGTTTTGCCGAGCGCCTGGCCTTCGGGATCGGCAAGCGCCGCCTCGCGCGCCTTGCGGATCGCCGCCGCCTGCTCGCGGGCATCGGCGGTCGCCGGGTTTTCCACCAGCGCGTCGAGGATGGCGAGAAAGTTCCCCTTTCCGCGGCGGTGCGTCTCGCCGTAGCCCTTGATCAGGCGCGCGCACTCGGCGATCTCACGCGCGAGCGCCGCGTCCCGGCGCGCGGTCTCGGCCACCAGGCCGAGCCAGCGCTCGATCAGCTGCTGTTCCTCCTGGTAGCGGTAGCTCATCGGCCGCCACGGCCGCAGCCAGGCGAGGCTGCGCACCAGGAGGTAGCCGAAAATGCCCGAGGTCCTGATGTGCAGGCCGACGTTGTACGCGTCGAGCTTGCCGCGCTTCTCGGCCCACGACACCAGGCGCCTGCCCAAGGCACGCGGGAGAACCGAGGCGAACTCCTCAACGCCGGGCTTAAGGTAGTCGATCACCACCACCGGCTCGCCGGCCTTCGCCCCGACTTCCCGTCTCACCCTTTCGAACCGCGACGCGCGCGTCTTGAGGTCGGCGACGCGGATGATGTCCTCGTAGGCCATCCAGAGCGCGAGCTGGCGCGCCACTTCGGCGGCAAGCTTGTCGTCGCCTCCCAGGAAGGGCTGCACGCGCTCCTGATAGAGGCGCGCGTATTTTTCGCCCTGGTAGTCGAGCAGTCTTTCCGCCCCCAGCCGGAGAATTTCCTGCAATTCCGTCGCTCGCTGCGGCGGCGCCGGCTCGGCGGGTGCCGGGCGCTCGCGCGCGGCGATCTCGTAGCCGGCGGCGAAGCCGCGCAGGCTCGCCTCGGCGCCGCGGCCGCCGCGCCGGATCGCCTGCTCGCACGCCTCGCGCGCAAGGGGCAGCACGCCGCTGCCCGCCATGGCGCCGAACAGCACCGCGTTGATCACCGTGCCGCTCTCCTGCGCGAGCTTGCGCATGTCGAACAGCACCGCGCGCTTCGCGAGCTGCCTGGCCGCCTCGTGCACGCGCTCCGACTCGAAGCGCCCGTCGGCCATCTGCATCTTCTCGACCGTGGCGTAGATTCGATGCGTCGAGGCGACGAGCGTGGTGCGCTCCGGGCTCACGAAGCCGTTCAGCATCGCGCGCCCGGCTTCGACCAGCTCGGAGGCGACCATCACATCGACGTTGCCCGGGCTCGGCGTGAGCGAAAGCACGGGTTCCTTTCCCTTCAAGTCGTTCCTGTAAAACGGGAAGATCTCGAGGTAATAGGTGGTCGCGCCGGTGCGCTGCGCGACGCCGGGAATCGACGTCGCCTGCGCCGGGTAGCCGGTTTGCGTCGCGGCCTCCATCAGCCAGTCGGCCATCACGCCGCCGCCTTCGCCGCCGAGCGCCGCGATGAGAATGGTGATCGGCCGTTCGGGAAGTTTCATAGGACCTTGTGGAGCAGCTTGTCGAAAAGGCTCGGGTTCTGGACCACTTCGGCGCGATAGAAGGACGGGCACAGCACCGCGGCGTGCGCGTTCTCGCCGCACAGCCCGCAGCCCACGCAGCCGTCGATCACCGTGGCGACCGGGTCGCGGCGCAGCGGATCGGGGTTGTCCTTCACGGTGAGCGTCGGGCAGCCGGAGAGCCGGATGCACGAGTGGTCGCCGGTGCAGGTGTCCTCATCGACACCGTATTTCACGCGCACATGACGCTCGCCCTTCTTCAGCTTGTCGGCGACCTGGGGCTTCAGCCGGCGTTGCCGTTCCAGCTGGCATTCGCCCTCGGCGACGATCACCTTGAGCCCCTTCTGCGGCGTGGTCATCGCCTCACGGTAGGTCCTGGCCATGGCGCCAACGTCGTAATTGTTCACGGTGCGAAGCCAGTTCACCCCAAGGCCCTTGAGCGTGTTCTCGATGGTGCGATCGGCGCCCGCGGCGCTCGCGCCGACCGCCACCATGCGCGCATCTTCCGGCGGCGAGGAGATCAGCTCCTGCGTGCCGGTGGCCGAGGCATAGCCGTTCTTCATGATCACCAGCACGCCGTCGCCCTTGTTGAGCAGGTTGGAGGCGACGCCCGAGAGCAGGCCGTTGTGCCAGAACCCGCCGTCGCCCATCACCGCGACCGCGCGCCTGGACGACATCGGGTTCACGCCGGCGGCCGCGGCGAGGCTCATGCCGTAGCCAAGGAGTGTGTTGCCCTGCGAGAACGGCTCGAAGCTCGCGAACGCGTGGCAGCCGACGTCCATCGACACGTGCGGCCGGCCGATGTCCTGCGCCACGAGCTTCATCGCCGAGAACACCGGGCGCTCCGGGCAGCCGACGCAGAACGTGGGCGGACGCTGAGGCAACGCGCCGAGCAGCGATGCGGCCTTCTCTTTCGCGTCTTTGAGCTCACTCAGCCAGCTCTCGCCCCCCGAAGTGTCGAGGTGGGGAGCATGCGGGGCGAGAAAGCGCGCGAGGCCGCGCACCAGCGCCTCGACGCTGTACTCGCCTGCCATGTGCATGCAGTCCTTGCCATGCAGCCGGGTTGGCACGTCGGCGCGGCGCAGGAACGTCGCGACTTCCTGCTCGATGAATTCCGGCTGGCCCTCCTCCAGGACGAGGATCGCCTTCTTGTCCCTGGCGAACCCGACGATCTCCTCGGGTACGAGCGGATAGACGACGTTCAGGGCCAGGATCGGAATGCGGCTCGCGCCGAACGGATCGGCGAGTCCCAGCGTGCGCAGCGCGCGCATCAGGCCGTTGTACAGCCCGCCCTGGACGAGGATGCCGACGTTTTCGCTCCCGGCGAAAACCTCGTTCAGCCGGTTCTCCAGGATGAACTTGCGCGCCGCCGGCAGCCGCACCTCCGACTTGAGCTTCTCCTGCCGGAAGGTCGCCGGCGGGTGCGCCAGCCGATCGTAGATGAATTCCTTGGGAGGGCCGTCCAGGCGGTTTCTCGTCGACACGGCGGGTGCGAGGTTCCGCTTGGTGGTGAACGAGCCGCGGACATGACATGCCCGAATGCGCAGCTCCATCATGACCGGGGTACTCGAAGCCTCGGAGAGCTCGAAGCCGCGTTCCACCATCTCGGCGATGGTGGCGAGATTCGGTCGCGGGTCGAGCAGCCACATGAGCGACTTGAGCGCAAACGCGTGGCTGCGCTCCTGGGCCACGACGCCGCCCTCGCCGTAGTCCTCGCCCAGCACGATAAGCGTGCCGCCCATCACCCCGGCGCTCGCGAGGTAGGAGAGCGCGTCGGCCGCGACGTTGGTGCCGACGATCGACTTCCAGGTGACCGCGCCGCGCGCCGGGTAGTTGATCGAGGCGCCGAGCATCGCCGCTGCCGAGGCCTCGCTGGTGCAGGCCTCGACATGCACGCCGAGCTCGTCGAGGTAGTCCTTCGCCTGCACCATTACGTCGAGCAGGTGCGACACCGGCGCGCCCTGGTAGCCGCCGACATAGGACACGCCCGACTGGAGCAGCGCCTTGGTGACCGCGAGGATGCCTTCGCCGTGGAAGGTCTCGCCGTCGCCGAGGCGCAGCGACTCTATTTCCTTCGTGAACTGCCGTTCCACAGCCTGTCCCACCAGTTGGGGTTCTGAATGACTTCGGCGCGGTAGAAGGACGGGCACAGCACCGCGGCGTGCGCGTTCTCGCCGCACAGGCCGCAGCCCACGCAGCCGTCGATCACCGTGGCGACCGGGTCGCGGCGCAGCGGATCGGGGTTGTCCTTGATGGTGAGCGTCGGGCAGCCCGACAGCCGGATGCACGAGTGGTCGCCGGTGCAGGTGTCCTCGTCGACGCCGTACTTCACGCGCACCACGCGTTCACCAGAAGAGAGTTTTTTTGAAACGGCAGGCCGAAGCTTGCGCTGGCGCTCGAGCTGGCACTCGCCCTCGGCCACGATCACTTTCAGGCCCTTGTGATCGGTGGTCATCGCTTCCTTCAGCGTTTTCGCCACTTCGCCGACGCGGTAGTTGTCGACGGTGCGGATCCAGTCGACGCCGATGCCTTCGAGCGCGCGCTCGATGCTCATGTCGGGCGCCTTGTGCTCGCTGTGCTGCGGCGAAGACGGCAGCTCTTGCGTCCCGGTGGCGGAGCTGTAGCCGTTCTTCATGATCACCAGGATGCCGTCGTTCTTGTTGAACACGGTGTTGGCGATCCCGCTGGTGAGCCCGTTGTGCCAGAAGCCGCCGTCGCCCATCATCGTCACGGTGCGCCTGGCCATCGCCGGGTGCACCGCGGAATTGGATGCGAGCCCCAGGCCGTAGCCGAGCACCGTATTGCCGATGTTGAACGGCGGCAGGGTGGAGAAGAGGTGGCAGCCGATGTCGGCCGAGAGGTGGAACTTGCCGCTTTCCTTCTCGAGCACCTTCATCGCCGAGAACACCGGCCGCTCCGGGCAGCCGACGCAGAACCCGGGCGGGCGCTGCGGCAGGCCGGAGAGCAGGCTTGAAGCCTTCTGCTTGAGCTCCTTGAGCGGGGCGATCGCGCTCTCACGATTGAGGAAGCGGGCGACGCCGGTGAGAACCACTTCCCCGGTGTATTCGCCCGCGAGCGGCAGCACGTCCTTGCCGCGTACTTTGACCTCGTGAACCTCGGCGCGCCGCAGGATGGCGAGGATCGCGTCCTCGATGTAGGCGGGCTGGCCTTCTTCGACGATCAGGACCTGCTTCTTGCTCTTGCAGAAGTCGACCACTTCGTCCGGCACCAGCGGATACGTGACGTTCAGGCAGTAGATCGGCACCCGGGTGTTGCCGAACGCATCCGCGAGGCCGAGCGTCTGCAGCGCGCGGATCACCGCGTTGTACAGCCCGCCGAGGCAGACGATGCCGGTGTCGGTCATCTCGCCCGGGAAGAGCTCGTTCAGGCGCTTCTCTTTGATGAAAGAAACCGCGGCCGGCCAGCGCACCTCGACCTTCTGCTTCTCCTGCAGGTAGGTCGCCGGCGGCAGGCAGATGCGGTCGTAGTCGAAGTCCGGGTTCTCGATCAGGTGCTTCTTGGAGAGGCGCGGCGCCTGGTTCTTCCGGGTGGTAAAGCTGCCCTGCACGTGGCAGGCGCGGATGCGAAGCTCGAGCATGACCGGCGTGCTCGAGGCTTCCGACAGCTCGAAGCCCTGCTCGACCATCTCGACGATCTTGGGCAGGTTGGGGCGCGGATCCATCAGCCAGATCTGCGACTTCATCGCAAAGGCGTGCGTGCGCTCCTGGATGATCGAGGCGCCCTCGCCGTAGTCCTCGCCGAGGACGAGCAGCGTGCCGCCCTTTACGCCGGCCGAGGCCAGGTTGGAGAGCGCGTCCGAAGCCACGTTGGTGCCGACGGTGGACTTGAAAGCCACCGCGCCGCGCATCGGGTAGTTGATCGAGGCGCCAAGCATCGCCGCCGCGCCGGCCTCGTTGGCGTTCGCCTCGACGTGCACGCCGAGCTCGTCGAGGATCTCGCGCGCGTCGTTCAGCACGTCCATCACGTGCGACACCGGCGCGCCCTGATAGCCGCCGACGTAGGACACGCCCGATTGCAGCAGCGCCTTGGTGACCGCGAGGATGCCTTCGCCGTGGAAGGTCTCGCCGTCGCCTAGCTTGAGCTTCTCGACTTCTGCCTTGAATGAGCGTTCCATAAGTTACTTAAAGAGCAGTTTCGGCAGCCAGGTGGCGAGCGGGGGGAACAGCATCACCGCGACCAGCGCGAACAGTCCCATCACCACGTACGGCGTGACCGCGTGCCACACCTGGCGCATCTCGATCTCCTTCGGCGCCACGCTCTTCATGGTGAAGAGCAGCATGCCGAAGGGCGGCGTGAGCAGCCCGAGCTGCATGCAGATCAGGAACAGCACCCCGAACCACACCGGGTCGAAGCCATAGAGGGCGACGAGCGGCATGAAGAACGGCAGGCAGATGAGCATCATGCTCACCTGGTCGATGAAGCAGCCGAGGAACAGCAGCACCAGCATCATCGCGATCAGCACGGTCCAGGCGCCGAAGCCCGCCTCCCGGATCGCCTCGACCATGCCGTTGGTCGCGCCGGAAAACGTGAGGATCTGCGAGAACGTGGTGGCGCCGATGATGATGAAAAGGATGATTCCCGAGATCCCGGCGGTGCCGAGCAGCGCGGTCATCAGGTTGGACCAGGTGAGCGCGCGGTAGATCCACGCCACGGCGACCGTCGCCACCGCGCCGACCGCGGCGGCCTCGGTGGGCGTGGCCCAGCCCGCGGCCATCGCGGCGACCACCACCACGAAAATCAGCACCAGCGGCAGCACGTACAGGATGAGCGGCTTGATCCGCTCCCAGAGCGGCGCTTCCTCGTGCTCGAAGGCGGGCGCGAGCGACGGGTCGGCGGTCGCGCGCAGCACGATCCAGCCGATGAACATCAGCGACAGCACGACCCCGGGGATGATGCCGGCGATCAGCAGCTGCGAGATCGAGATCCCCGCCAGGCTGCCGAGCAGCACCGTGAGGGCCGAGGGCGGGATCAGCATGTCGACACCGCCGATCGCCATGATCGGCCCCATCGCCATGTTGGGGTGATAGCCGCGGCGCAGCATCTGCGGCAGGAGCAGGCTGCCGAGCAGCGCCGTGGTCGCGATGGTGGAGCCCGAGATCGCCGAGAACACCGTTCCCGCGACCACCGCCACCACCGACAGGCGTCCGGGCACGCGCCAGATCACGCGGTCGATCGCGTCGATCGCCTTCATCGCCACGCCGGTGTGGAACAGCACCTCGCCCATCAGGATGAAGAACGGGATCGGCGTGAGCGAGAAGCTGGTGATCGAGACGATGCCGTTGCGGATGAGCTGCACCAGCCCGGCGTCCTTGCCCAGGTAGAACCAGGCGCCCGCGATGTTGATGCCGAAGAACGCGAACGCCGCCGGCAGCCCCACCAGGAAGAGGACCGTCAGCGCACCAAAGAGAACGAGCGCGGCGAGCCACCATGTCATGCACGCAGCCGCCGCGCGAACTCCACGGCGAGAAGGGAGAAGCACACCGGCATCAGCGCGTACTGCCACCACTCGGGGATGGCGAGCGTCTTCACCACCATCGAGCCCAGGCGTGAGGAATCGAGAATCAGTCGCACGCTGTACCAGATGAATACCGCGCAGATCGCGATGCCGACGACGTCGCAGCAACGTTCCAATGCGCGAGCCAGCGTCTTCGGAATTGATGCCAGCACCACGTCAAGCCGCACGTGCTCGTTGCGGTGAAGCAGCCAGGGCGCGATCAGCAGGGTCGCCACCGGCAGGCTGTACTCCGATACTTCGTTCACCCACGCGACCGTGCCGAGGCCGACGTTGCGCAGCACCACGTCCAGCGTGACGAGCAGCGCCAGGACGCCCAGCAGGACCGCGGCGGCGCTGGCGAACGCCTTCAGCAGGAAGGCGTAGAACCTCACTTGCTGAAGAGCTGCCTCATCTGCGGGCCGTAGGTCGGGCTCGCCTTGATCGCGGTGGTCCAGGCCACGTCATAGGCCTTGTCTTGGTATTGCTTGGCGGTCGCGGGGTCGAAGGTGATGACCTGGATGCCGGCCTCCTTCTGCTTGCGGATGTCTTCCTCGTTCACCTTCTTCCACGAGTCGTTGCCGTTCTCCAACGCGATGACGTGCTTCATCAGGAGCTGGCGCTGCCCGGCGTTCAGCGCCTTCCACTTGTCGAGGTTCATGATGAGCGACACCTCGGCGTTGTAGAACCCGGGGTCGACGCGGAACTTGGTCTTTTCGTGCCAGTTGAAGTCGAAGATGCCGTTGATCGGCCAGCCGTAACCGTCGACGACCCCTCGCTCTAGCGCCGTGTAAACCTCGCCCGGGGCGGTCTGCATCACGGTCGCGCCGAGGGCCTGGAAGAACTCCCGGTACACCGGCGTGATGCGGATCTTGAGGCCGCTCAGGTCGGGCTTGTCGATCTTCTTGGTGAGGTACAGGTGGAACGGCGTGTAGTCGATGACCCGGCCGAGATACTGCATGTTGGCTTTCTCGTTCCAGATCTTGTTGATCAGGTCGTAGGCGCCGTTCTTGCGCAGCTCCGAGGCCGGGAGCTGGGTGAGCTTGAGCGCGTCGGCTTCGGGCATGATGTTGGTGTAGAACGCGCCGGTGGTCAGCGCCACGTCGACCACGCCGGTGCGTACCGCGTTGCCGACTTCGAACGGCGGCATCGCCTTCGGGCCGCCGATGAAGTTGAGCTGCAGCGAGCCCTTGCCCTCGGCGTTCAGCTTCTGGATCGCGGGCATCAGGTTCTTCACGTATTGCGTGTTCTCGGCGAACGCGCTCACCACCCGCAGGGTGGTTTCCTGCGCCGCGGCGGCGCCGGGGACCAGCAACAGCGCCAGCAGGATGCTCTTGCGCATGACTTCCTCCTCTAGGAACCGGACAGGTTAGGCGCTGCCCTCAACATTTGTCAAATCAATGTCGCGCATGATATGAATCACATGCATGAATGTACAAGACATCGACTTGAACCTACTGCGGATGTTCGACGCGGTGCTGCGCGAACGCAGCGTGACCTCGGCGGCCGCGCACCTCGGCCTCACGCAGCCCGCGGTGTCGAACGCGCTCGCGCGCCTGCGCGCTCTGTTCGGCGATCCGCTCTTCGTGCGCACGTCGGCGGGCATGGACGCGACGCCGCTTGCGCGCAGCGTCGCCGAGCCGGTGCGCCAGGCGCTCGCGCTGCTCGAGTCCGCGCTCGCGCACGGCCCGGGCTTCGAGCCCGCCACGGCGACGCGCGCGTTCCGCTTCTACATGTCGGACCTGGGACAGGTCGAATTCCTGCCGCCGCTCGTGGAACGCGTGCAGCGCCTCGCGCCGGGTGTGCGGCTGGAAGCGGTGGCGTTCGACCCCGAGGACATCGGCGACGCGCTCGGCGCCGGCGCCCTGGACCTGGCGGTGGGCTTCCTGCCTGCGCTAGGGCCCCCGGTCGAGCGGCAGGCGCTGTTCCGCGATCCCTACCGCTGCCTGATGCGCGCCGACCACCCGATCGGGAAAACGCTCACCCGGAAGAAATTCCTCGAGGCGTCGCACGTGCTCGTCACCTACCGCGGCGGCGGCCACCGCGTGATCGAGGAGGCGCTCGAGCGCGCCGGCGTGGCGCGCCGCATCGCGCTGCGCGTTCCGCACTTTACCGTGGTGCCGATGGTCCTCGAGCGGACCGACCTCGTGCTTACGCTGCCGGCTCGCGTCGCGCGTGTGTATGAGCGGCGCGGCAACTTCCGGGCATTGCCGCCGCCGGTGCCGATCCCGCCCGCCGAGGTCGCGGTGCACTGGCACGAGCGCTTCGCCGCCGACCCGGGCAACCGCTGGCTGCGCGCGCAGGTCGTAGAGCTCTTTTCAAGCTGAGATGGTGATGCCGAGCGGCTTGGCGCGCCCGTCGTTGGTGGCGTTGCGGTCCGCCGGGCAGGCCGAGACCGCGGCGAGCACGTCCATTTCCGCGCGCAGCTCGATGTAGTCGCCCTTTTTCGCGCTCGGCGGCAGGATCGCGAACGAGCCGTCCGCCCGCAGCTCGACGTTCATGAAGACGTTGAAGATGTCGACGATATCGTCGCCCGAGACGCCGAACGGCGCGAGCGCTTCGGCGAGGTTCTCCTGGCAGGAGCGATGGCTGCGATCGCCGTCGCGCAGCTCGTAGAGCCGCTTCGAGCAGCGCCCGCCCATGTTGCCCCAGTGGTTGCGCACAGTGTCCTCGAGCACGGTGAGCATCACGTTCTCGCGCGGCGGCTTGGAATAGAAGTGCCGGAAGCTCCGCGCATTGCCGGTGCCGAGCATCACGTTGAGCGCCCAGGTCTGGCCGACGTGGAACACCTCGCGGCGGTCGTTGGCGTTGAAAAAGCAGCAGTCGCCCACCTGCCGGTCCTCGACCAGGTGGATGCGCAGCACCGCGTTGCGCGGCACGAGAAAGGCTTTCCCGTGCCCCGCAGGGATGACGAAATCCTCGAGGATCCGCCTCAACGCAGCGCGTCGGAGGCGGCGCGCAGCTCTTTGATCGGCTCGGGCGCGCGCTTGGCGAGCGCGTCCCAGTACGAGTCGTACGCGAGCTTGCGATGCGCCGCGCCGAGGTCGATGATCTGGATGCCGGCCTCCTTGATCTTCTTGTCGTCGGCGGCCTTGCGCTCGGCCACCCAGCGCACGTTCTCGGCCTCGAGCCAGTCGCCCATGCGGTTGAGGAACGCGCGCTGCTCGGGGCGCAGCGAATTCCACTTGTTGAGGTTGACCAGCACGTTGACGATCACGTTGTAGAAGCCCGGGTCGAGGCGGTACTTGGTGTGCGCGCCCCAGCCCAGGTCGAACATGCCGATTGCCGGCCAGCCGTAGCCATCGACCACGCCGCGCTCGAGGGCGGTGAGCACCTCGCCCGGCGCGGTCTGCACCAGCGAGACGCCGAGCGCCGTGAAGAGCGGCGTGTAGTTCGGCGTGGTGCGCAGGCGCATGCCCTTGAGCTGGCCACCGGCCGGCGGCTTGGTGGTCCAGATATGGAAGCCGATGCCGTCGCCGTAGGCGGTCACGAGCTGCGCGTTGAGCTTCTGGTTGGTGTACTTCTGCAGCGCGGTCCAGAACGGCGTCTTCTTGAGCTGCGGCGTCTGCTGCGGCGTGAGGATCTGCGCGTCGCATTCCGGGCACACGTTGGTATAGAACGTCGGGGCGAGCGACACCATGTCGATCACGCCGGTGCGCAGCGCGTTGCCCTGCTCGAAGGTCGGGATCGCGTCGGGCCCGCCGACCAGCTTGATCTGCACCATGCCCTTGCCTTCCTTATTCGCCTGCTCGACGAAGCGCACGAAGATCTCGCCGAAGGTGGTGTTGCGCGGCACGAATACCACGGCGTTCAGCGTCGTTTCCTGCGCCCCTGCCGGCATCGCCGCGGCGGCGAGGCAGGCGAGCAGCAGGGCTTTCGGGGTCTTCATCTTTCCTCCTCCACGGATGGGCTCTGCGACGATTGTAGACTGTACGCATGGCGCCGGAGTACAGCAGCTTGGTTGAGCGCGGCCGCGTGCATCGCGCGGCCTACATCGACCCTGCCGTGTTCGCGCTCGAACAGGAGCGCATCTTCCACCGTGCCTGGCTCTATGTCGCGCACGAGAGCGAGGTGCCGAATCCCGGCGACTACGTGCTGCGGCGCCTAGGGTCCGCGGAGGTCCTGCTCGTGCGCCGCGAGGACCGCGGCCTAGCGCTGCTGCACAACCGATGCGCGCACCGCGGCGCGCGCATCGTCGCAGAGCCCGCCGGAAACGCGCGGCAGTTCCGTTGCCCCTACCACGCCTGGACCTACGGCCTGGACGGCCATCTCATCGGCATGCCGCTACCCGAGGGCTACGCGGAGAAAGTCGAGCTCGGCCTCGAGCGTGTGCCGCGCGTCGAAAGCTACCGCGGCTTCGTCTTCGGCTCGCACGCGGCGCAGGGCCCGGGGCTTGCGGAGTTTCTGGGCGGCCTCGCCAGCGCCTTCGACAACATGCTCGATCGCGCGCCGGCCGGCACCGTGTCGCGCTTTGGCGGCGCGCTGCGCCTGGAGTACCGCGGCAACTGGAAAATGTTCATGGAGAACGCGGTCGACCTCGTGCACCCGCCTTACGTGCATCGCAGCTCGGTGGAGACCGCACGCCACCAGCCGCAGGCGCTCGCCGCCGACGGCCTGACGCAGCAGGGCGCGCAGATGTTCCTCGCCAACGGCATGCGCGCGGCGCAGTGGGACGAGGTGCCGCTGCACGCATTTCCCGGCGGACATGTCTACATGGGAGGCTTCTATCGCAGCGGCGTGATCGCACCCGAGCGCGCGGACCCCGTGTACGAGCGCTACCGCGCGCAGCTGGTCGAGCGCCACGGCCCTGAAAAGGCCGCGGCGGTACTGGCGGTCGACCGCTTCAACAACCTGGTGTGGCCGACCGTGTCGGTAAACTCGCGCTTTGCCGTGCTGCGCGTCGTGCAGCCGCTTGCGGCGAACCGCACGGTGGTCGAGGTGCAGTGCTTTCGCCTCGACGGCGCGGAGCCGGCGATGCAAGAGCTCACGCTGCAGTTCGTCAATCTGGCCGCTTCGCCTGCCTCACTGGTCGCTTCCGACGACCTCGAGCTCTTCGAGCGCTGCCAGCGCGGCCTCGAGGGTGCGGCGGGCGACTGGATCGACGTGCGCCGCGGCGCGCTTGCCGACCGCCGTCAGCCGGACGGCTCGACACTCGGCCGCGGCACGAGCGAGCTCGCCATCCGCCACCAGTTCGCGGCCTGGCTCCAGCACATGACGCAATGAAGGACGAGCTGGAGGCTTTCGTGCTGCGCGAGGCGCGCCTGCTCGACGAACGGCGCTTCGCCGAGTGGCTAGCGCTCTTCGCCGAGGACGCGGTCTACTGGGTGCCGACGCTTCCCACGCAGGCTTCGCCGCAGGAGGCGCTGTCGCTCTTCTACGAGCCGAAAACGCTGCTCGCGATGCGCGTCGCGCGGCTCGAGCGCCCCGACCTTCACGCGCAGACTCCCGTCTCGCGCACCGTGCACCATGTGAGCGCGGTGGAGGTGGCGGATCTCGAGGTGCGCTCGGCGCTGGTAGTCGCCGAATGGCGCGCCGGCGAAACGCGCTGGTTCGCCGGCCGCGTGCTGCATCGGCTGCGGCGCGAGGCAGGGGCGCTGCGCATCGTCCTCAAGCGCGTGGACCTCATCGACAGCGAGGCTCCGCATCGCGCCATTGCGGTGCCGTTCTAGAGATGCGCATTGCGGACTGCCGCGAGCGCACGGTCGGCATCGGCGCCGACATGCGCAACGCCTCGATCGGCTTCGGGTCGATGACCGCATCGGCGTTGGCTCTGGTCTCCGACACCGTCACGGGATACGCATTCGATTCCATTGGGCGCTACGGCAAGGGCGCGCTGCTGCGCGAGCGCTTCATTCCGCGCCTGCTGCGGGCGAAGCCCGAGGCGCTGCTGGATGGCGAGGGGCTGCCGGACCCGGCAGCCTTCGCCAGGATCGCGATGGCAGACGAGAAGGAGGGTGGCCACGGCGAGCGCCCGGGCGCCGTGGGCCTGATCGAGGCCGCCGCCTGGGACCTGCGCGCGAAGCTGCAGGGCGTACCGCTCTGGCGCTCGATTGAAAGGTACTTTGGAAGGAAAGCGCACCCGCAGATCGCGGTGTACGCGACCTGCGGCCACTTCCGCACCGACGACGCTCTCACCTTCGAGGTCAAGAAGGCGGTCGATGCCGGCTATACCTGCGTCAAGATCAAGGTCGCCGGCGATCTCCGGAGCGACCTCGTGCGCCTCGAGCGCGCAGCGGCCGCGCTGCCGCCGAACACCGCGTGGGCGGTGGACGTCAACGGCGCCCTGGCCGAGAAGCATGCTCGCGCATGGTTCGACGCGCTCGAGCCCTTCAAGCTCGCGTGGATCGAGGAGCCGGCGCCGCCGCTCGATTTCGAGCGGCTGAAGGATTACGCGCAAATGAGCGCGGCGCCGCTCGCCACCGGGGAAAACCTGTTTTCGTTCGACGATGCGCGCAACCTCCTGCGCTACGGCGGCCTGCGGCCGGGGCGCGATCTCGTGCAGGTCGACCCCCTGCTCGCCTACGGCGTCGTCGAGTACGAGAAGATCGTGCGCGGCTACGAGGCGGCGAAATGGGCGCGCTCGCAGTTCGTGCCGCACGCCGGTCATCTCTTCGCCGCGCACTGCGTCGCCGGCCTCGGGCTGGGGATGGCCGAAACCGCGCCCGATGCTGCGCTGCCCTACGGCGGCTACTGGGATGGAGTGCGCGTCGCCGGAGGGCGCGTCACAATCCCGGATGCGCCCGGCGCCGGCTTCGAGCGCAAGGCAAACCTCTACGCACTGCTGGAATCCCTATGACCGCGAAATTGCGCCACATCGCCATCTCGGTGCCGGAGCTCAGGCCGGCGGCCGAGTTCTACAAGAAGACCTTCGGCCTGGAGGAAGTGAACTATGTCGAGACGCCCTACGGGGACGGCCTCTCGCTCAGCGACGGCGTCATCAACCTGACGCTGCTCAAGTTCCACTCCGACGACGCTGCGGGCGACGAGCGCGGCAAGGACTTCCATGGCATCCACCATATGGGCTTCATCGTCGATGACCTCGAGGGCTACACCGAGCGCGTCAAGCGCAACGGCGGCCGCTTCCACCGCGAGCTGAAAGGCGGCGGCGGCGTGGATTTCGAGCGCAAGTTCCGCGATCCGAACGGCATCGTGTTCGACCTCTCTCACAAAGGCTGGGTCGGAATAAAGGAATGAAGGCATCGTGAATGGAATGAGGATCGCGGTGATCGGCGGCGGCAACGGCGCCTACGCCGCGGCCGCCGACCTGGCCGAGAAGGGCCACGAGGTGCGCATGTGGCGTCGGAACAGCGCCGCGCTTCAGGATTCCTTAACGCTGAAAGATGCCGATGGAGAGCGCAGCGTCGCGGTACGGGCCTGCTCGAGGATCGAAGAAGCCCTGAAAGGCGCCGAGCTGGTGTTCATGCCGGACCCGGCGTTCACCCAGGCCGACAACTCGAAGCGCATCGCGCCGCACTTGGCGGACGGGCAGGTGGTGTTCCTCGCGCCCGGCACGTTCGGCTCGTATGTGATGACGAAGCTCATCCGCGACGCCGGCAACCGCGCCGATTTCGCCTTCGCCGAGACCGGCACGCTGCCGTGGCTTACGCGCAAGCACGGCCCGGCGACCGCGGCGATCACCGCGAGGGCGACGCGCCTGCCGACCGGGGTTTTCCCGAAGAAAAAAAACGAAAGCGCGCTCGCGGTGATTCGAAAAGCCTTCCCGAGCATCGAGCCGGTGGAAGACGCGCTGTCGGGCGCGCTGATGAACGCCGGCCCGATCATCCACCCGCCGCTCATCCTGATGAACGCGGGACCGCTCGAGCATTTCGAGAAGTGGGATATCCACAAGGAGGGCACGCAGCCTTCGATCCGGCGCGTGACCGATCAGCTCGACGCCGAGCGCATCGCCGCGCGCGAGGCGCTCGGCTACCGGGCGCCGCACTTCCCGCTCGCCGACCATTACAAGCCCGACGGCGACGAGTGGATGTACGGCCGCAAGGTGCACAAGAAGCTCACCGAGTCGCAGGACTGGCGCGAGCGCATCGTGCTCGGCGAGCACCGCTACATGCGCGAGGACGTCGAATACGGGCTCGCTTTCCTCGTCTCGGTGTGCGAGCGGCTGCGCGTGCCGTGCCCGGTGGCGCGCGGCCTTCTGTCGCTCGCCTCGGCGGTGCTCGGCCGGGACCTGCGGCAAGAGGGGCGCACGCTCGAAAATCTCGGACTGGCGGGCGCCGACCTGAAGGCGATCCTTTGAAGATCGCATCGCTCGGCGCCGGGCGCATGGGCCGCGGCATCGGCCACGTCTTCGCCTACGCCGGCTATCAGGTCGACATCATCGACTTCAAGCCTATCGCGCGCGACCTGAGCGGGCCCGTCATGGCCGAGATCGCGGCGAACCTAAAGCTCCTCGCGGGCCTAGGCCTCCTGAACGAGTCGCAACAAGCGGCGATCCTCGGCCGCATCCGGGTCATCGGCCATGCGCAGGCGCCCGAAGCGCTCGCGAAAGCAGACGTGCTGTTCGAGGGCGTCACCGAAACGCTGGACGCGAAGCGCGACGCTTTCGCGCGCGCCTGCCGGTATTTGCGACCCGATGCGATCATTGCGTCGACCACCTCATCGATGCTAGCGGACGAGCTGGCGGCGATGGTCACGAATCCCGGCCGCTTCGTGAATGCGCACTTCCTCAATCCCGCCTACCTTATTCCACTGGTCGAGGTCAGCCCGGCCAAGACGACCTCCGAAGAAACCTACAACAGCATGAAACGCGTGCTCGAATCCGCTGGCAAGGTCGTGGTGCGCTGCGCGCCCTCGCCCGGCTTCATCGTGCCGCGCCTGCAGGCCGCGGCGATGAACGAGGCGGCGCGGCTGGTCGAGGAGGGCGTGGCGACGCCGGAAGACATCGACCGCGCGGTACGCGCGGGCTTCGGGCCGCGCTACACCGCGATGGGGCTGTGCGAATTTATCGACTATGGCGGCCTCGACATCCTGTACTACGCGTCCAAGTCGATGGCGAAGGCGCTCGATGCGCCGCGCTACGAGCCGCCGGCGCTGGTGGAGAAGCTGATGACGGAAGGCAAGCGCGGAGCGCGCGAAGGCCAGGGACTCTACGACTGGCGCGGCCGCGACCTGGCGGCGTACCAGAAGGACCTGGTCGGCCGATTCGTGCGGCTCTTCCGCGATCTCGACCTGCTGCCGCCGCCGCGCTAGATTGCGTTCGATGACCTACCAAACTCTCCTCGTCGAGCGGCGCCACGAGCACCTCCTCCTCGTCACCCTCAACCGCCCGCAGGCGATGAACGCGCTCAACACCCAGATGGGCCGGGACACGCTCGACCTGTGGACGCGCCTTACGGCCGAACCGGGCGAGGTGCGCTGCGTAGTGCTCACCGGCGCCGGCGAGCGAGCCTTCTGCGCCGGCGGTGACCTCAAGGAGCGCAACGGCATGACTGACGCCGCGTGGAACGCCCAGCACGAGATCTTCGAGCGCGCATATCTGGCGCTGCTCGAGCTGCCGTTGCCCGCGATCGCCGCCGTGAACGGCGCTGCCTTCGGCGGCGGGCTCGAGATGGCGCTGTGCTGCGATTTCATCTATGCGGCGAGGACCGCGCGCCTGGCGCTCCCCGAAACGACCCTTGCTCTGATTCCGGGAGTAGGCGGCACGCAGAACCTCGCGCGGGCGGCGGGCGAGCGCCGCGCGAAGGAGCTGATCCTCACCGGCCGGGCGTTCGACGCGCAGCAGGGCTACGAGTGGGGCGTGGTGAACCGCGTGTGCGACAACGTCGTAGAGGAGGCGTTCGCCACCGCGCGCACCATCGCCGCGAACGGGCCGCTCGCAGTGCGCCAGGCGAAGAAAGCGATCCACTACGGCCTGCAGATGGACGTCGCTACCGGTTTTCGCTTCGCCATCGAGGCCTACAACCAGCTCGTCGGTACCGACGACCGCAACGAAGGCGTGCGCGCCTTCAACGAGAAGCGCAAGCCCCGCTTTCAAGGCAAGTAATGACGCCGCCGTCCCGTGCCGACCACATCGGCAGCCTGCTGCGGCCGAAAAAGCTGCGCGAAGCGTTCCGGCAGCTGTCGGGCAATGCGCTGCGCGCGGTGCAAGACGAGTGCGTTCGCGACGTGGTCCGGCTGCAGAAGGACTGCGGCCTCAAGGTGGTGACCGACGGCGAGTTCCGGCGCATCTCCTACTGGGAGAAGTTCGTGCGGCTGACCCGCGGCCTGGAAGTGAAGGACGCGGTGTTCACGTTCCACGACGCCGAGGGGCACGAGTCCAAGTTCACCGCGCCGTACGTGAGCGGCAAGGTTTCGCGAGCCGAGCCGATCACGCTGGACGAGCTCGGCTTCGGCAACAACAAGGTCACCATGCCGGCGCCCTCGACGATGCACTTCTACCGCTTCCCCGACTGGGGCAGCGCCTACGACAACGCGCAGTCATTCTTCAGGGACCTCGGCAAGGTCTATCAGGCGGAAATCGCCGACCTGGCGAAAGCGGGCTGCCGGTACGTGCAGCTCGACGAGGTGGCGATCGCGATCCTCTGCGACCCCGCGGCGCGCGACAAGGTGAAGGCGCAAGGCGGGGATCCTGACCGGCTCGTGGACCTGTACATCGAGGCCATCAACGAGGCAGTGAAGGGTAGGCCGAAGGGCGTCACGGTCGGGGTGCACGTCTGCCGCGGCAACTACAAGGGCATGTACCTCTCCGAAGGTGGCTACGACTCGGTGGCCGAAAAGTTCTTCGGCCGCGCCGCGGTTGATCATTTCCTGCTCGAGTTCGACACGCCGCGCGCCGGCGGCTTCGCACCGCTGCGCTTCCTGCCGAAGGACAAAGGCGTGGTGCTTGGACTGGTCAGCTCGAAAACACCCCAGCTGGAGACCATGGATTCATTGAAGCAGCGCGCCGAGCAGGCGGCGAAATACGTCGATGCCGCGCGCCTCGCCATCAGTCCTCAGTGCGGCTTCGCCAGCACCATGGGCGGCAATCCATTGACCGAGGCCGACGAGCGCGCGAAGCTCAGGCTCTGCGTCGAAGCAGCGCGGGAGATCTGGAATTGAAGGTCTATGCGTTGAACCTCTTCAACGTCGCGAACCGCGACGAATACCTCGCGTACTCGAAGCGCTCGGCGCGCGAGGTCCAGGCCCACGGCGGCAGGGTCGTTGCGCTTGGAAAGTTCCGCGAGGTCGCGGCGGGCGCAATCGAGCCGCGCCAGGTGATGATTCTCGTCGAGTGGAATTCGAAGGAGGCGTTTGACAGCTATTGCAGCGATCCGCGGCTCGCGGACCTTCACCCGCACCGCGTGAACGGCACCGCCGACTACATCTGGCACCTGTTCGACCGGCTCGACGACCTGCGGCCGATCCTGAAGTAGATGCGTATTCTCGTCGCCGGCGCGGGCCCGGCGGGCCTGTACTTCTCCTACCTCGCAAGGCGGCAGCATCCCGGCTGGCAGCTGCGGGTGGTGGAGCAGAACCGCCCGGACTCGACTTTCGGCTTCGGCGTGGTCTTTTCCGATCGCGCGCTCGAGTTCCTGCGCGGCGACGACCCGGCCACCTACGAGCTCATCACGCCGCGCATGGAGACCTGGACCGACCTGAAGGTGGTGCACCGCGGCACGCCGGTGGTCATCGACGGCATCGGCTTCGCCGCGATCGGGCGGCTCGAGCTGCTCCGGCTCCTGCAACAGCAGGCGGCGAGCGTTGGGGTGCTACCGGAGTACGAAACGCACCTCGAGGCGGAAGCTCCGGGCTATGACCTGATCGTGGCGGCCGATGGCGTCAACTCCACCGTTCGCGGCTGGCACGACTTCGGCACGCAGGTCTCGCACCTCACCAACAAGTTCGCCTGGTACGGCACGCCGAGCCTTTTCGACACGCTGACGCAGACCTTCGTCTCGAACGAGCACGGCACGTTCAACGCGCATCACTACCGGCATTCGCCGCGGATGAGCACGTTCGTGGTCGAATGCGACGCGGCGACGTGGGAACGGGCCGGCTTCGCGTCCATGGGCGAGTCCGCCACGCTCCAGTACCTGGAGAAGCTCTTCGGCCATCGGCTCGTGTCCAACAAGTCGATCTGGCGCAACTTTCCCAGCCTGAGAAACAAGCGGTACTTTTCGGGAACAACCGTGCTGATCGGCGACGCGCTGCGCACCGCGCACTTCTCGATCGGCTCGGGCACGCGGCTCGCCATGGAGGACGCCATCGCCCTGGTGAAGGCCCTCGAAGCCGAGCCCAGAATCGACCGTGCCTTAAGGAACTTCGAGGCGGCGCGCCGGCCGGTCGTCGAGAAGCTGGTGGCCGCGGCCGACGCGAGCGGCGCCTGGTACGACCGCTTCGCCGAGCACATGAAACTCGCGCCGCGCGAGTTCGCCTGGAGCTATATTCAGAGAAGCGGGCGCATCGATCCCGAGCGCCTGCGCCGGATCTCCCCCAAATTCGTAGCAGGAGAAATGAGCGGCTGATGCTTTTTCCTACCACCCTCGTCGGGAGCTACCCGCAACCCGAGTGGCTGATCGATCGCAAGAAGCTCGCCGGCCGCTTTCCGCCCCGCGTGCGCGCGAAGGAGCTATGGCGGGTGCCAGAGGCTCATCTCGCGGAAGCGCAAGACGACGCCACTGTCCTCGCGATCCGCGCGCAGGAGGCGGCGGGGCTCGACATCATCACCGACGGCGAGATCCGGCGCGAGAGCTACTCCAACCGCTTCGCCACCGCGCTCGAGGGCGTGGACGTCGACAACCCGGGCAGCGCGCTCGACCGCTCGGGCCACCCGAACCCCGTGCCGCGCATCGTGGGCCGCATCCGGCGCAAGCACGCGGTGGAGGTCCAGGATCTGCTCTTCCTGAAGAAGCACACCACGAAGAAAACCAAGATCACCGTTCCCGGGCCGTTCACCATGTCGCAGCAGGCGCAGAACGATTTCTACAAGTCGGAGGAGGAGGCCGCGATGGATTACGCGGCGGCGGTGAACGCCGAGATCAAGGACCTCTTCGCCGCGGGTGCGGACATCGTTCAGGTGGACGAGCCCTACATGCAGGCACGCCCGGAAAAGGCGCGGCAATACGGGCTCAAGGCACTCAACCGGGCACTGGAAAATATTTCCGGTGTGACGGCGGTGCATATCTGCTTCGGTTACGCGGCCATCATCCATCAACGTCCTTCGGGCTACTCCTTCCTGCCCGAGCTCGCCGGCTGCTCTTGCCAGCAGGTCTCGATCGAAACCGCCCAGTCGAACCTGGACACGGCGATCCTCGAGAGGCTTCCCGGCAAGAAAATCATGGTGGGCTGCATCGATCTTTCGGACATGACGGTCGAGACGCCGCAGAAGGTCGTCGAGCGCATCAAGAAAGCGCTCAAGCACATGAAACCGGACGACGTGATCCTCGCGCCCGACTGCGGGATGAAATACCTGCCGCGCGAAGTCGCCTTCGGCAAGATGAAAGCGATGGTGGAGGCCGCGAAGCTTCTTCGGTCCGAATTCCCATGACGCCGCCGTTCCGCGTTGAGCATGTGGGGAGCTTTGTACGGCCCGAGGCGCTGCTGAACGCCGCCCGCGCGCGCAAGGCGGGCGGCATCGACGAGCGCGAGTTCAGGCAGGTGCAGGACGCCGCGATCCACGACGTCGTGCGCTTCCAGGAATCGCTCGGCCTGCCGACGATCACCGACGGCGAATTCCGGCGCCGCAGCTGGTCGGCGGGGTTCATCGACGCCGTCGAGGGCTTCGGCCTGCGCGATGGAACGTTGAGCTTCAGAAACGAAACGCAGGTGGTTGGCGTCGCGGCGTCGCCGTATGCCAAGGCGCCGCTGCGGCGCAAGCAGCGCATCGTTGCCGACGACTACCGCTACCTGAAGTCGGTGGTGCAGACCGGCGTGCCGAAGGTGACGATCGCGGCGCCGGACGTGATGCACTACTTCCTCGGCCCGAAAGCATTCGACGCGTACAAGGACCGCGAAGCCTATTTCGCGGATCTGGTGAAGATCTACCGCGACGAGATCCGGGATCTTTCGGCCGAAGGCTGCACCTACCTGCAGCTCGACGACACCGCGTTGCCTTGCAATTGCGACCGGAACGCGCGCGAGGACGTGGCGGCGCGCGGCGAGAATGCGGACGAGCTCACCGAGCGCTACGTGCGTCTCCACAATGACTGCCTGAAGGGAAAGCCCGCGAACATGGCGGTGGCGACGCACCTGTGCCGCGGCAACCTCAAAGGCGCCTGGATGGCCGAAGGCGGCTACGAGCCGATCGCCGACGCGCTTTTCAACCGGCTCGCGGTCGAAACCTACTGCCTGGAGTACGACACCGAGCGCGCCGGCGACTTCTCGCCGCTCCGCTTCCTGCCCAAGGGAAAGCGCGTGGTCCTCGGCCTGGTGAGCACCAAGACACCACAGCTCGAAACGAAGGACATTCTCAAACGAAGGATTGATGAAGCGGCAAGACATGCGCCGCTCGAGCAGCTCGGCATCGGACCGCAGTGCGGTTTTTCGAGCGGCGGAGGCGGCGGCCAGGCGCTGACGCAGGACGATACGCGGCGCAAGCTTGAGCTCGTCATGGAGGTGGCGCGTGACGTCTGGGGATAAGAAAAAGGGTAAAGGCACGGGCCTGGCTCGGGGTCTGACGAACTATGGAGACCCGGCCTTCTCGCTCTACCTGCGTCGCTCGTTCGCCAAGAGCATGGGTTACTCCGGCGAGCTGCTCGGCCGGCCGGTCGTCGGCATCGCCGACTCGCGCAGCGGCTTCAACAACTGCCACCGCCATTTCCCCGAGCTGATCGAGGCGGTAAAACGCGGCGTGCTCGCCGCGGGCGGGCTGCCGATCGAGTTCCCGACCACCTCTCTGGGCGAGGTGTTCCTCTATCCGACCTCGATGATGTTCCGGAACCTAATGTCGATCGACGTCGAGGAAATGATCCGCGCGCAGCCGATGGACGCAGTGGTGCTGGTCGGCGGTTGCGACAAGACCGTGCCGGCGCAGCTCATGGGCGCGGCATCGGCCGACGTTCCGGCGGTCCAGCTCCTCGCCGGGCCGATGATGCCGACCTCGTTCCAGGGCGAGCGGCTGGGCGCGTGCACCGACTGCCGGCGCTTCTGGGCGATGCATCGCGCGGGCAAGGTCAATTCCGCGGAA
Source organism: Burkholderiales bacterium (assembly GCA_035649875.1). Lineage (GTDB taxonomy): Bacteria > Pseudomonadota > Gammaproteobacteria > Burkholderiales > SG8-39 > SCGC-AG-212-J23. The sequence goes on along the minus strand of DASRIR010000021.1, from coordinate 12,784 downwards.
ATCGAGACCATCGAGGGGAATCTGGCGACGACCGCCGGCACCTGCGCGGTGATGGGCACGGCGTCCACCATGGCATCGATCGCCGAGGCGCTCGGCATGGCGCTTCCCGGAACGGCCGCGATCCCCGCCGTGCACTCCGACCGGCTGCGCGCCGCCGAGGCGAGCGGCATGCGCGCGGCCGAGATGGCGAAGAATCCACTGCGCCCTTCGCAAGTGATCACGGAGAAATCGGTGGAGAACGCGTTGCGTGTGCTGCTCGCAATCGGCGGCTCGACCAATGCGATCGTGCACCTGACCGCGATCGCGGGACGGGCGGGAATCAAGATCGACCTGAAGCGGTTGAACGAGCTCTCCGAAACCACCCCGGTGCTCGTCGACCTGAAGCCGACCGGCCAGTACTACATGTCGGACCTGTACGCCGCCGGCGGCGTGGGCGCGGTTTTGCGCGAGCTGAAGCCGTTGCTGCACCTCGATTGCATGACCGTGGCTGGAACGACCTTGAAGGAAGTGATCGAGCGCCATCCCGCCTGGGTGGATCGGGCGGTCGTGCGCGAATTCAAGAACCCGCTCTCGCCCGTTGGCGGGCTGGTCGCGCTCTACGGCTCGCTTGCGCCGAGCGGCGCGATCCTCAAGCGCTCGGCGGCGGACCCCCAGCTCTTCGAGAAGGAGGGGCGCGCGGTGGTGTTCGGCTCGCTCGACGACCTGTCGGCGCGCATCGATGATCCGAATCTCGACGTCAACGCCGACGATTTCCTCGTGCTGCAGAACGCGGGCCCGAAGTCGGGCTACGCGATGCCGGAAGCCGGCTACCTGCCGATTCCGACCAAGCTCGCCCGCGCCGGCGTAAAGGACATGGTGCGCATCTCGGACGCGCGGATGAGCGGTACCGCGTACGGCACCATCGTGCTGCACGTATCGCCGGAGGCAGCGGTGGGCGGGGCGCTGGCGCTGGTAAAGAACGGCGACCGCATTCGCCTTTCCGTGAAGGAGCGGCGGATCGATCTGCAGATTAGCGAAGCGGAAATGCAGAAACGACGAAGCGTCTGGAAGGCCCCGGTCACGGCACCGACGCGCGGCTACGCGAAGCTCTACATGGACCACGTGCTGCAGGCCGAGCACGGCTGCGACTTCGATTTCCTGAGAAAAGCTTGAAGGACAAACGGCGGGCGCCTCGCAAGCTCGTCTGTCTGGAGGCCTACTGGAACGAGAAGCTGTTCCAGAGCTACTCGGTCAAGGGGTTCTTCGAGGCGATGGCACCGCTGCAGGATCCGCCGCTCACCGTCGCGCACCGGTTCGTCGATTCCGAGGCGGGCCTCGCGTACTACGCGAAGCGTCCCGACGGGCTACTGTGGCGCCGCGAGGAGCTCTTCGACGCGCCGGTCTATTACCTGGCGTTCCACGGCAGCCCGGGAAGCGTCATTTCGCCCACCGGCAAGATCGCGTCGCAGCCGCTGATCGATGCCTTCGAGGGTTACGGGAAGGGTTACAAGAATCTCGCGTACTTCGCGTGCTGCAGCGTGCTGCGCGGAGAAGTCGGGCGGCGCTTCGCGCAGGAATTTCTCAGGAAGTCGCGCATGCGCGCCGTGATCGGCTATGCGAGGCGCGTCGACTGGATGGCGAGCCTGGTGTGCGACATGCTTTTCTTGCACCGCTTCTACAGCGACCCCTCGCCATGGCGCAACCTCCGACGCATCTTCAATTCGGTGCGCCGCGACTACCCGCTCGCCCGCCGGCTCGGCCATACTTTGATCACGTGAAGCTGACCGCGCGACGCGTAGTCACGAGCCACGATGCGCAGGGGCGTGCGACCGTCGCGGCCGACGGCATTTGCGCAGACGCGGTGTCGGCGCGTCCCGGTCACGAGCGGCTCGACTTCTGGAAGGGTTCGGACGGCAGCGTGTTCAGGCTGGTGCGCTACGAGCCGGGCGTGGCGCCGCGCAACCACCGCACGGAGACCGTGGACTACGCGATCGTGCTTTCCGGCGAGATCGAGATGGAGCTCGACGGCTCAGTGGTGCGGCTGCGCGAGGGCGATGTCCTGGTGCAGCAGAACACGATGCACAACTGGGTGAACCGCGGCACGCAGGCCTGCGTCATCGCTTTCGTGCTCGTGCCGGCGAAGGGCAGCAAGGGTGCGCTGGGCTAGATTTTTCCTGGTGTTATGGACGGTGTCGGCGTTCGCCCAGGTCGACTATCCATCCCGCGCGGTGCGCATCGTGGTCCCGTCTCCGCCCGGCGGCGGCACCGACATCGTCGGCCGCGTGCTTGCGCAGCATTTCACCAAGGCTTTCGGACAGTCGTTCGTGGTCGAGAACAAGCCGGGCGCCGGCAACATGATCGGCATCGAGGCGGCGGCGCGCTCGGTGCCCGACGGGTACACGCTGCTGATGGTGCCGGCCACGCTCGCGCTCAATTCCGTGCTCTACAAGAAGGTGCCGTACCACCCAATCCGCGATTTCGCGCCGATCACGCTGGCGGCAACCGCCCCGCTCGTGCTGATCGTCCACCCGTCGGTGCCGGCGCAGTCGCTCGCCGAGTTCGTCGCCTACGCGAAGCGCGAGCCGGGCAAGATGAGCTACGGCACCGCGGGGATCGGGACCGCGCCGCACCTGTGCATGGAGCTGCTCAAGAGCATGGCGGGCATCGACCTCCTGCACATTCCCTACAAAGGCACCGCGCCCGCTGCCGCCGACGTGATCAGCGGGCAGATTGCCGCCATGTTCGCCACCGCGCTGACCGCGCGGCCGATGATCGATTCCGGCCGCGTGCGCGCGCTCGCGGTTTCTGGACCGCAGCGGGTGCAGGCGCTGCCCAACGTGCCCCCGGTCGCGGAGGCCGGCGTGCCGGGCTATTCGGCAATCCAGTGGTATGGGCTGCTCGCGCCCGCCGGAACGCCGCCGTCCGTCATCCTGCGGCTCAACGCCGAGGCGATCCGTTCGCTGCGCAGCGAGGAGATGAAGGAGCGGCTCGCGGCCGACGGCGCGGAGCCGCACGGCAGCACCCCCGAGGAGTTCGGCGCGCTGATTCGCAGCGAGCTGGAGAAATGGGGACGCGTGACCCGCGCCGCCGGTATCGAGCCCCAATAGCCTAGGGCAGGCGATTCACCGCGGCCGTGCGGTTCTCCACCCCGAGCTTCTCGTAGACGTTCTGCAGGTGCTTCTGCACCGTGCGCGCGCTGATGCGCAGGATCGCGCCGATCTGCGCGTCGCTCTTCCCGGCGGCGACCCAACGCAGCACCTCGGCTTCGCGCGCGGTCATGCCGCCCAGCGCGCTTGCCTTCCGGTAGATCCTGGCCAGGTGCGGTCGCAGAACATCGAGCAACGCACGCTCGCGGTCGGTGAAGTCGCGCCGCGTCCGGTTCAGCACGAAGCTGACGAGCAAGCCGTCGCGCACATAGATCGGCAGCGCCATCGTGTGATCGATGCGGATGCGGCGGTAGTAGTCGTTGTACAGCGCGCTGCGCCGGAACTGCTCGAGCGGCAGGGAGTCGCTGATGCGCTGGGTATTCGCCCCGCGCTGGTACGCGTGATAGCGCACCAGCGGATGCTCGTGGAAATGCCGGTCGAAGGCCGCGCGGTCCGCCGCGCTCAGCGCACCCGCGGGCAGGCCGTACACCTCGCGCTTGCCCGTGGCGAGGTGACAGATCGACAGGGTGGTGAACTCGGAGGCGACCAGCTTCGGCAGCCGGTCGACGCCGAGCCGCGCGAACGACGCCTTGTCGAGCGCCGATTCGTTCATCGCGCCGAGGAGGTCCAGCGCTGCGCGCAGCGTACGCATATTTGCGTATTTCCCTCACTGACCGGACGCGCAAGAGTATAGGCCGAATCATTACCGGGAGAAGGCGATGGAACGCGCGGAGCACAAGGATTTCCGCAAGCCGGACGAAGTCCGGGAGTTTCCGAAAGGCCGCGTCGAGCTGATCAACGTGGGCGGCGCGATGGTGGGACGCGCGGTGTTCGAGCCCGGCTGGCGCTGGTCGACTTCGGTGCAGCCGCTCGCCAGGACGAAAAGCTGCGAGGCGCCGCATTTCCAGTACCACGTCTCGGGCGTGCTGCGCATCCGCATGGACGACGGCACCGAGTTCGACTGCCGGGCGGGCGACGTTTCGCTCCTGCCCTCGGGCCACGACGCGTGGGTGATCGGCAACGAGCCCGCGGTGGTAGTAGACTTTCAGGGCATGATCGACTACGCGAGAACGAAATGAAACCTCTGCTGGGACGTGTACCGGTGATGGTCATCCTGCCAGTGAAGGAGCTCGAGCGCGCGCGCGATTTCTACGTGGACCGGCTGGGCTTCGAGCCCGAGGGCCTCGCCGCGGACGGCAAGTTCGTGCTGCGCGCGAACGGCACGCAGCTCGCGCTGATGCCCAAGCCCGGCGGCACCAAGGCCGAGCACACGGCGCTCAGCTTCAAAGTCGACGACCTCGCCGCCGCGATCGCGGAGCTCAAGGCGCGCGGCGTGGGCTTCCACGACTACGACCTGCCGGGCTTCAAGACCGTGAGCCACGTGGCGACGATGGGCTGCGAGCGGGCGGCGTGGTTCAGCGACACCGAAGGCAACATCCTTTGCCTTCACGAGGACCTGGCGTGAACTATCACGAAGGGTCCCGCGCCCTCCAGGATCGCTTCGATTCCCGCCGGCTGGCCGATCGGCTCGCGGAGCGCATGGCGCGCACCGCGTTTACCGAGGACGACCGGGCCTTCATCGAAAGCCGGAACCTGTTCTTCCTCGCCACCGCGGATGCCGCAGGCCAGCCCGACTGCTCCTACAAGGGCGGCGTGCCGGGCTTCGTGCGCGTCACGGGCGACTCGGAGCTCTCGTTTCCGAGCTACGACGGCAATGGCATGTTCCGCAGCCTCGGCAACATGCGCCTCAATCCTCGTGTTGGGCTCCTCTTCCTTGATTTCGAGCAGCCGCGCCGGCTGAGGGTGAACGGCATCGCCCGCCTCCACGAGCCCGCCGGGGAATTCGAGGGTGCGCAGCTCGTGGTGCGAGTACACGCGCAGACCATCTTCCCCAATTGCCCGCGCTACATCCACCGCATGCAGCTCGTCGAGACCTCGGTCTACGCCCCGCGCGCCGGGTACCAGCCGCCGGAACCGGGCTGGAAACAAAGCTTCCGGGACGTGCTCCCGGGCAGTTGACAGGTCCCCGGCAGATACTTCAAGCTTGATCTATTCAGGCTTGGAGTAAGACCATCGACCGGGAGTTCATCGCCCGCCGCGGCGACCACAGCGCGCTGCGCATCTGGCTGCGGCTGCTCACCTGCACCCAGCTCATCGAGCGCCGCGTACGTTCCGGTTTGCGCGAGGAGTTCGCCACCACCCTGCCGCGCTTCGACCTGATGGCGCAGCTCGAGCGCCACCGCGAAGGCCTCAAGATGAACGAGCTCTCGCGGCTGCTGATGGTCACCGGCGGCAACGTCACCGCGATCGTCGACCAGCTGGAGAAGGAGGGCCTGGTCGAGCGCCTGGACGAGCCCGCCGACCGCCGCGCGTTCTGCATCCGGCTGACGCGCAGCGGCGAGAAGAGCTTCGCCGAGATGGCGCGCGCGCACGAGCGCTGGGTGGTGGAGCTGCTGTCGGGCCTGTCCCGGCGCGAGCACGACGAGCTCCTCAAGCTGCTCGCCAAGCTGAAGAGCCACGCTGTGGAGGTTTCGTCATGAAGCAGCCGAGGCATTTCCGGTGGCGCATGGAAGGGAACGTCGGCGTCATCACGCTCGACCGGCCCGAGCGCAAGAATCCACTGACCTTCGAGTCCTACGCCGAGCTGCGCGATTTCTTCCGGGCGCTCGAAACCGAGAAGAGCGTCAAGGCCATCGTGCTCACGGGCGCGGGCGGCAATTTCTGCTCCGGCGGCGACGTGCACGAGATCATCGGCCCGCTGACCAAGATGAAGCTGCCGCAGCTCCTCGAGTTCACCCGCATGACCGGGGATCTGGTGAAGGCGATGCGGCACTGCCCGCAGCCGGTGATTGCCGCGGTCGAAGGCGTGTGCGCGGGCGCGGGCGCGATCCTCGCGATGGCGAGCGACCTGCGCTACGGCGCGCCCTCGGCGAAGGTCGCGTTCCTCTTCGTGCGCGTCGGGCTTGCCGGCTGCGACATGGGCGCGTGCGCGATCCTGCCGCGCATCATCGGCCAGGGACGCGCGGCCGAGCTTCTCTACACCGGGCGCTCGATGAGCGCCGAGGAGGGCTTGGCGTGGGGCTTTTTCAATCGCATCGCGGTGCCGGTGGCGCCGGAAGCCGTGCAGGTCGCGAAAGAGCTGGCGGCCGGCCCGACGCTCGCGCACGCGATGACCAAGAAGATGCTGCACCTGGAATGGGACGTGAGCGTCGACCAGGCGATCGACATGGAGGCGCAGGCCCAGGCCGAGCTGATGCTGACGAAGGATTTCCACCGCGCCTACGAGGCGTTCGCGGCGAAGCGCAAGCCGGAGTTCGAAGGAGACTAGGAAAACTCGGATGGACCGTTTTGCCCATTACGACTGGCCTTTTCTCGAGCAGCGGCACATCGACCTTGCGCGGCAGGCCGAAGAATGGAGCAAGGAGAACCTGGCCCATGCACACGGCGAAGATGCGGACGCCATCTGCAAGCGGCTGGTGCAGGACCTCGGCTGCGCGGGCTTTCTGCGGCATTGCGTGTCCGAAAAGCCCGACGTGCGCACGATCGCGCTGCTGCGAGAGGTGTTCGCCTACCACGCCGGCCTGGCCGACTTTTCATTCGTGATGCAGGGTCTGGGCAGCGGGCCGATCGCGCTGGCCGGCAGCGATGCGCTGAAGAAGCGGTACTTGCCGAAAGCCGCGAGCGGCGACGCGATCGCCGCCTTCGCGCTTTCCGAGCCCGATGCCGGCTCGGACGTGCAGGCGCTGAAGACCGCGGCCAAAAAGAAAGGCGACGCCTGGGCGCTCGACGGCACCAAGACCTGGATCTCCAACGGCGGCATCGCCGACTTCTACGTCGTGTTCGCGAAGGCCGAGGAGCGCATCAGCGCCTTCGTGGTGGACGCAGCCGAAGTCGATGCGTCCGAGCGCATCGAGATCGTCGCCCCGCACCCCATGGCGGTGGTCCGCCTCAAAGGCGCCAAGGGCACGCTGCTGGGAGAGGCGGGCGACGGGTTCAAGCTCGCGATGCGCAACCTCGACATCTTCCGCACCACGGTCGGCGCCGCGGCGCTCGGTTTTTCAAGGCGCGCGCTGGACGAGTCGCTCGCACGCGCCCGGGAGAGAAAGATGTTCAGCCAGACGCTGGCCGACTTCCAGATGACGCAGGCCAAGCTCGCGGACATGGCGACGCGCATCGACGCAGGCGCCCTCCTGGTGTACCGCAGCGCCTGGGCAAGAGATGTCAAGAGTCAGAGGGTGACGCGCGAGGCGGCGATGGCGAAGCTGTTCGCCACCGAAGCGGCGCAGGCGGTGATCGACGACGCGGTGCAGATCTGCGGCGGCCTGGGCGTGATGCGCGGCCATCCGGTGGAACGCCTGTACCGCGAGGTCCGCGCGCTGCGCATCTACGAGGGCGCGACCGAGGTCCAGAAACTGATCATCTCGAAAGACCTCTTAAGGAGATGAGCTACACCGCGCACATCGACAGCTTCACCCGCGACAACCTGCCGCCGAAGAGCCTGTGGCCGAACTTCCTTTTCGAGCTGGCGGAGCTCAAGTATCCCGGTCGCATGAACTGTGCCACCGAGCTGCTCGACAAGCCGGTGACGCGCGGCCACGGCCATCGGGTCGCCTTGCGCACGCCCGACGGCGAATGCACCTACACACAGCTCTTCACGCAGGCGAACCGAATCGCCAACGTACTGGTGCGCGAGATGGGTCTCAAGCCCGGCAACCGGGTGCTGCTGCGCGGTCCGAACAATCCGATGATGGCCGCGTGCTGGTTCGCGGTGATGAAAGCGGGCGGCGTGTGCGTGGCGACGATGCCGCTGTTGCGCGCCAAGGAGCTGATCGACGTCATCGGCAAAGCGGAGATCACCCACGCGCTGTGCGACAAGCGCCTGCAGGAGGAGCTGCAGGCCGCAGCTGCAAGCTGCCCCAGCCTGACCAGCGTCAAATACTGGTTCGACCAGAGCCCGGGCTCGCTGGACGACCTGGCGATGAAGCAGCCGCTCTGGTTCACCAACGTCCCGACCGCGGCGGACGACGTCGCGTTGATCGCGTTCACCTCCGGTACGACGGGCAAGCCCAAAGGCACGATGCATTTCCACCGCGACGTGGTGGCGATGTCCGACTGCTTTCCGCGCTCGATCCTCAAGGCGGGCAAGGACGACGTCTTCGTCGGCACGCCGCCGATCGCCTTTACGTTCGGCCTGGGCGGACTGCTGTGCTTTCCGATGCGAGTCGGCGCCTCGACCGTGCTGGTCGAGAAGCACACGCCGGAAACGCTGCTCGAGACCATCGCTCGCTTCAAGGCCACGGTGTGCTTCGCGGCGCCCGTGATGTACCGCGGTATGGCTGCCGCATTGAGCCATTCGGCTCGCGGCGCCGACCTTTCCTCGCTGAAAAAGTGCGTGTCCGCGGGTGAAGCGCTCCCCGACGCCACCCGGCAGGCGTTCAAGGAAGCCACCGGCATCGAGATCATCGACGGCATCGGCTCGACCGAGATGATCCATATCTTCATCTCGCATACGCCCGAGCAGGTGCGGCGCGGCGCGACCGGCTACGCCATTCCGGGCTACCAGGCCACGGTGCTCGACGAGGAGAACAGGCCATGCGAACCCGGCAGGGTCGGGCGCCTCGCGGTGCGCGGCCCGACCGGCTGCCGCTACCTCGCCGACGACCGCCAGCGCGACTACGTGATCACCGAAGGAAAGATGCGAGGCTGGAACGTCACCGGCGATGCCTACCTCATGGACGGCGACGGCTACTTCTTCTACCAGGCGCGCACCGACGACATGATCATCTCGGCGGGCTACAACATCGCCGGGCCGGAGGTGGAGGATGCGCTGCTCAAGCACCCGGCCGTGGCCGAGTGCGGCGTCGTCGGCCAGCCCGACCCGGACCGCGGCACGATCGTGAAGGCTTTCGTGCTCTTGAAGGCGGGCTACGAAAGAGGGGAGGGTACCGTGCGTGAGCTGCAGGAGCATGTAAAGAAAGTGATCGCGCCGTACAAGTACCCTCGCGCGATCGAGTTCGTCGACACGCTGCCGCGCACCGAGACCGGCAAGCTGCAGCGCTTCAAGCTGAGGTCCGCATGATGCAGATTCTCCAGCCGCCCGGTTGGGCCCGCGCCAAGGGGTTCTCCAACGGCGTCGCCGCCAGCGGCAAACTGGTATTCATCGCCGGCCAGATCGGCTGGACCGGCGAGGGCCGCTGGCAGGCGCGCGATTTCGCCGGCCAGTTCCGCCAGGCGCTCAGGAACATCCTCGACGTGCTGGCCGAAGCGAAAGGCAAGCCCGAGCACATCGTCAGGCTTACCTGGTACGTGCTCGACAAGCAGGAGTACCTCGGTGCGCTCAAGGAGGTCGGCGCCGCCTATCGCGAGCTGATGGGCAAGCACTACCCGACGATGGCCGTGGTGCAGGTGAGCGGACTGGTCGAGAACGAGGCGCGCCTCGAGATCGAAGCGACAGCGGTGATCCCATGAAGGTATCCATCATTGGAGGAGGTCCCGGCGGCCTGTACTTTGGGCTGCTCGCGAAGAAGGCATGGCCGCGCTGGGACATCACGGTGTACGAGCGCAACCGGCCGGACGACACCTTCGGGTTTGGCGTGGTGTTCTCCGACCAGACGCTCGATGCCTTCAAGGCCTACGACCTCGTCACCTACGAGCGCATCCGGCGGCGCTTCGCGTACTGGGGCGACGTCGACGTGGTCTACAAGGGGCAGACGCTGCGCTCGGGCGGCAACGGCTTCTGCGGCTGCTCGCGCGTCGCGCTGCTCAACATCCTGCAGGACCGCGGCCGCGAGCTCGGCGTGCAGATGCGCTTCCAGCGCGAGGTGGAAGGCCTCGAGGAGTTCGCCGATTCGGACCTGGTGGTGGTCGCCGATGGCATCAACTCGCGGATCCGGGCGCGCTATGCAGACCATTTCCAGCCTTCCGTGGACTTGAGGCCCAACAAGTTCACCTGGCTCGGCTCCACGCGGCCGCTCGATGCCTTCAAGTACTTCTTCAAGGAGACGCCGCAGGGCGTGCTGCTCGCGCACTGCTACCAGTACGAAGCCGATCGCTCGACCTGGGTGATCGAAATGGACGAGCCGACGTGGCGCAATTTCGGCTTCGACCAGCTCGGCGAGCAGGAAATGCTTCCGATCCTGGAGAAAGTATTCGCCGAGGAGCTCGACGGCCATCCCCTGATCGCGAACCGCTCGCTGTGGCGCAACTTTCCCAACATCACCAACAGGACGTGGGTGCGCGGCAACGCCGTGCTGGTGGGCGACGCGAAGGCGACCGCGCATTTCTCCATCGGCTCCGGCACGAAGCTCGCGATGGAGGACGCAATCGCGCTGTTCGAAGCCTTCAAGCGGCATCCGGAGGTGAACAGTGCGTTGAAGCTATACGACACCGCCCGCCGCGAGGAGGTCGAAAAGACCCAACACGCGGCCAACGTCTCGCTCGCCTGGTTCGAGCACATGAAGCGCTACTGGGACATGGAGCCGGTGCAGTTCGCCTTCGGCGTCATGTCGCGCTCCAAGCAGATCACCTGGGAGAACCTCGAGCTGCGCGATCCGGGGTTCATCCGCGAGATTCACCGCTGGTTCGCGGCCAAGGTCAGGGACCAGGGCTTCGACCTCGACCTCAAGAACCCGCCGGTGCCGATGTTCACGCCGTTCCGGCTGCGCGACATGGTGGTCGAGAATCGCGTAGTGGTTTCGCCGATGGACCAGTATTCCGCGGTCGACGGCGTGCCGACCGACTGGCACTTCGTGCACCTTGGCAGCCGCGCGATCGGCGGCGCCGGCCTCGTCTATGTCGAGATGACCTGTCCGTCGCCCGAGGCGCGCATCTCTCCCGGATGCACCGGCCTGTGGAACGAAGCGCAGCGCGACGCCTTCAAGCGCATCGTCGATTTCTGCCACGCCAATTCGAAGGCGAAGATGTGCATGCAGCTCGGCCACTCCGGGCGCAAAGGCTCGACGCAGCTCGGCTGGGAACGCATGGATCATCCGCTCGAGAACGGCAATTGGCCCGTCGTTGCGCCTTCGCCCATCCCGTACTACGAGGGCGTTTCGCAGGTGCCGCGTGAAATGACACGCGCAGATATGGACAAGGTGCTTGCCGACTTTGTGCGCTCGACCAAGTATGCCGACGAGGCCGGCTTCGACATGCTCGAAATCCACATGGCGCACGGCTATTTGCTGGCGAGCTTCATTTCGCCGCTCACGAACAGGCGCTCGGACACTTACGGCGGCGCAATCGAGAACCGCATGCGCTTTCCGCTCGAGGTCTTCGAGGCCTGTCGCGCGGTGTGGCCGGAAAAAAAACCGATATCGGTGCGCGTTTCGGCGACCGATTGGGCGCCGGGCGGACTGTCGGGCGAGGATTTGATGGCGCTCACCCGCATGCTCAAGGCCGCGGGCTGCGATCTCATCGACTGCTCGACGGGGCAGACAGTGCCGCATCAGAAGCCCGTGTACGGGCGCATGTACCAGGCGCCGTTCTCCGATTGGGTGCGCAACGAAGTCGGCATCGCGACGATGACGGTCGGCGCGGTAACTACGCCGGACCAGGTGAACACGCTGCTTGCTTCCGGCAAGGCGGACCTCGTGGCGCTCGCGCGCCCGCACCTCTCGAATCCCTACTTCACGCTGCAGGCGTCCGCCTGGTACCAGCATATGGGCCAGTACTGGCCGCCGCAGTATCTCTCCGGGCGCGACCAGGCGTATCGCAACGCGGCGCGCGAGCGCGCCGAGCAGATCGACCTGCGCCTCAAGGCTCGCCCCGCGAGCCACGAAGTGAAAGACGGGCCGGTCAAAAAAGCGGCATGATTTGCACCATGAGGAACATCGCACTCGCTTTACTGCTCGCTTGGCTCGTCCCGGCGCAAGCGGCGCTCGATATCAAGGAAATCGCCATCGGCTCCAAGGAGCAGGACGTGAAGCGCCAGCTGCCGAGCGCGAATTGCAAGCCGCTGCAGTGGGAGAGCAAGGCCGCCGACCGGCGTTGCGACGATTCGCGCGTCGCCTTCGGCGGCGTCGAAGTGCAAGTGACCTTCTATCTAAAGAAAGACGTGGTCGAGGCCTTCGACGTGCGCTTCAACACGCGCGAGCTCGATCGCTTCGTCAGCTTCCTCAAGTCACGCTACGGCAAGCCGGAGACCGAGACGCGGGAGACCATCGCCGGCAAGGGCGACAAGCCGCGCGAGGTCTACAAGGCGCTCTGGCAGAACGGCAAGCAGCGCGCGGTGCTCACAGCGCAGCTCGAAAAGCGGCGCGCCACCATGCTGGTGTCGCGCGGCAACTTCGAGGAAGAGATCTACCGCGTGCGCTAGGAATTCGGGGTCAGGGTGCGAATTCTATTTTTGCGTCAAGCGAAAACGAATTCGCACTCTGACCCCGAATTCCCGTCAGGCTTTCAGCTTCTTCAGCGCCGCGATCGCCTTGGCCTGATCTTCCGCGCTGTCGAGCGCAATGAAGCTCACGAACTTGCGGCCCATCGCGATCGCCGACATGCCGCGAAAGTTGATACCGGCATCTGAGAGCGTGCGCGCGATGCGCGAGCCGAGGCCCGGCTTGTCGCCGCCTTCGATGCGCACCGAGTGAATGTTTTCCGGTCGGCCCATGCCGGCTTGCTGCGCGGCTTCCACGGCTTTCTTGCCCTTCACCGGCGTTACGAAC
>DASRIR010000020.1:0-2598 GCA_035649875.1 Burkholderiales bacterium | reverse complement strand
GGATGGCGTAGTGAAGAAACCCATGGTGCGGGCGCTCGTGCACCTGGCGCGTGGACCGGCGCATGCCGCCGGGTTTGGCGGGCTACAGGACTTCCTCGAGCGGGGCCTGGCGGCCTTCGAGCGCATGGGTGGCGCCGCGCCATTCCTGGCGGCCATCCGCGATCGCGAGCAGCAGGCGATGGATGGGCTGTTCGGGCGCGCGACCGGAGAAGTAGAGGATGCGAGCGACCGCAACGAGGACTCCGCATGAGCAGGCCGCAGAAGCGTCTGCTGCGCTGGCGGCGCCCGGCCGTGCAGGTCGACCTGCCGCTGCCCGATCCACCTGCCGCAGTGGACCCCGAGAGCCCCGTCGAGCTGCCCTGGTGGCAGCGGCCGGTCTCGGTGGCGACGCTCGCGGGCCTGGCCGCGCTACTGCTGATCACGACGATAGCGGCTCAGGTCGGCGCGCGGCGCGAGCACGCGGCCGCAGCCGCGCTTGCGGTCGAGCTCAGGACCGCGACGCTACGCGCACCGACGCGCGATCGCTCGCTGCGGGTCGTGCCGAATCCGCGCAGCTGGTCGGCCGCCCCGGATGCGAGCATTGCCTGGCCCGAGCCTCCAGAGATGATCGAGCTCTACATGCCGGTGGGCTACACGCGTTTCCAGGTATTCGCCATCACGATCGATAAGGCCAATCAGGGCAGGATGATGGTGCTGCAGCGGGTGAGCGCCGATTCGAATCGCGACCTGCGGATCTCGCTCAATTCGAGCGCCTTCGGGCCGGGGGAGTACCGGTTGCGCCTGCAGGGCTACACCTGGCGAGGTCAGCGCATCGACGCTGGCTGGGTGCGCTTGCACGTCAAGCCGAGTTCGCCGGGCTAAGTGCGCAGCGTCGCCACCGGCGGGTGCGTGACCACCGAGCGCGCGGCAAGCACGCCGGCAACGCCGACGAGCGCCGCACCACCGACCACACCGGCGAGCCAGATCAGCGTGCCGGGTGTGTACGTGAGCTCGAAGACCTCGCGCGCGAGGAAGTAACCCGCCACCGTGGCGCCGGCCGCCGCGAGCAGACCCGCCAGCGCACCGAGCGCTGTGAACTCCGCCGCGATGCCCTGGAATACGACGCGACGGCTGGCCCCGAGCGTCCGCAGTATCGCGCTCTCGTAGCGGCGCTCGTCGCGCGTGGCCTGCACCGACGCGACCAGCACCGTGAGACCGGCGAGCAGCGTGAACAGGAAAACGTACTGCACCGCGAGCGCGGCCTTGTCCATGACCTCGCGCACCTGCGAGAGCAGTGCATCGATGTCGATGATCGTCACTTCCGGGAAGCGCCGCACGAGCTCAACCAGTGCGGGTCGTTGTGAGGCCTCGACGTGCACGCTCGTGATCAGGGTGCCGGTGATCGCATCGAGCACTCCGGGCGAGAAGACCACGAAGAAGTTCGGCTGGAAGGAATCCCAGCGCACCTCGCGCAGGCTTGCGATCCGCGCCTCGATCGGCTCACCGGCGGCGTCGTAGGTCAGGCGGTCGCCGATCTTGAGCCCCAGCGAGTCCGCGAACTCTCGCTCGACCGATACGCGCGGTCCACCGCCGTCACCCTTGCGCCACCACTCGCCGGCGATGAGCCGGTTGTCCTCCCGCAACGTCGCGGTCCAGGTGAGGTTCGCCTCGCGTTCGAGCCATTCGCGCGCGTCCTCGGTCGGCAACGTGAGCTGGTCGGCGGGCACGCCATTGATGGCCGTCAGACGCGCGCGAACCATCGGCACGAGCTCGGTGGGCGGCAGGCCGCGATCCGCAAAGAAAGCGCGCAGTGCTTCGCCCTCGTCGGGGCGGATGTTGATCATGAAGTAATTGGGGGCATCGACCGGCAGGCTGGCGCGCCACTCCTCGAGCAGGTCGTCGCGCACCAGCGCGAGCAGCAGCAGCACCATCAGTCCGAGACCGAAGGCGATGATCTGCACGACGCTGTCGCGGCCGCGTCGCGCAATGTTCGCGAGGCCGTAGCGCCAGGCCACGCCGACGCCGCCGCGCAGCGGTGCGAGTGACCTGACCAGCGCGGCCCCGGCGAGCGCGAGCACGATGAAGGTCGCGGCGATACCTGCGCCGAGATAGAGCACCAGCTTCACATCGCGAAGAAGCCACAGCAGCAGCGCCAGTACCGAGGCGATCGCAAGGCCGTACACGAACAGGTACCGCAGCGGCGGCGGCTCGAGGTTCCGGCGAAGCACTCGCGCCGGCGGCACACGCTTCAGCTGCAGCAGCGGCGGCAGCGCGAAGCCCACCAGGATCACGATCGCCGTGACGAGACCGAGCCACAGCGCGTCTGAGGCCGGAGCCGGCAGCTCGCCGCTTACCAGGTCGCGAAGCAGGTAAGAGAGCACGGCCTGCGCCGCGAACCCGAGCATCGTGCCGACCAACGCAACCGCGATCGCCACCGCGATCAGCTGCGCCACGGTTTGCGTAAGCACGAAGCCCTGTGTGGCACCCATGCACTTCATCAGCGCGGTCTGGTCGAGATGACGCGCGGAGTACCGGCGCGCCGCCATGGCCACCGCAACCGCGGAGAGGAGCACGCTCACCAGGCTCGCGAGCGACAGGAACCGGCTCGAGCGCTCGGAG
>DASRIR010000019.1:0-20598 GCA_035649875.1 Burkholderiales bacterium | reverse complement strand
CGCATTTCCGTGCAGCCATCGCCGAAATTCCGCGGCGAGCCGACCGAGAACATCATCACCGGCAACGTCGTGCTCTACGGGGCGATCGAGGGCGAGGCGTATTTCCGCGGTGTCGCGGGCGAGCGCTTCGCGGTGCGCAATTCGGGCGCGCGGGCGGTGGTCGAGGGCGTCGGCGACCACGGCTGCGAATACATGACCGGCGGCACGATCGTTGTCTTGGGTCTTAGTGGAAGAAACTTTGCGGCCGGCATGTCTGGCGGCATTGCCTATGTCCTCGACGAGGACGGCACCTTCGTGAAGCGCTGCAACACGGCGATGGTGGCGCTCGAGCCGCTAGTCCCCGAGCAGGAGCAGGAAGCGAAGCTCGGGCGCGAGCTGTGGCACAAGGGCGTCGCCGACGAGGTGCAGGTCAGGCGCCTGCTCGAGCGGCATGCGCGCTACACCGGGAGTGCGCGCGCGAAGCAGATACTCGAGCGCTGGACCGAATTCCGCGCCAAGTTCGTTAAGGTCTTCCCGCACGAATACCGGCGCGCCCTGGGCGAGCTTGCGGCGAAGAGCCGCCGCCTCGCCGCCTGAGTCGCCAGCCGCCATGGGCAAGGTCACCGGATTCCTGGAGTACGAGCGCCTCGAGGAGCCGCACGAGGACAGGGAAAGCCGCAAGAAGCACTACCGCGAGTTCTACCTGCGCCTCTCCGACAAGGATGCCGGCGTCCAGGGCGCGCGCTGCATGGACTGCGGCATCCCCTTCTGCATGTCGGGCTGCCCGGTCAACAACATCATCCCCGACTGGAACGACCTCGTTTATCGCGGCGACTGGAAGCAGGCGATCGAGACGCTGCATTCGACCAACAACTTTCCGGAATTCACCGGCCGCATCTGCCCCGCGCCTTGCGAGGAAGCGTGCGTGCTGCGCATCAACGAGGACCCGGTGGGCATCAAGTCGATCGAGCACGCGATCATCGACAAAGCCTGGGAAGAGGGCTGGGTGCGGCCGCAGCCGGCGGCGCACAAGACCGGAAAAAAGGTGGCCATCGTTGGCTCCGGCGGCGCGGGCCTCGCGTGCGCGCAGCAGCTCGCTCGCGCCGGCCACGACGTCACCGTGTTCGAGAAGAGCGACCGCATCGGCGGCCTGCTGCGCTACGGGATCCCGGACTTCAAGCTCGAGAAGGCGGTGATCGACCGGCGCCTCGAGCAGATGCGCGCCGAAGGCGTCAAGTTCCGCACCCGTGTGCTGGTCGGCGCGAAGCGTCCCGGCACCGGGGTGCTGAACGACGCCGACCAGAACATCGCGCCGCAAAAGCTGCTCGCCGAATTCGACGCCGTGGTCCTCGCCGGCGGCGCCGAGCAGCCGCGCGACCTGCCCCTACCCGGCCGCGAGCTCGACGGCGTGCACTTCGCGATGGAATTCCTGCCGTTGCAGAACAAGCGCGTCGCGGGCGACGTCGGGGTGCGCGAGCTCACCGCGACCGGCAAGCACGTGGTGGTCATTGGCGGCGGCGACACGGGCTCCGACTGTATCGGGACGTCCAACCGGCAGCAGGCGGCCTCGGTGACCAATTTCGAGCTGTTTCCGATGCCGCCGGACGTGGAGCGCAATCCGGTGTGGCCTTACTGGCCGACCCGGCTGCGCACGTCCTCCTCGCACGAAGAAGGCGTGGAGCGCGACTGGGCGGTTGCGACCAAGGCATTCATCGGCAAGAACGGCAAGGTCCAGGCGCTGAAAGCCGTCCGGCTCGCATGGAAGGACGGCAAATCGAGCGAGGTTCCCGGCAGCGAGTTCGAGATCCAAGCCGATCTCGTGCTGCTCGCCATGGGCTTCGTCTCGCCGGTGCAATCGCTGCTCGAGGAGTTCGGCGTGCAGAAAGACGCGCGCGGCAACGCAAAGGCAACGACCGACGGTGCCGGCGCGTACGCCACGTCTGTGCCGAAGGTATTCGCCGCGGGCGACATCCGCCGCGGGCAATCGCTCGTGGTGTGGTCGATCCGCGAAGGACGTCAGTGCGCCCGGACGGTCGACGAGTTCCTCATGGGGTTTTCAGAGCTTCCGCGGTAAGGGCAAGAACCGCAAACGAGGCGAGCCAATGCTCGCCCACGTAGTGCCCGCCCACCACGTGCGGCAGCGCGGCCGCCAGATGGCGCTCCGCCGCCTCCGCGTAACCCAGCTTCCTGAGGCACCAGGCGCGCGATAGCGCGAGACCGTCGAGATGGCTTTGCTTCGGGTCGGCGCGGTCCGCCACGCGCGGCGGCGTCAGCATCGACGCCTCCTGCGAGAAGAAGCCGCGCCGCCACGGCGCGAACTCGCGGGGCTCGAGCACTTCGCGCATCAACGCCGCTTCGACCAGCGCCGGCGACAGGAAGTCGTCGAGCGAAGGCTCGTAGGCAAGCGGCGCGTCGTGATCGGCGCCATACCAGCGCAAGGCGGCCATGCGAATCTCGTTCTCAAGCTGTGGATCGGCAGCCACGCGTGCGTAGTCCAGCGCGAGCAAACTGGCAAACGCCGTGTTGCCATGGCTGCCGGCGCGGATCGGGTAGGGCGCGCCGCCAACGAAGCGCGTCATGCGCTGCGCGAGTTCTGCCGCGAGCGGCTGCAGCGCCTGCGACCATTGCCGGTTTCCGAGCCTCAGGAGCTCGGCTTGCAGTTCCAGCAGCCATGCCCAGCCATACGGACGCTCGAAATTCTTGCCCGCGACGCCATTGAAGTAGGCGAGCTCGGCAGCGATGGGCGCGGGCGCTAGGTGCTCGTCGAGTAGCGCGACGATTTCTTTCTTCCGAGGGCAAAGCCGGAGCACGCGGGCGAGCAACCAGTGCATGTGCACCGCGGAATGCCAGTCGTAGCTGCCGTAGAACGCGGGGTGGAGCTTGCGCGGATCGAGCTCTTCGCCCGGACGCGTCAGCAGATGCCCGATGTGCCGCGGGTATTCGCGCACCACGTTCGCGAGCGCCGCGGCGGCGAACGCGGCAGCCTGCTCTTCAGTCACCCGTGGGGGCTATGCGGAACTCGAGCACCGAAGGGTCGGCGCGCAGCTTGTCGGACAGCGCGCGCGCGTTGCCAGCATCCATCGTGCGCAGCACCATGCGGTACTCGAACTGGCCCACGTCGCCGTGCAGGCGGTAGCTCAGGTTATGGAGCGAGAACCCGGTCGACTGCACCAGCTCGCGCAACCCGGGCTCGGAGATCGCCACGTCGCGCTTGAAGCGCACCATGAAGATCGCGTAGGTCTCGGTCGGCATGCGCGCCTCGATCCAGCGGAAGGTCGAAAGCGTACCGAGCACGAGCACGGTGCCGATCACCGCGGCGAAATAGAAGCCGACGCCCGTGAGGATGCCGAGCGCAGCGGTGACCCAGATCGACGCCGCGGTGGTGAGGCCGCGCACCGTGAAGCCTTCCTTGATGATCGCGCCGGCGCCGACGAAACCGATGCCGGTCATGATGCCCTGCGCCATGCGCGTCGGGTCGAGCACCACGTTGGCCGCGCCGGTCTTCGGCATCCAGTGCGACTCGTACACCGTCACCAGCATGAGCAGGCTCGAGGCCAGGCAGACGAGCGCATGCGTGCGGAAACCGGCCGGGCGGCCGCGGTGGCTGCGCTCGAGGCCGATCAGGCCGCCGGCCGCGAGGGCGGCCGCGATGCGGAACACGATCTCCAAGTACTCCTGGGCCATGGGCCGAGTCTAGGTTAAAACGCTAGAATCGGCACGGAATCAGCCAGATGGCGTTAGAAATCCTCGTTCTCGCGGCGGGGCTGGGCAAGCGCATGCGCTCGACCCTGCCCAAGGTGCTGCATCCGCTCGCCGGTCGACCGCTACTCGGTCACGTGCTCGACACCGCTCGCGAGCTCGGACCGCGCAAGATCGTGGTCGTCTACGGCCACGGCGCCGAGCGGGTCCAAGAGGCATTTCCCGAAACGAACATCGAATGGGCTTTGCAAGCCGAACAGCTCGGAACCGCGCACGCGGTGATGCAGGCGATGCCGCGCGTGGGCGCCGATGCGGACGTGCTGCTGCTCTACGGCGATGTGCCGCTGGTGCGCGCAGCGACCCTGAAGCGCCTGCTGGAAGCCGCCCGCGAGGGGCTGGCAGTCTTGACGGCAGAGCTCGACGACCCTGCC
This sequence comes from Burkholderiales bacterium, assembly GCA_035649875.1. Classification (GTDB taxonomy): domain Bacteria; phylum Pseudomonadota; class Gammaproteobacteria; order Burkholderiales; family SG8-39; genus SCGC-AG-212-J23. Next base: position 16,489 of record DASRIR010000019.1, on the reverse strand, counting down.
GCCTACGGCCGCGTAGTGCGCGACGGCGCGGGCCGGGTCAACCGGATCGTGGAGAGCCGCGATGCTTCGCCGGTCGAGCGCGAGATCCGGGAAATCAACGCGGGCTTCTATGCGCTCAGCGCACGGCGCCTGGCGGGCTGGCTGAAGAAGATCGACAACAGCAACGCGCAAAAGGAGTACTACCTCACCGACCTGGTGGCCCTCGCGGTCGGCGAGGGCGTGCCGGTGATCGCGATCAAAGCCGATCACGCGTGGGAAGCGGCGGGCGTCAATTCCAAGGCCGAGCTCGCCGCGCTCGAGCGGCAATATCAAGAACTCGTCGCCGGCAAGCTGCTGGAAGCCGGCGTCACGCTGGCCGATCCCGCGCGCATCGACGTGCGCGGATCGCTGGAGTGCGGGCGCGAAGTGGCGATCGACGTGAACTGCCTGTTCGAGGGCCGCGTCCAGCTCGGCGACGGCGTGCGCGTCGGGGCCAATTGCGTGCTCAGGAACGTCACGGTCGCGGCGGGCAGCGAGATCCTGCCGTTCTGCCACCTGGAGGATTCGGCCATCGGCGAGCGCTGCCGGCTCGGGCCCTACGCAAGGCTGCGCCCGGGGACCCAGCTTGCCGAAGACGTGCATGTCGGGAATTTCGTCGAAGTGAAGGCAAGCCGCCTGGGCGCCGGCGCGAAGGCGAATCACCTGACCTACCTCGGCGACAGCGAGGTCGGAGCGCGCGTCAATGTCGGCGCGGGTACGATCACGTGCAACTACGACGGCGCAGCCAAGCACCGCACCGTGATCGAGGACGACTGCTTCATCGGCTCGGACGCCACGCTGGTTGCGCCGGTGCGCATCGCCCGCGGCTCGTACATCGGCGCGGGCTCCACCATCAACAAGGACACGCCCGCGGGGCAGCTCACCGTGGCGCGCGCGCGGCAGGTTTCGATCCCCGGCTGGAAACCGCCGAAGAAAAAGGCTTAGACCATGTGCGGAATCGTCGGCGCCGCGGCACGGCGCGATATCGTCCCGGTCCTGATCGAAGGGCTGCGCCGCCTCGAGTACCGCGGCTATGACTCGTGCGGCCTCGCGCTGGTCGACCAGACGAAGCTCGATCTGGTGAGAACGGTCTCGCGCGTCGAAGATCTCGCGTCGCGGACGAAGGATGCACGCGGCGTCACCGGCATCGCCCACACCCGCTGGGCCACGCACGGCGCGCCCGCGACCGAGAATGCGCATCCGCTCGTCTCGCATGGCGAAATCGCGGTGGTGCATAACGGCATCATCGAGAACCACGATGAGCTGCGCGCCGAGCTGCAGGCGAAGGGCTATCGCTTCGCGAGCCAGACGGATACCGAGGTCATCGTGCACCTCGTGCACAGCCTGCACCAGGGCGATCTGCTCGACGCCGTGCGGCGCGCGGTGTCGCGCCTGAAAGGCGCCTATGCGATCGCCGTGGTATCCAAGAAGGATCCCGGCACCGTGGTTGGCGCGCGCGCCGGGAGTCCCCTCGTCGTCGGCGTGGGCGCGAGCGAGAACTTCATCGCCTCGGATGCGCTCGCGCTCGCCGGGACCACCGACCGCATTGCCTACCTCGAGGAGGGCGACGTGGTGGCGATCGACGCGCACGGCTGGAAAGTGACCGACTTCCAAGGCGAGACCCAGGCGCGCGAGGTGCGCACGGTGAAGACCACCGGCGCCGCGGCCGAGCTCGGCCCCTACCGGCACTTCATGCAGAAGGAGATTTTCGAGCAGCCGCGCGCGGTCGCCGACACGCTCGAAAGCGTGGTGTCGGTAACCCCGGCGCTGTTCGGCGGCGAGGCCGAAGCGGTGCTGCGCAATGCCAACTCGGTCCTGATCCTGGCCTGCGGCACGAGCTACTACGCCGGACTGGTCGCCCGCCACTGGATCGAGGAGCTTGCCGCGATCCCCTGCAACGTGGAGATCGCGAGCGAGTATCGCTATCGCGCGAGCGTTCCGGACCCGAAGGCGCTGGTGGTCGTGATCTCGCAATCGGGCGAGACCGCGGACACCCTCTCGGCGCTCAAGCACGCGCAGTCGCTCGGCCAGCCGGCGACGCTCGCGATCTGCAACGTGGCGTCGAGCGCGCTCATGCGGATGACGCGCCTCCAGTACCTGACGCATGCCGGGGTCGAGATCGGCGTGGCCTCGACCAAGGCGTTCACCACCCAGCTGACGGCACTGTTTCTGCTCTCACTTGTCCTCGGCAAGCTTAGGGGGAAGCTCGACCCCGAGCAGGAGTCGAAACATGTGAAGGCCTTGCGCCACCTGCCGACTGCGCTCGGCGCGGCGCTCGCGCTCGAGCCCGCGATCATGGCCTGGGCGCAGCGCTTCGCGAAAAAGGAGCATGCGCTGTTCCTCGGCCGCGGGCTGCATTACCCGATCGCGCTCGAAGGCGCGCTCAAGCTGAAGGAGATCTCGTACATCCACGCCGAGGCCTATCCGGCGGGCGAGCTCAAGCACGGGCCGCTCGCGCTCGTGACCAGCGAAATGCCGGTGGTCACGGTGGCGCCGAACGATGCCCTGCTCGAGAAGCTCAAGTCCAACATGCAGGAAGTGCGCGCGCGCGGCGGGGAGCTGTACGTCTTCGCCGACGCCGATACCCGGATTTCTTCTGCTACCGGAATGCACGTCATCAGGCTGCCGGAGCACTACGGGCTGCTGTCGCCGATCCTTCACGTCGTGCCCCTACAGTTGCTCGCCTACCACACCGCGCTTGCGCGCGGCACCGACGTCGACAAGCCAAGAAACTTGGCGAAATCGGTGACCGTGGAATAACCTTCGGGTAATAGAGGAGGATTCGATGAACTTCAAGAAACTCGCCGCCGCGGCGGCGGCCGCACTGTTGTGCGCTTCGCAGGCCCACGCCCAGATCGAGATCCAGTGGTGGCATTCGATGACCGGCGCGCTCGGTGATCGCGTGAACGGCTTCGCGAACGAGTTCAACGCGATGCAGAAGGACTACAAGATCGTGCCGGTCTACAAGGGCGCCTACCCCGAGTCGATGACCGCGGCGATCGCGGCGTTCCGCGCTGGCAGCCCGCCGCATATCCTGCAGGTGTTCGAAGTCGGCACCGCGACCATGATGGCCGCCGGCAAGGCGATCAAGCCGGTCTACCAGATGATGGCCGAGGCGAAGGAACCGTTCAATCCGAAGAACTACCATCCGGCGGTGGCGGGCTATTACACCGACCGCAAAGGCAACATGCTGTCGATGCCGTTCAACAGCTCGACGCCGGTGTTCTACGTCAACAAGGACGCTTTCAAGAAGGCCGGCCTCGACCCGAACGTCGCGCCCAAGACCTGGAAGGAGTTTGCGGTCACCGCGGCCAAGCTCAAGGCCTCCGGCCAGCAGTGCGTGTACTCCACCGGCTGGCCGGCGTGGGTGCACGTGGAGAATTTCAGCGCCTGGCACAACCTGCCGATCGGCACCCAGGAGAACGGCATCGGCGGCTTCAACACCGAGTTCAAGGTCAACTCGCCGCAGCACGTGGCGCACGTCGAGATGCTCGCGGACTTCGTCAAGAAGGGCTGGATGACCTACTCCGGCCGCCGCAACGAGGCCGAGGCGCGCTTCTTCTCCGGCGAGTGCGCGATGGTGACTTCGAGCTCGGCGGCGCAGGCGAACATCCGCCGCAACGCCAAGTTCGACTTTTCCGTGAACTTCCTGCCCTACAACGACGAGATCAAGGGGGCGCCGCAGAACTCGATCATCGGCGGCGCCTCGCTCTGGGTCTTCTCCGGCAAGAAGCCGGAGGAGTACAAGGGCATCACCAAGTTCTTCAGCTACCTGTCGCAAACGGAGGTACAAGCGAAGTGGCACCAGGAGACCGGCTACGTGCCGATCACCAACGCCGCCTACGACGTCACCAAGAAGTCCGGCTTCTACGAGAAGAATCCCGGCACCGATATCGCCAACCGCCAGCTCGGCAACAAGCCGCCGACGCCCAACTCCAAGGGCCTGCGCTTTGGCAACTACGTGCAGGGGCGCGAGGTGATCGAGGAAGAGATGGAGGCCGTGTTCGCAGGCAAGAAACCGGCCAAGCAGGCCATGGACGATGCGGTGCGGCGCGGCAACGACATCCTGCGGAAGTTCGAAGCCGCAAACAAGTAGGTAGCAGGGGAGGATGAATCTTCCCCGGCACCCCCCGGTAGCCAGGGTGTAGTGGAAAAGCGCGTAGTTTTCCGCTCGGCCTGGCTACCGTACGCGCTGGTCGCGCCGCAGATCGCGGTCACGATCATCTTCTTCTTCTGGCCCGCCGTGCAGGCGGGCTGGTACTCCTTCCAGCTGCAGGACGCATTCGGCCTGCAGACCGAATTCGTCGGGCTGAGGAACTTCGCGGCGCTTTTCGGCGACGAGCACTACCTGCGCTCGTTCCGCATCACTGCGGTATTCAGCGCCGCAGTCGCCGTGAGCGGGATCGCGATCGCGCTCCTGCTCGCGACCATGGCGGACCGGGTGCTGCGCGGCGCTCTCGCTTACAAGACGCTGCTCATCTGGCCCTACGCCGTGGCGCCCGCGGTGGCCGGCGTGTTGTGGGCGTTCCTGTTCGCGCCGTCGGTCGGCATCGCGACCTACGCGTTGCGCCAATACGGCGTCGACTGGAACTGGGTGCTGAACGACGATCAGGCGATGCTGCTGATCGTGCTCGCCTCGACCTGGAAGCAGATCTCCTACAACTTTCTCTTCTTCCTCGCCGGCCTGCAGTCGATCCCGAAATCGCTGATCGAGGCCGCGGCGATCGACGGCGCGGGCCCGTCGCGCCGGTTCTGGACCATCGTGTTCCCGCTGCTTTCGCCGACCACGTTCTTCCTGCTGGTGGTCAACATCGTATACGCGTTCTTCGAGACCTTCGGCGTGGTCGACGCGACCACGCAGGGCGGACCGGCCGGCGCCACGCAGATCCTGGTCTACAAGGTGTACCACGACGGCGTGAAGTCGGCGGACCTCGGCGGATCATCGGCGCAGTCGGTGATCCTGATGGCGATCGTGATCGCGCTCACCGTGGTGCAGTTCCGCTACATCGAACGCAAGGTGCAGTACTGATGGTGGAAAACCGTCCCTGGCTGACGTTTTTCTCGCACGCGATCCTGATCGCCGGAATCGTCGTCATCGCCTTCCCGCTCTACGTCACCTTCGTCGGCTCCACGCTCACGCTCGACGAAATCATCCGCGTGCCGATGCCGCTCGTGCCCGGCGACCAGTTCTGGACCAACTACACGCAGGTACTCACCGCGGGCACGGCGCGCGGCGCAGCCGCGCCGGTCGCGCAGATGATGCTCAACAGCCTGGTGATGGCGCTGGTGATTGCGTTCGGCAAGATCGCGATCTCGATCATCGCCTCGTTCGCGATCGTGTACTTCCGCTTTCCGCTGCGCAACTTCTTCTTCTGGATGATCTTCGTCACCCTCATGCTGCCGGTCGAGGTGCGCATCATCCCGACCTTCAAGGTCGTGTCAGACCTCGGGATGATCAACTCCTACGTCGGACTCACCCTGCCGCTGATCGCGTCGGCGACCGCGACTTTCCTTTTTCGCCAGTTCTTCCTCACCATCCCGGACGAGCTGGCGGAGGCGGCGCGCATGGACGGCGCCGGGCCGCTGCGCTTCTTCTGGGACGTGGTGGTGCCGCTTTCCAAGACCAGCATGGCGGCGCTCTTCGTGATCCAGTTCATCTACGGCTGGAACCAGTACCTCTGGCCGCTTCTCATCACCACCGACGAGTCCATGTACACCACCGTGATCGGCATCAAGCGCATGGTCACCGGCGGCGACGCGCTCACCGAATGGAACCTGGTGCTCGCCACCGCCATGCTCGCACTTCTGCCGCCGGCGCTGGTCGTGGTTCTGATGCAGCGCTGGTTCGTAAAGGGCCTGGTGGAAACGGAAAAATAATGGCCGAGCTCTCGTTCAGGGACGTCAGGAAAAGCTACGCCGGCCTGCAGGTGATCCACGGCGTTTCCATGGATGTGAAGGACGGCGAGTTCGTGGTGATCGTCGGGCCCTCGGGCTGCGGCAAATCGACCCTGCTGCGCATGGTCGCGGGCCTCGAGCCGATCACCGCCGGCGAGATCCGCATCGGCGAGCGCGTGGTGAACGATCTCGAGCCCAAGGACCGGGACATCGCGATGGTGTTCCAGAACTATGCGCTCTACCCGCACATGTCGGTGTACGACAACATGTCCTACGGGCTGCGCATCAAGGGGTTTTCCAAGGCCGAGATCGAGCAGCGCGTGCAGCGCGCGGCCGGCATCCTGGAGCTCAAGCCGTTCCTGGACCGAAAGCCGCGCCAGCTCTCCGGCGGACAGCGCCAGCGCGTGGCGATGGGCCGAGCCATCGTGCGCGAGCCCGCGGTGTTCCTGTTCGACGAGCCGCTCTCCAATCTCGACGCCAAGCTGCGCGTGCAGATGCGCGCCGAGCTGCAAGCTCTGCACCGGCGCCTGGGCACCACCAGCCTCTACGTCACGCACGACCAGGTCGAAGCCATGACGCTCGCGCACCGCATGATCGTGATGAACGCCGGGCGTGCCGAGCAGATCGGCGCGCCGCTCGACGTGTATGCGAAGCCCGCGACGACCTTCGTCGCGAGCTTCATCGGCTCGCCGCCGATGAACCTCATCCCGCAGGAGCGCGACGGGCGCAAGGTGGTGTTCGGGATCCGCCCCGAGCACCTCGAGCCTTGCGCCGCGTCCGAGGCGAAGCTCGTTGCCGAAATCGACCTGATCGAGCCCTTGGGGGCCGACACGCTGGTCTACGGCCACCTGGAAGGCGGTACGAGGATTGCTGCACGGCTGCATTCTTCGATGGATGCCCGTACCGGCAGGCTGCCGCTGCGCTATCGTTCGGAGCAGGTGCACTACTTCGACGCACAGACCGGCGTCCGGATCTAGCTTTTCTTGCTGAAGACCACCCCTTTTCACGAGCGCACCTCGGCGCTCTGCGACAGTCACGCCTGGCGGCGCTGGGCCGGGTATGTCGTCGCGAGCTCGTACGAGCTGTCGCACGAGCGCGAGTACCACGCGATCCGCGGCTCGGCGGCCCTGTTCGACGTTTCGCCGCTCTACAAGTATCTGGTGCGCGGCAAGGACGCCGCGCGGCTGCTCGACCACGTGATGACGCGAAGCATCGCGGATTTGCAGGTCGGCCAGGTGGCGTATACGCCCTGGTGCGACGCGGCCGGCAAGGTGCTCGACGACGGCACCGTCGCGCGCCTCGACCGGACGAGCTTCCGCGTGACCGCCGCCGAGCCCAACCTGCGCTGGCTTCAGGACAACGCCGCCGGGCTCGACGTCACGATCCGCGACGTTTCCGATTCGCTCGCGGCGCTGTCGCTGCAGGGCCCGGCCTCGCGCGCGATCCTGGGAGACCCGGATCTGAAGTACTTCCGCCTGGGCCAGGCCGAGATCGGCGGCATTCCCGTAACGATTTCCCGCACCGGGTATACCGGCGACTTGGGCTACGAGATCTGGCTGGAGAAGGACAAGGCGCTCGCCGTCTGGGACGCGCTGATCGAGGGAGGCACGCCGCACGGCATCGTGCCGGCGGGAATGCTCGCGCTCGACGTGGCGCGCATCGAGGCCGGTCTGATGCTGATCGACGTCGACTACGTGCCGGCTCGCAAGGCGCTGATCGACAGCCAGACCTCGAGCCCGCTCGAGCTCGATCTCGCCTGGGCCGTGAACCTCAAGAAAGAGCGCTTCGTGGGCCGCGAGGCGCTCGCGGCCCAAGCGCAGGCCGGCCCGCAGTGGCGGTTCGTCGGCATCGAGATCGAATGGAGCTCCCTCGAGCGTCTTTACGCCGAGGTCGGGCTCGCCACGAAGCTGCCCGCCGCGGCGTGGCGCACGAGCGTGCCCATCTACGCAGGCAACGAGCAGGCCGGCTATGCCACGAGCGGCGGCTGGTCGCCGCTGCTCAAAAAATACATCGCCCTTGCGCACCTGCAGTCGAGCTGGGCCGCGCCCGGCACCGCGCTCGAGATCGAGATCACCGTCGAGCACCGGCGCAAGCGCGCCGCGGCGCGCGTGGTGAAGAAGCCGTTCTTCGACCCCGATCGCAAGCGTGCGTAGAGGGAAAACCCTTGGCTAGCTACGACGTCGTCATCATCGGGGGCGGGCACAACGGGCTGGTGTGCGCGGCCTATCTGGCGCGCGCCGGGCGCAAGGTACTGGTGCTCGAGCGGCGCGAGCGCATCGGCGGTGCTGCGGTGACCGAGGAAGTGTTTCCGGGCTTCCGTTTTTCGGTGTTCTCCTACGTCGTGAGCCTGCTGAGGCCGGAGATCATCCGCGACCTGGAGCTCCCGAGACATGGACTGCACATCCTGCCGCTCGAGAGCACGCTCACGCCGCTCGAGAATGGGGACTATCTCGCCCAGTGGAATGATCACGACCAGAACCGGCGCGAGCTGGCGCGCCATTCGCTGCGCGACGCCGAGGCCTACGACGAGTTCGGCCTGATGCTCCACCAGATGGCGCGCGCGGTGAAGCCGCTGCTCGGGATGGCGCCGCCCGACCCGACCGCGCTTTCGCTGCGGGAGCTCTTCGGCTTGAAGCGCCTCGCCGAGCATTTCCAGGGCCTGGGGACGAAGCGCTTCAACACGCTCACCAAGCTCCTCACCATGAGCTCGGCGGATTTTCTGGACGAGTGGTTCGAGACCGAGGCGCTCAAGGCGACCAAGTCGGCGAGCGGCATCATCGGCACGCTGCTCGGCCCGCGCTCGCCCGGCACGGCCTACGTGCTCCTGCACCACTACATGGGCGAGCTCGACGGCGTGTTTCGGGCCTGGGGCTTCGCGAAGGGCGGCAACGGCTCGGTGAGCGCCGCGATCGCCGGGGCGGCGCGGGCCGCGGGGGCCGAGATCAGAACCTCGGCCGAAGTTTCGCAGGTGCTGATCCGCGGAAGCCGGGCGAGGGGCGTAGTGCTCGCCGGCGGGGAAGAGATCAGGGCGAAGCTGGTGGTCTCCGGCGCCGATCCGCGGCGCACGTTCCTGCAGCTGGTCGGCGAGAAGCACCTGCCCGGGCCGTTCGTCGACTCGATCAAGCGCTTTCGCTTCCGCGGCGCCTCGGCGAAAGTGAACCTGGCGCTCGGCGAGCTGCCCGACTTCACCTGCCTGCCGGGGCGCGGCGCGCACCTGCGCGGCGCGGTCTCGATCAGCCCGAGCATCGGCTATCTGGAGCGCGCCTACGATGAGGCGAAATACGGCGGAACCTCGAGCCGTCCCTACATGGACATCGTGATCCCGTCGATGCTCGACCCTTCGATGGCGCCGCCGGGCAAGCACGTGATGTCGATCTTCGTGCAGTACGCGCCTTACCACGTGAACGGCGGCTGGACCGATGCGCGCCGCGACGCGCTCGGCGATGCCGTGGTTGACACGCTCTCGCAATACGCGCCGAACCTCAAGAAAGCCGTTCTGCACCGGCAGGTCATTACCCCGGCCGACATCGAGCGCATCGTCGGCCTCGCCGAAGGCAACATCTTTCAGGGCGAGCTTTCGCTGCAGCAGATGTTCTTCCTGCGGCCGGTGCCGGCGTGGGCGAAGTACCGCACGCCGCTTTCGGGCCTCTATCAATGCGGCGCCGGCACGCATCCCGGCGGCGGGGTGATGGGCGCCTCGGGACGCAATGCGGCGTTCCAGATCCTGGGTGCTGCATGAACCGCACGATCGTCATCGGGGGCGGGGCGGACGCAGTGGTGGCGGCGCAACTTCTCGCGCGCGGCGGACGCGAGGTGATGACGATCGAAGGCGCAAGTCCCGCGAGCGAGGAGGGATGGGTTCCGCCCCAGGTGGTGCGCGAGCTTCGCCTCGAAGGCGTGAAGCTCGACTGGCCGGACCCCTGGCTCACGGTACCGCTGCCCGCCGGCGGCCGCCTGGAGCTTTGGCTCGACATGGCGCGCACGGTGGAGGCGATCCGGCAGGTGAGCCCGCGCGACGCCGAGCGCTGGCCCGAGTTCTGCGATCGCCTGGCGCGCCTGGCGCGCTTCCTCGGGGAGCTTTACGCGGCGCCGCCGCCCGATCCGCTCAGCGCGCGCTTTGCTCTGCGCGCGCGGCGCCTGGGCAAGCGCGGGCTCGCCGACCTTTTGCGCATCCTGCCAATGCCGGTCGCCGAGCTGCTCGACGACTGGTTCGAAAACGATGCGCTCAAGGGCGCGCTCGGCGCCGCGGGCGTGCTGCACCTCCTGCAGGGGCCCCGCTCGGGCGGTACCGCGTTCCGGCTGCTCCATCATCACGTCGGCTGCCCGCCTGGGGTTTTTCGTCCGCCGCGCTCCAACGCGCTCGAGTTGCTGCGCAAGCTGCCGCGCGTCGAGCTGCAACAGGCCGAAGTGCTGCGCGTCACGGTGCGCAACGGCGCGGTGGCGGGCGTGGTCCTGAAGGACGGTCGCGAGCTCGACGCATCGACCGTGGTGAGCGGCGCTGACCCGCGCCGCAGCCTGCTCGATCTGATCGAGCCCGGCTGGCTTGATCCCGAGCTCGTGCGCTCGCTGCGCCACGTACGGCGGCGCGGCGTGGCGGCACGCATGCGGCTTGAGCTCGATCGTTCGCCCGGTTTTTCGGCGCTGGCGCTTGCGCCGTCGCTCGATTACCTGGAGCGGGCGTACGACGACGCGAAGCACGGCCGCCTGTCCCAGCAGCCGTATGTCGAAGCGCGCTGCGAAGGCAGCCGCGTGGAAGTGCTCGCCCAGTACGCGCCCTACGGCAAGAGCTGCGCCGGTCTCGCCGACCGCGTGACCGCGCTGCTCGGCGAGCACTGGGGTGACGCGCAGCCGCTGCACACCGAGCTCGCCTCGCCGCGCGAGCTGGAGGAGTTCGAAGGCTGGCCGCAAGGCCAGCCGCACCACGCCGAGCTCAGCCTCGACCAGGCGCTTTGGATGCGTCCGCTGCCCGAGCTCGCGCACTACCGCACGCCGATCGACGGGCTCTGGCTGTGCGGCCCCGCGATGCACCCGGGTGCGGGCATCGCCGGGGCTGCGGGCCTGAACTGCGCGCATGCGATTCTGGATCGCTGAGCTTTGCCTTGTTTTCAGCGTCGGCTCGGCCATCGCAGCGGACCGCCTGCCGGGCTACGGCGCCGATAGCGCGAGCTTCACGGTCTCGGGGCTGTCTGCCGGCGGCTACATGGCGGTGCAGGTGCACATCGCGCACTCGAGCCGCGTGAGCGGGGTGGGCGCGCTTGCCACCGGGCCCTACTATTGCGCCCAGGGCAGCCTCTGGACCGCGCTGAACGAATGCATGGCGCCGAGCACCTCCAGCCGTCTTCCTCGATGGGAGGTGCTCAAAGCCCAGACCGACCGCTTCGCGCGCGACAAGCTGATCGATCCCACCAGCAACCTCGCCATGGCGCGCGTGTGGCTTTTTGCCGGAATGCGCGACCGTACGGTCAAGCCGGAAGTGGTCGGCGTGCTCGAGCGGTTCTACGTCAGCTACAACGTCAAGCCGGCTTTGGTCAGAGACCGGCCCGCGGGCCATGCCATGGTGACCGAGAACACCGGCTCCGCGTGCGGGGCGAGCGAGCCGCCGTTCATCAACGCTTGCGACTACGACGCCGCGGGAGCGCTGCTGCGCCACGTGCTCGGCAACCTGTCTCCACCTACCGCCCAGCTTGGCGGCCGCCTGCTTGTGTTCAATCAGCGCGAGTTCGGAGACGCGTACTCGATCAGCATGGCGAATGACGGTTACGCATACATCCCGAGGGCGTGCGACACGGAGCATTGCCGCATTCACGTCGCCTTCCATGGATGCCGGCAGAGCGCGGAGACGATCGGCGAAGGCTTCGTGCGCGACGCCGGCTATAACCGATGGGCTGAAACCAACCGCCTGATCGTGCTCTACCCTCAGGCGATCGCGCGCTATTGGTGGATCTACAACCCGCGCGGCTGCTGGGACTGGTGGGGCTACACTGGCTCGCGTTACGCCACCAAGGACGGCCCCCAAATCCGGGCAGTGCTTGCGATGGTCGAGCGCCTTGGACAACCCCGGAGATAGCCGGCATGGAGAGATCAATGAAGCCCCTGGTTGCGCTAGTCATTCTCGCTGCGGTTGCCCTGCCGGCCGAGGTCAATGCCCTTTCGCCTGACGAAGTCCAGCAGTACCTTGCCGGCGCGGGCATGGGGTACGCAAAGGCCGCGGAGCTGAACCACTTCCCCGGACCGATGCACGTGCTGGAACTGGCGGACAAGCTGGGACTGAGCGCGGAGCAGCGCGCTGCGACCAAGCGGCTCATGGAAGCGCACAAGGCGCAAGCACGCGCGATCGGAAGCGAGCTGGTCGACTCCGAGCGCGAGCTCGAGGCGCTGTTTCGTGCCGGGCGCCTCGACGAGGCCGCGCTCTCGCGCGCGGTTCGCACCGCCGCCGCCCTGCAGGGGGAGTACCGCCTATCGCACCTTGAAACCCATCGCCGCATGCGGGACCTGCTCGACGAAGAGCAGGTGAAGCGCTACGACGAGCTGCGGGGCTACGCTCGCGGCAGCGGGCATTCGCACAAGAAGCACTGATGGACCGCCGCGCCTTCCTGGCTGCGGCTCCGGGCCTCGCGCTCGCGCCTCGTCTCCCGCTCGCGCGGGAAAGGGGGCTGCGGATCGCGCCCGCGCGCCAATCGCTGGTCGGCGCTGCACATCCGCAGACCGAAGTTTGGGCATATGGCGGCGCAGTGCCCGGGCCCGAGCTGCGTTTCAGGCAGGGCGAGCGCCTGCGGGTCGAGATCGAAAACGGCCTGCCGGTCGCGACGACCGTGCATTGGCATGGACTTCGCCTGCCGAACGCAATGGATGGCGTGCCCGGCGTCACGCAGCCGCCGATCGCGGCGAACGGCGGCCGCTTCGTGTACGAATTCGATCTGCCTGATGCGGGCACGTTCTGGTACCACCCGCACCTCGGCAGCCCGGAGCAGGTCGCGCGCGGACTCTATGGCGCGCTGATCGTCGAGGAACGCGAGGCGCCCCGCTTCGACCGCGACGTGGTCTGGCTCTTGTCCGATTGGCGGCTCGATCGCGGCGCGCGCGTGGTAGAAAACTTCGGTAACGCGTTCGACGCGAGCCATGCCGGTCGCGTTGGCAACACCGTCACCGTCAACGGTGCGATCCGCGAGCAGTTCGCGGTACGTGCGGGAGAGCGCATCCGCCTGCGGCTCATCAACGCCTCCAACGCGCGCATCTACGGCCTGACTTTCGAGGGGCATCAGCCTTCCGTCGTCGCACTGGACGGCCATCCCGTCGCGCCGCGCGCCGAGGAGCGCCTCGTGCTAGGCCCGGGAATGCGCGCCGACCTGATCCTGGACTGCGCGGGGCAACCCGGCAGCGCGCATCGCGTCGTCGACGGTTTCTATCCGAAGCGCGGCTATGAGCTCTTGAAGATCCAGTACAGCGCGGAAGCGCCGATTCGCGGTTCTTTTCCGCCCGTGCCGCGCCTGCCGGCAAATCCGGTGCCGGAGCCCGTGCTCGCGCAGGCGCAAAGGCATCGCATCGTCTTCGCGGGCGGGGCGATGGGCGCGGTGCCGAACCAGGCCGAGCACAAGGGCCTGTTCTGGACCTTGAACGGCAAGCCCGTGGGCGAGCACGGCCACCACGCGCCGCTGCTCGCGCTCAAGCGGGGTGGTTCTTACGTCCTGGAACTGGTCAACGAGACCGCGTGGCACCATCCGATCCATCTCCACGGGCATGTGTTCCGCGTCCTCGGCCGCGGCGAGTGGGCAGACTCGATCCTGCTCGACCCGAGGAGCCGCGCCGAGGTCGCGTTCGTCGCGGATAACCCGGGCGACTGGATGCTGCATTGTCATGTCCTCGAGCATCAGGCGAGCGGAATGATGGCGCTCGTGCGCGTGGCGTGAAGAGATTTTTCTGGATTGCGGTGCTTGCGGCCGGCTGCGCGGAATCAAAGCCCGACCTCGCTCTCGGCCAGAAAATCTATGCGCAACACTGTGCGAGCTGCCACGGCGCGAAGCTGGAAGGGCAGGGCGAGTGGCGCAAGCCGCTGCCGAACGGCCGCATGCCCGCGCCACCGCACGACGACAGCGGCCACACCTGGCATCACCCCGAGCAAGTGCTGTTCGGCATTACCAAGCACGGGCTCGTTCCGCCGTACGCGCCGACCGGCTATCAGAGCGACATGCCGGCATTTGCGGGCACGCTGAGCGACGCCGAGATCCGCGCCGTGCTCGGCTACATCGCCTCCCACTGGTCGAGTGAAGTGCTAAAGGTCCGCGCCGAGATGCTGCAGAACCAGCCTAGGCGCTGAGCTCGGCGCGCGCCTGGCGAATGACGATGCGGCCCGAAGAGAGGCCGAGCACGGCGAGGATCGCCGCGACCGCAACGTCCGGCCATACCGTGCCGGTACCGAAGACACCGGCTGCGGCGACCAGCACCAGGATGTTGGCGACCACGTCGTTGCGCGTGCACAGCCACACCGAGCGCATGTTGGCGTCGCCTTCGCGGAAGCGGTAGAGCATCGCGGCGACGCTGAAGTTGACCGCCAGGGCCAGCAGCCCGACGAGGCCCATGGTCAGCGGCTCCGGCGGCGCACCCAGCCAGGCGCGCCACGCGGCGTAGGCGAGAATGCCGACGCCGTAAACGGACATCGCCGTGCCCTTCAGCAGGGCGACGCGGGATATCCACGCGCCGCCCAGCGCCAGCGCCCCCAGGCTGAGCGCATAGTTGGCCGAGTCGCCCAGGAAGTCGAGCGCGTCGGCGGCGAGGGCGGAGGAGCCCGAGAAGACGCTGGCCACGATCTCCACGCAAAACATCGCCACGTTGGCGAAGAGCGCAATCCAGAGCACCCGGCGGTACGATATTCCGGTCGGCGGGGTCGGGGTTGGACAGCAGGCCTGGCTCATGGCGCCATTCGAAACCCTGTAGCGGCTACAAGGTCAACACTATATGCGGATCGGAGAGCTTGCCCGCAAGGCGGGCGTGGACGTTCAGACGGTGCGCTATTACGAGCGTGAAGGATTGCTCGAGGCGCCCGCCCGCACCGGTTCAGGCTACCGGGCGTATGGTCCGGAGCACCTCGAGCGGCTGAACTTCGTGCGCCACTGCCGCTCGCTCGACATGCCGCTCGCCGAGATCGGGCGCCTCATCGCCCTGTCAGGCGATCAGGCGGTTTCGTGCGAAGAGGTCGACCGGCTGGTCCGTGCGCATCTCGAGCGCGTGAGAGCGAAGCGCGTCGCCCTGCAAGACCTGGAGCAGCAGCTGGCGGTGCTGAGCGCCCAGTGCGCGAGCGGCCACCGCGTGGCGGACTGCGGGATCCTCGAGGAGCTGATTCACGCCGCGCATGGCGAAGCATGCGCGTGCCACCCGGCTACGTCGTCGCGCTAGTCGCCGCTATAGGCGATCGTGCAGCCGAACGGGCGCGTCGAGGGCGTGGCAACCTTGCGTCCCGCCGCCAGGTCGTCGAGCGCCGCGCGCACGTAGTTGCGCGACGTGCGCGCCTCCTTCGCGCTCATCGTCGGGTTGTCCGAGATCGCGCCGGAGTAGACCACCTCGCCCTTCGCGTCGATGACGAACATCTGCGGCGTGACCACGGCGCGATACGCCCGGCCCATGCTGCCTGCGGAATCCATGAGCAGGGCGGCCGGCGCCGCCCCCCGCGCGCGATGCAGCGCATCGGCCTTGTCCGGCGGCAGGTAGTCGCGCCGAGACGGATGCGTGGAAAGCACGGAAAGCCAGACGATTCCCTGCGCCCCGGCCCAACGCTGCAGCTCCGGCATCACGCCGCTCTCGTACTGCGCCCGAACGAACGGGCAGGAGGCGCTGGTCCATTCGAGGACCAGCGTCTTGCCCTTGAACTCGGACAGGCGGCGCTTGCGCAGCTGGGAGTCCAGGACCTCGAACTCGGGCGCGGGGGCGGCAAGGCCCGGTACGCCGCCCAGTGCGCCGGCCGCCAGGATCAGAAAGTGGCGCCGCTTCATCGCTGCTCCTCATTTCCCATTTGAAGTGGAGAGTAAACTAAACCCATGACCATCTACATGCAAACCGCGGCGCGCCCGGCCAAGGAAGTGCCGATAACCGAGGCGGAGCGCAAGGCGCGCGTCGAGCTCGCCGCCGCCTACCGCATCTTCGACATGCTCGGCTGGACCGAGATGATCTTCAACCACATCACGGTTCGCGTGCCCGGGCCTGCAGTGGCAGGTCCCGATTCGGTGCGCTTTCTCATCAACCCGTTCGGCCTGCACTACCGCGAGGTCAAAGCATCGAATCTCGTGCTCATCGACCTCGAGGGCAACGTGGTGCGCGAGTCGAAGTGGCCGGTGAACAAGGCCGGCTTCGTCATCCACTCGGCGATCCACGGCGCGGTTCCGCACGCGCACTGCGTGATGCACACGCACACGACCAACGGCGTCGCGGTCTCGTGCCTGAAAGAGGGGCTGTCGAGCGACAACTTCTACGGCGCGATGCTCCACGGACGCGTGGCATACCACGAGCTCCAGGGCGTCACGGTGGACATGGCCGAGCGCGAGAGCATCGTGCGCGACCTCGGCGACAAGGAGGTCATGATCCTGCG
>DASRIR010000018.1:0-3785 GCA_035649875.1 Burkholderiales bacterium | reverse complement strand
GCGCGCGCAGGGAGCGGCGCAGTTGCGGCGCCGCGCCGGCGAGGCCCAGGCGCGCGAACTGCAGCCAGACCGCCTGCGGCTTCACCGCCGAGGGGCCGCGCTCGTAGTACTCGCGCGCCGCGACGCGGCGGATCTTGCCGCTCGAGGTCTTCGGCACGGTGTGCGGCGGCGCGAGCACGATGTCGTCCACCGGCGCGCCGATGAAGCCGATGGCGAGCTCGTTGATCCTCTTCTTCAGGCCCTCGTGCGTGGCGGGGTCGCGCTCGCGCGTCTCGGCCAGCACCACGATGCGCTCGGTGCCGCTCGCGGCGTCCTGGCTGCCGAACACCGCCACGCAGCCGCGGCGCACGCCCGCAATGTCGCCGACCGCTTCCTCGAGCTCGTAAGGACTGATGTTGCGCCCGCCGCGGATGATGATGTCCTTCTCGCGGCCGGTGAGGTAGAGCTGGCCGTCGGAAAGATAGGCACGGTCGCCGGTGTTCACCCATTCGCCGTCGAACAGGCCCTTGGTCGCTTCCGGATTGCGGAAGTAGCCGGTGGTCGCCGACGGCCCGCGGAACTGCAGCGAGCCTTCGGCGCGGTCGGGCAGCTCGAGGCCGGCGGCATCGACCACGCGCAGCTCGTGGTCCGGGATCGCGCGCCCGCAGCACACCACCTTGAGCGGCGCGCGATCGCCCTCGCGCGCGAGCGTGGCGTCGCCGCTCGACGAGAAGATCTCGCGGTCGAGCAAGTCCACCTGCCACGGCTCGCCCGGCGGCGTGAACGCCAGTCCCACCGAGCATTCCGCCAGGCCGTACACCGGAGACATCGAGTTGCGATTGAAGCCGTGCTTCGAGAATTTTTGCCCGAAGCCGATCATGGTTTCCGGGCTCACCGGCTCGGCGCCATTGAAGGCGAAGCGCCAGCTCGAAAGGTCCAGGCCCTCGAGCTCGTGGTCCGGAATGCGCCGCAGGCAGAGCTCGTAGGAGAAGTTGGGACCGCCGGAGATGGTGCCGCGGTGACGGTGGATGGCGCGCAGCCAGCTGCTGGGCCGCGCGAGGAACGCGAGCGGCGACATCAGCACCACCGGGAAGCTGAGGTACATGGTGGCGAAGCAGCCGCCGATCAGCCCCATG
Source organism: Burkholderiales bacterium (assembly GCA_035649875.1). Taxonomy (GTDB): domain Bacteria; phylum Pseudomonadota; class Gammaproteobacteria; order Burkholderiales; family SG8-39; genus SCGC-AG-212-J23. The sequence goes on along the minus strand of DASRIR010000018.1, from coordinate 2,670 downwards.
TCGTGGTAGAGCGGCAGCCAGCTCACGAACACGTCGGCGGAGGTCGCGCGCGCCGCCTTGCCCATCGCGCGCACGTTGGCAAGCAGGTTGGCGTGCGTCAGCACGACGCCTTTGGGTTGTCCCGTGCTGCCCGAGGTGTACTGCAGGAAACCGGTCTGCCCGGAGGTGGCCTTCACCGGCGTGAAGCTTTCCTTCTCGGGAAAGTCCGCCGGCATCAGCACCGCGCGCAGCGTATCGACCTGCGCGCGCAGCAGCCATGCGATCGGCTTCGCCTCCGGGATGGTCACCATGATCGCCGCGCCGCAGCTCTTCAGGATGCCGACGTGGCGCGTGAGATGGTCCTCGATGGTCGAGAGCCGCGCCGGCGGGTAGAGCGGCACCGGCACGCCGCCGGCGATCAGCGTGCCGTAGAAGCAGTAGAGATATTCCTTCGAGGTCGGCAGCATGATCGCCACCGTCGCGCCCGGCGTCAGGCCGGCGGCGCTCAGACCCGCGGCGTAGGCGAGCGCGCCTTCCCAGAGCATGCGGTAGGTGATCTCGAGCTCGCCCTTGTCCTCGTACAGGAAAACGGTGAGCCGGTCCGGCTGGCGCTCGACGTGGTACTCGAGCGCCTCGATCAGGGTCTGCGCGTGATCGGGATTGCGCACGCCTTCGGACTGGGCGAGGCTCGCCACCGTGCGGTCGGCGCTCTGCGGCGCCTGGCCCTGCGCGGCGAGCAGGAAGCGCAGGAGATCCCTCGGTGTCTCGCTCGAGGCGAGCGCCTGCTCGGGCAGGCTGGTGGCGAACTCGCGCTCGAGGCGCAGCACCAGCTCGACGCGCGCCAGGCTGTCGAGGCCGAGCTCGCGCTCGAGCGAGCTGTCGAGCGTCACGTAAGCCTCGACGTGCGGGCGCGCTTCGCGCGCCACCGCGGTGACTACCGAGAGAACCTTGTTGGGATCGACCGAAGAGGCAACCTGGTTCACGCGGGGGCGAGTGTACACTCGGGCTAATTCGGAACAAGCAAAAACAGGGAGAGTCTCATATGAGAATGCATTTTCTTGCCACCGTGCTGGTTGCGCTGCCGATAGCCGCCATGGCGCAGGACAGCGGCGAGCTCTGGGAGATCACCTCGCAGATGAACATCCCGGGCATGCCGGCCGGCATGGGCGGGCAGACGCAGCGCGTCTGCCAGGGCGACGACCCGGAGCGCCGCGCGAAGAGCGAGAAGGACCAGAAGGACTGCAAGGTCACCGACAAGAAGCAGACCGCGACCCGCCTGCAGGTCACCATGACCTGCAAGCAGGGCACGATGACCATCGACCAGCAGTACAACGCCGCCCGCACCGAGTTCAAGGGCAGCATGAAGATGAACACCAAGGACGGCGACTTCACCATCAACACCACCGGCCGCAAGGTCGGTGCCTGCAACGTGCAGCAGGCGAACCGCGAGCGCGAAGAAAAGATCGGCGCCATGAAGAAGCAGGCCGAGGTTGCCATGGCCCAGGGCGCCGCCGCGAAGAAGCAGTATGCCGACTCGCAGATCAAGCAATGCGCCGCCGCGGTCGACAACATGAACTGGGCCGGCTTCGGCGCCTTCGGCCAGTGCTACAAGAAGACCGACGCGAAATGCAAGCAGGAGATGGCGACCTCCGACCAGATGAGCCCGGAGATCGCCAAGAGCTGCAACGCCCGCGTGGCCGAGTTCTGCAAGCGCTACCAGACCCAGGAAGGCTTTCTCAAGGCGAAGGCCGACGAGAACGCGGCGCAGATGTGCGGCGTTACCACTGCCTCGGTCAAGGCAGAGCAGTGCCCGAAAGCGGCGCAGGGCGGCTCGCTCGCCTTCCTCGGCGCCTACTGCCCGGTGGAAGCGAAGCCGATCGCGCAGGAGCACTGCACCGGCCGCGACTACACCTCCAAGGCGGGCGGCAAGTACGCGCGGTTCTGCGAGAGCTACCTGGCGAACGCCAGCCTGGAGAAGCCGCCGGCGAGCGCCACCGAGAAAGCCGCCGACTCGGTGAAGCAGGGCGTGAGCAAGGGCCTCGACAAGCTGAAAGGCCTGTTCGGGCGGTAATGGTCCGCCTCGCCCTCGTCCTCGCGGCGTGGCTCGCCGGGGGCGCGGCGCATGCCGTCGACGATCCCTATCCGTGGATCGCGGCGGCGTACCTGGTGAAGCGCGACGGGGCGGTGCTCTGGGCTGGCCGGCCTGACGCGAAGCTCCCGCCGGCCAGCCTCGCCAAGCTGATGACCGCGCTCCTCGCCCTCGAGCGCGGCCGGCTCGACGAGCCGGTGAAGGTGGGCCGCGGCGTGCTGCAGGCTACCGGCACGCGCATCGGCCTCAAGCCGGGCGAGCGCCTGAGCGCGGGCGACCTCCTGACCGCGACCGTGGTTCGATCGGCGAACGACGCGTGCCGCGCATTGGCGGAGCATCTGGGTCCTTCAAGAAATACTTTTATCGTGAAGATGAACGACCGCGCAGCGGCGCTCGGACTCGCCAATACGCGCTTCGCCGACCCGTGCGGCCACGACCGCGAGGGCCAGTACACGACCGCCGCTGACCTGGCGCTGCTCGCCGAGCAGGTGATGCGCCACGACGAGTACCTGCGCCTTGCGCGCCTCGAGCGCGTCACCATCCGCACGCTGGAGGGCCGCAGCTTCACGCTGCGCAACACCAACGCGCTGCTCGGGCGCTAT
>DASRIR010000017.1:0-2091 GCA_035649875.1 Burkholderiales bacterium | reverse complement strand
ACATGGTGATCGGAATGCCGGTCTTGCGATCGATCACTTCGTTCAGATAACTGTTGCGCGGATCGTAGTAGTCGTCGGTGTTGCCCCAGAAGCGCTCGTCCTCGTAGAGGAACTTGTTGAGCGCGACCACGCGCTCCTCGGCGCTCACTTTCGGCGGCAGGGCGCCGCGCAGCCGGATCGCCATGCGCTCGATGGCGCCGAGGTAGCGCTCGACGTCGAGCCCCGGATAGGCGTCCTGCGCGATCATCAGGCAGCCGCGCGCGAGATCGATGCGCGCGTCGTCGCGGGCGATGAGCTGCGCGAACGCCTCGAGCGCGACGCCCATTTACTCGGCCGCGCGGCGCGAGAAGTCGCGCGGGCGGAAGCCGAAGGCGAACAGGCACACGCCGTAAACCGCCGCGCCCAGGGCGACCAGGCCGAGCACCGCGGGTACTTTGCGGTACCAGGGCGCCTGCAGCCACCAGACGGACTCGCCCATCGTGGTGAAGAGAACGATCGCCATGAAGAACACGGATGCCAGGACCTTGAGGACGAATATTGGCCACCCCGGCTGCGGCATGTAAATCGAATTTCTCCGCAATTGCAGGTAGAGCAAGCCGGCGTTGAGGCACGCGCCGAGACCGATCGCCAGCGCGAGGCCGGCATGGCGCAGGGGTCCGACGAAGGCGAGGTTCATGAGCTGCGTCGCCACCAGGGTCACGATGCCAATCTTGACCGGAGTCGCCACGTTTTGTCTTGCGTAAAAGCCCGGCGCGAGGATCTTGACCAGGATCAGCCCCAGCAGGCCCACGCTGTAGGCCACCAGCGCCTGCCGTGTCATCCAGGCGTCATCTTCGGTGAAGCGCCCGTATTGGAACAGCATGGTGACGAGCGGCAGGGCCAGCACTGCCAGCGCCACGGCGGCCGGCACGGCGAGCAGCACCGTGATGCGCATTCCCCAATCGAGCAGCCGGCTGTACTCGGCCTGGTTGGCGGTGGCGTGGTACTTCGACAGGCTCGGCAGCAGGATCGTGCCGACCGCGACGCCGAGCACGCCCGCCGGCAGCTCCATCAGGCGATCGGCGTAGTAGAGCCACGAGATGCTGCCGGTCTGGAGATAGGAGGCGAAGATCTGGTTTAGCAGGATCGAGATCTGGCCGACCGACACGCCGAAAGCGGCCGGCAGCATGAGCAGGAGCACGCGGCGCAAGCCGGGATGCGACAGATCGAGCCGCCAGCGCGGCAGCAGCCCGAGCCGGGCGAGGAACGGGACCTGGTAGGCGAGCTGCAGCGCGCCACCGATGAAAACCGCCCACGCCAGCACCACCACCGGCGGGTCGAACCAGTCGGCGAAGAACAGCGCGCCGACGATGAAGGCGACGTTGAGCAGCGTCGGCGTGACCGCCGGCACCGAGAACTTGTTCCAGGTGTTGAGAATGCCGGCCGACAGCGCCACCAGCGAAATGAACACGATGTAGGGGAAGGTGATGCGCAGCATCTGCACCGTGAGCGCGAACTTTTCCGGCTCGGCGGCAAAGCCCGGCGCGGTGACATAGACGATGATCGGCGCGGCCGCCATGCCGAGCGCCGCTGCCACCACCAGCGCGAGGAACAGGACGGTGGCGATCGAATCGATCAGGGTCTTGGTGTCCTCGGCCCCGGTCCGGTTCTTGTACTCGCCGAGAATCGGCACGAAGGCCTGCGAGAAGGCGCCTTCCGCGAACAGGCGCCGCAGCAGGTTCGGGATCTTGAAGGCGACGAAGAACGCGTCGGTCAGCAGCCCGGCGCCGAAGATGCGCGCGATCAGGAAGTCGCGCACGAAGCCGAGCACCCGGCTGACCATGGTCAGGCTACTCACGGTGGCGAGGACGCGCAGCAGGTTCATGTTAAAATTCGCGCCCTTTTCGGGACAGTGGATCCATGGCAAATATCAAATCGGCCCGCAAGCGCGCCCACCAGGCCGTCGGGCGGCGCGCCCACAACATGAAGCTGCGCACCGAGGTGCGCACCGCGATCAAGAACGTCAAGAAGGCCGTCGCCGCCGGCAACAAGGACGCCGCGGCGAAACTGCTGCTGGCGTCCCAGCGCGTGATCGACCGCATCGTGGCGAAA
>DASRIR010000016.1:0-5769 GCA_035649875.1 Burkholderiales bacterium | reverse complement strand
CGCGACGATCAGTCGCGCACCAACGCCACCTGCTACAACTGCCACGACGCGCATTACATCTACCCGATCGGCAGCACCGGCCGCGCCGACTGGCGGCTGAACATTCCGCTCGTGTGCGGCAAGTGCCACGAGAAGCAGCGCGAGATCTACACCAACTCGGTGCATGGCACCGCAGTACTGAAGAAGGGCAATCCGGTGGCCGCGGTGTGCTCGGACTGCCACACGACGCACGATATCCAGTCGCCCGAGCAGGCGTCGACGAAGGTCGCGATCACCCAGAACTGCGGCAACTGCCATATCGAAAGCTATCGCACCTACATCCAGACGTATCACGGGCAGGTCCATCGGCTGGGCTATGCCTACACCGCCAAGTGCGCCGACTGCCATAGTGCTCACAATGCCCAGCGCGTCAGCGACCCAGCGTCGCGCGTGCATCCCAACAACCGGCTCGCGACCTGCCAGCAGTGCCACAAGAACGCGACCGCGGGCTTCGTCACTTTCGCCCCGCACGCCACGACGAACGACTTCTACCGCTATCCGGAAATCTGGATCGCGGCCAAGTTCATGATCGCGCTTTTGATCGGCGTGTTCCTGTTCTTCTGGACGCACACCGCGCTCTGGTTCTACCGCGAATGGCGCGACCGCAAGGAGGGCAAGAACCGCACGCACGTGGAGGTGCCGGCCGAGCTGCGCGGCAAGCAATACCAGCGCTTCGCTCCGGGCTGGCGTCTCGCGCATCTCGTGTTCGCGATCAGCGTGATGATACTCGTGCTCACCGGCATGGCAGTGTTCTTCGCCGAAACGTTATGGGCAAAGTTCGTGGTCGGGATGTTCGGCAGCCCGAAGGCCGCCGCCTATGTCCACCGGACGGCCGCGGCGATCATGCTCGGCATCTTCTTCCTGCACCTGGTCTACCTCGCCGTACGGCTCGTGCCCCGGCTCGGAAGCTACAACTGGTTCGGCCCGACTTCGCTCGTCCCGGGCTGGCAGGACCTGAAGGACATCATCGCGATGTTCGAGTGGTTCTTCGGACGCGGGCCGCGGCCGCAGTTCGACCGCTGGACCTACTGGGAGAAGTTCGACTACTGGGCGGTGTTCTGGGGCATGGCGATCATCGGCGGCTCGGGCTTCATGCTCGCGTTTCCAGAGGCGACGGCGTCGGTGCTACCGGGCTGGGTGTTCAACGTCGCCACCATCGTGCACGGCGAGGAAGCGGTGCTCGCCGCGGTGTTCCTCTTCACCGTGCACTTCTTCAATAACCATTTCCGCCCGGACAAGTTCCCGCTCGATACGGTGATGTTCACGGGCGCGGTACCGCTCGAGGAGTTCAAGCGCGAGCATGCGCTGGAATACCGGCGGCTTGCGGCATCGGGGGAGCTGAAGAAATACCTGGTGGAGGCGCCATCGCGACCCATGACCATCGGCTCTAAGATCCTCGGCTTCACGCTGATCACGATCGGCCTCACGCTCCTCCTGCTCGTGATTGCGGGCTTTCTCAACCGGGGTTGATCAACGTCAAGCCGCCGCCAGGCCTACCTGCTACGGTCCTGCGATGTCAGTGAGGGTCATCGGCTCTGCGATGCTGCTGGCGTTGGGCGGGAACGCCGCGGCTCAAGCGCCGCTGGTGAAGCCCGCCCCAGCCGACGACCTGCGCTCGGTGTACGCGTCCTCGGCCGACATCGCCGAAGGCCGGCGCGTCGCAGAATCGTCGTGCGCGCGCTGCCACGGGATGAACGGCATCAGCGCCGCCAAGGGCACGCCGCACGTCGCCGGCCAGCGCGCCGGCTATATTCACCTGCAGCTGCGGGCCTATCAGAAGCGCGCAAAGGGCCCGATGGAAAGCGCAGTGCGCTTCCTTCGCGACGATGCGCTGGTTGCGGTGGCGGCGTATTACGCGAGTCTCGAGCCCGCGCGCGCCGCGCCCGCGACCGTCAAGCCGGTCGCGGACGCGGATCCCTTGCAGGTCGCAAAGCAGCTTTCGGCTTCCTGCGCCGGTTGCCACGGCGAGGCCGGCGTGAGCTCGGTTCCTGGAATGCCGAGCCTGGTGGGCCTTGACCCGAAGTACTTCGTCGCCGCGATGACCGCGTACAAGACTGGCGAGCGCAAGCACGAAATGATGAAGAACTTCGCCGCGCCCCTGGCCGAACCCGCGCTGCAGAACCTCGCGCTCTTCTACGCGCTGCAGAAACCCGCCCGGGCGCCGACGCCGGCGAGTGGCGACGCAGCGGCGGGCAAGAAGACGGCCGCCGCGTGCGGCGGCTGCCACGGCGAGAGCGGCGTGAGCTCGATCCCCGGCACGCCGAGCCTCGCCGGGCAGGATGCGCAGTACCTGGCGGAGGCGACACTCGCCTACAAGACCGGCGCGCGCCGCGACGAGACGATGAAGGCGCCCGCCGCAGCGCTCGACGAGCGCACGGTTAAAGATCTGGCGGCGTTCTACGCCGCGCAGGAGCCGCAGGCGCCCGAAGTGCGCAAGCCGCTCTCGCTCGCCGAATGGACCGCGCGCTGCGATCGCTGCCATGGCCCCAACGGCAACAGCATCGAGCCGCTGATGCCCGCGCTCGCCGCGCAGCGCGCCGACTGGCTGGAGGCCGTGCTCGACGCCTACCGCAAGGGCTCGCGCAAGAGCGCGGCGATGAGCGCAATGTCGGCTTCTCTGTCGGACGCTGACGTCAAAGCACTCGCCGCCCATTACTCGCGCCAGACGGCGCGGCCGGTGGTCTACGTGTTCGTCCCCGGGAAGCGGCCATGATCGCACCTCCTCTGCACCGAGGCTTTCATCATTTTTCCGAGCTGCCGTTAAGCCTGCGCGTGCTGTACACGGCGACGCTGTTCATCCTCGGCATGGGCTATCTCTTCGCCCTGATCTATCTCTTCCATACGTATTCGGGCAAGGATGGGAACCCGATGACACTCTCCTACGAGGACATCGTCATCGCCTACAGCGGCAGCGGCAAGGCGTCGCGCCTCGAAGCCGCACTGCAGGGCTCGATGGCGGTGATGCTTCCCAAGGAAGAACTTGCGCCGATCGTCACCTGGGTGCAGGAAGGCGCGGACCGCGTCGGCTTCGAGAAGCGCATCCGGCCCACGCTCGAGAAGCGCTGCATGACCTGCCACGACGGCTCGAACCCGCACCTCGCCAATTTGAACGGCTTCGACAACGTGAAGAAGGTGACCGAGCGCGACACCGGCACCGGCATCTTCACACTGGTGCGCGTCTCGCACATTCATCTTTTCGGCCTGACCTTCGTCTTCTTTCTGCTCGGCTCGATCTTCAGCCACGCGTATGTGCGTCCGGTGTGGCTCAAGTGCGCCGTGATCGTGCTGCCCTTCATCGCGTTGGTGCTCGACGTCGGCTCGTGGTACTTCACCAAGCTCTACCACCCCTTTGCGTGGATGGTCATGCTCGGCGGCGCCTTCATCGGGCTCTCGTTTGCCTTCATGTGGTTCGTATCCATGTATCAGCTGTGGTTCTCGCGCGTACCGGCCGCGGTTTCGCAGAGGGATTCCCAATGAAGCTTCTCCTTCTCGCCATGGTTCTCGCCCTCGCCGGCTGCTCGGAGAGCGACCGGGCGCCGAAGAGCCCGGCCGCCGACGCCGCCGCCGGCAGGGCGTTCGCCGAACGCGAGTGCAAGGGCTGCCATGGCCTGGACGGCAAGGGTGCCGCGCCCGCGATCCCGCATCTCGCGGCGCAGCGCGAGAGCTATCTCCTCGCCTCGCTGCGCGCCTACAAGGAGGGCAAGCGCATCCATGCCGCGCTCAAGGAGATCGCCGCGCACATGAGCGATGCCGACGCGCGCAATCTGGCCGCGTTCTATGCGGGCCTGCCGCCGGTGAAAGCTTCGATCACGGATTCGAAAACCCTGTCGCCTTACGACCGCGGCAAGGAGTTGGCGAGCGCGTGCGCGAAATGCCACGGCCAGGACGGGAACAGCGCGACGCCCGGCATCCCGAACCTGGCCGGCCAGCAGCCGCACTACCTCGTCGTCGCGATCCAGGAATACCTTGCAAAGGAACGCAAGGCCGCGCCGATGCACGCCCTGCTGCCCGGGCTGAGCCGGCTCGAGAAGGAAAGCCTGGCGCTGTATTTCGCGTCGCAGACGCCGCAGGCGCGGAGCGCGCCGCCGGTCGGCGATCCGGCGGCCGGCGAGCCGCTGTCCGCGGTCTGCGGCGGGTGCCACGGCTCGCACGGCGTGAGTATCGACACGGCGACGCCGATCCTCGCCGGCCAGGACGCGCAATATCTCGTGCAGGCGATCAAGGCGTACCGCACCACACGCCAGCGCGAAACCATGCGCGCCTACGTGCAGAAACTGAGCGACCGGGAGATCGAGAACATCGCCGCCTTCTATTCCGTGCAGAAATCCAGGCCGGCGGAAAAGGGGCTGACGCTGGTGCAGGAGCTCACCGACAAGTGCAATCGCTGCCACGGCGCGCAGACCGAGAACCCGGCATTGCCGATCCCCAAGCTCGGCGGGCAGGACCGCGACTACCTGGTGATGGCGCTCAGGGCATACCGCGACGACCGGCGCGAGAGCACGGCGATGCACAAGATGAGCCTGCCGTACGGCGACGCAGTGATCGACAGCATCGCCTCTTACTACGCCGCGCAGCCGGCCAAGTAAGCTACTTCTTGGCCGGGGCTTTCGCGTTGAACATGTAAAGGATCGCAGCGCGCACTTCGCCGTCGGTGAGGTCGGCGCGGTCGCCGCGCGGCGGCATGCCACCGTGGCCCTTGACCGCCGAGTGCACCGCGTGGTCGACGCCTTGCGACAGGCGCTTGCTCCAGGCGTCGCGGTCGCCGATTTTCGGCGCGCCTCCCTTGCCGTCCTGGTGGCACTTGGCGCATTGCGCTTTGACGACCTGCGCGCCGCTGCGCTCGGCCTTGAGCTCGGCCGCGCTGGCGGGCTCGGTCCACTTCCCGCCGGACTGGTTGACCATGTAGGCGATCGCGCGCGCGAGCTCGAGGTCGCTGAGCGCCTGGTCACCGCCGTGCGCCGGCATGTTGCGGATGCCCTTGAGCGCGCTCTGCGTGAGGCTCGAAAGCCCTGACGCCGAGCGCTTGCTCCACGCCTTCTTATCGCCGATCTTCGGCGCGCCCTGCGCCCCGCTGCCATGGCATTTGATGCAAGTGGACTCGACGACCTCCTTGCCGCTGCGCGCCTGCTGCGCCAACGCGGGAGCGGCAACGACACCTGCCGCGCCAAGGAGGAGCGTGAAGGCCTTGAGCCGCAAGCTAGTTCGTCTTCATCACGTGATCGACCGCGGCCTTCAGCTCCGCATCGGTGCCTGCGACCTTGGGATGGCCCTTGCCTTCCTTCATCTTGGCGACGATCGCGGCCTCCTGACCCTTCTTCTTGGCGGCGATGTCCTTGAAGGACGGCCCGACCTTCTTCTTGTCTACGTCGTGGCAGCCCATGCACTTGGACTTCACCACGTCCGGCCCCGACTGCGCGAGCACTGCACCGGCGGCGAACGCCCCGGCCACGGCGATGGCAATAGCGGTTGCTTTCATGAGGTCTCCTCGAGGAATGGCAAACGGCTCGGATTGTATAACGCACCCCCGGGCCGGCGGTTGACGGCCCGGGGGCGGATCAGAAGCGGTACTTGGCGGCGAGGTAGGCGATATGCGCCTCGTAGTTCTGGAAGGAGAACTGGCCGGTGACAATGCTCGAGGTGTTCGAGGCGAGCGCGCCGACGACATAGCGCGTGCCGTCGTAGGCGATGTCGCTGAAGCGGTATTTCTCGTACGCGTACCCGGCGGTGAGC
>DASRIR010000015.1:0-3339 GCA_035649875.1 Burkholderiales bacterium | reverse complement strand
CGAGGCGATCATCAACACCACGCCGAACTCGGCGCACCTCGAGACCACGTACGCCGCCGCGGCCGCGGGCAAGCACGTGTTCCTCGACAAGCCGATCGCCAACACCATCGACGACGCGCGCGCCATCACCGCCGCGTGCCGGCAGGCGAAAGTGGTGCTCGCGCTCGGCTACCAGCGCCGGCGCGAGAGCCAGTTCCGCTGGATCAAGGACAACCTCGACAAGTTCGGCAAGCTGGTCAACGCCGAGGCGAACATCAGCCGCGACCGCCTGGGCAAGATCGACCTCAGCTCGTGGCGCTACACCGCCGAGGGCATGCCCGGCGGCGTGATGCTGCAGATCGGCATCCACTACACCGACGTGCTCGAATACCTGATGGGCCCGATCAAGGCAGTCAGCGGGCGCTTCGTGCGCCTGGTGCTGCCAGGCGACAACCCCGACGTCGCGAGCCTGGTGCTCGAGCACGAGAACGGCGCGCTCTCCACGCTCAACGCGAGCTACGCCTCGGCTTCCGAGTACTACCTGATGAATATCTACGGCAAGGAAGCCACGGCCTACTACGACATGCACACCGGGCTTCGCTTCCTCAAGCGCGGAACGACCACCGCGGATGCCGTGCGGTGCGCCAAGAACGACCCGATCGCGGAAGAGCTGGTCGAGTTCGCCGACGCGGTGCGCGGCGACGGCCAGCCGGAGATGGACGGCGAGAAGAGCACGCGTTCGCTCGCGGTGCTGCTCGCGGGCATCAAGTCGGCGCGCGAGGGACGCCGGGTCGAAGTCGAGGAGGTCCTGAAATGAAACTTCTGCTCTTGCTTTGCGGTCTGGTCGCTTCCTCCGCCTGGGCGCAGGACCCGCCGTTTCCGCAGCGCGCGCCGCTCGAGATCACCGTGCTCTTCCCCGCCGGCTCCTCGGCGGACGTCACGGCGCGCATGCTGGCCGATGGCATGTCGCGCCAGCTCAATCAGCGCGTGCTGGTAGTGAACCGTCCAGGCGCCGGCGGCGCCATCGGCTACAAGTACGTGCAGGGGCAGAAGCCGGACGGCTACTCGCTGGTGTGGAATTCGAATTCCATCTCGACCACTTACCACTCCGGCCAGCTCGGCTTCGACTACCAGGCGTTCGACGCCGTCGCGCGCGTGCTGGTGGAATCCGTGGTGCTCGCGGTGAAGAGCGACTCGCGCTGGCGCAGCCTGCGGGATTTCGTCGCCGAAGGAAAATCGAAGCCCAAGACCCTCAACATCGGCCACTCCGGCATCGGCAGCCACACCCACATCTCGCTCGCGGCTTTCACCAGCAAGGCCGGCATCACGGTCAACGAAGTGCCCTTCGGCGCCGCGCAGGTCGTGCCGAGCCTGCTCGGCGGCCACGTGGATGCGGTGGTGCAGCTCCCCGCGGCGCTCGCCGCGCCGGTGAAGCAGGGTCAGGCGCGCCTGCTCGCCGCACTGATTCCGCAGCGCGATCCGGCGCTGCCCGACGTGCCGACCGCGCGCGAGCAAGGCATCGACGTCTCGCTCGAAGCCTGGCGCGGCATCGCCGTGCCGCGCGGCACCCCGCGCGCGGTGATCACCCAGCTCGAAAGCGCGATCCGCAACACCGTGTCCTCGGGCGAGTTCGTCAAAGGCAGCGAGAACCTCGGCGTGCGTCCCGCGTTCATGTCCGCCGACGAGTTCGGCGCCCTGATCGCGAAAGAAGACGCCGAGCTAGCGCGCCTCATGCACGGCATAGGCTTGAAGAAATAGCTCAGCGAGCCCTGACGAGCCAGCGGGATATCGGCACCAGCAGCCCTATGCCGATCGCCTGATAGACCGGGGTGAGCAGCACAGCGATGCCGCCCTGAGGATCCGGACGTATATAAATCACATAGCTGAGGAACAGCAATCCACCGCCCGCGACGGCCGCTATGACCACGACCCAGCCGATCGCCGAAGCGCGTTCCCCTGCGAAGAAGACCAGTCCCAGCGCGAGAGCTGCGTAGGGAAGCAACAGCCACGTTGCAAAGAAAGCGGTTGCGCCGAGGCTGTTGGGCTTCAGCACATTCACGAATGCGAGGGTCGCTGAAGCCGCGATCGCGAGGATCGCGCAACCGAGAGCTTTGCTCTTAGGCGTGTTCATGCGCCCTCGCATCGCGCTCGAGCGCAGCATCTTCGTACCCAACCTCGAGAACCTGGCTCAGATACACCGGCAGGAAAGCCGCAATCGAGCCGTGCTGCTCATACTGATGGACGTGCCGCAATTCATGCGCCAGCAGTCGACGGGTCTTGTGCCCCCGACAAATGAAAATGGCGTGGCCAAGCGTCAAGCCGACCATGCCCGGGCCGAGCAGACCGGCCTTAATCGCGGCGGCTTGCAGCGCGGGATCGTCCGGCATGGGCAAACGCTCGCCGACGATCTCGATGCGCACCAGTTCCGGTCTCATTACGCCGACGGCACGCGCGATGTTCTGCTCCTCCGCGGTCAATGGAACCCCGACCTCCGAAGCCTTCTTCGCGCGCGCTTCCGCCCACTTGATGGCGCCCGGCAGAAGCTTCGGCAGTTCGCGTTGCAGGTCCAAGAGCTCAGTAGCGCAGGCTCATCGTCAGGTCTACGTTTCGCCCGTCGTACTTGAAGCTGGCGGCGGCAAACGTAGGGGCGCCGAGCACGCCCCGTACATTGTTCGAAAAGCCGTAGCCTTCGGTCGGGACGCCGGCCCGATTGGTATCGAGCTTGCCGTTCATGTTTTCATCATGCACCACCGCCATCGCATAGGTGCCCGGCGGGATATCCTCGAAGTCGCAACGCGCCTGCGATTTCCGGATCTTGATCACCATCACATTGGTGGCCGAGCGCAGGTACTCGCTGGGGAAACCCTCCGGCGACTCGAACAGCGCGCAGGCCACGGTTCCGGTGCTGTTTCTGATGTCCAGGATCTTCACGTGAATTCCGGGGCATGGTGATTGACCGAGCGCGTCGGCGCAAAGATTCGCCAGCATCACCGAGGCGGCCAGCGATTGCAGGATGACTGACTTGTTCACGCCTTTCCTCCTCCTAGAGGGACTTCTTCGCCTCGCGCGCCTCGATCGCCGCGTGGCGGGCGAGCAGGCGCTGCGCGCGAACCACGACCGGGACGTCGATCATTTTGCCGTCGAGCGACCAGGAGGCGCGGCCGGCGGCCTCGTGCTTGGCGTTTTCCTCGACGATGCGGCGCGCGTAGGCGACTTCGTCGGCTGACGGCGAGTATTCGCGGTTGACGATCGGCACCTGGCCGGGATGGATGCAGCCGGCGCCCATGAAGCCGAACTGGCGCGAGCGGCGCACCATGCGGGCGAAGGCGTCCCAGTCGCCGAAGCCGGCGACGCTGGCGA
>DASRIR010000014.1:0-2282 GCA_035649875.1 Burkholderiales bacterium | reverse complement strand
TCGGGCCGTGCGCCGGGGACGCGCAGGCCCTCCACGCTCGCCACTAGCGCCATCGCGCCTGCTGTGCCGGTAAGCTTCGCTTCCAAGTCACGAAATCCCGCTTCACCAACTTCGACGCCGCGTATGCCGAGCTCGACATTTGCATCGGGGCTCGCGTACGGGCCCTTCACATAGCCTTCGAGACGCGCGCCCTGCCATGCCACCCCCGCGCTCGGCCGCATGGCGGGCGCTGTGGCGGCGACGCGGAGATCCAGCGCCTGTCCTTCGAGGTCGAGGGTTCCGTGCGCCGTCGCCTGCGCGGAACCGGCGGACATGACGAGGCGCAGCCGTTGCGCGTTGCGCGGTCCGTCCAGGCTCCCCTTGACAGCGAGCGCGCCAAGATCCGGCAGGCCGGCGAGCTGCGCGAGCAGGCCGCCCGCGGGCTCCCCGAGATCCACATGAGCGGTGAGCTGCGAAGCGTCGGCGCTGGCCTTTACCTCGTATTTACCCGTCGCATCGAGCCGCTCGACATCGAGCGCGAGATCGAATTGCGACGCCGAAACGAAATGGGCCGCGGCACGTACATGCACCTCGCTCGCCACACCGGCGATGCTTGGCGCGAGCTCGAGCTTCGCGATGCGAAGCGCATCGACGTCGATGCGCAGCGGCGGCCACGTGGGTTGCTTGCGATCCGCAGCCGGTTCGTCGTCTGATAGCGGCGGGCGATGCAGCGCGAGGCGCGCAAGCTCAATGTGCGCCACGTGCGCCTGGAGGCGCAGCAGGCGCGTTGGCGACCAATCCAGCGCGAGATCACTCGCAACGGCCCACGTGCCTTCGCGGTCGCGCAGCTCGATGCGCGCAACATGCAGCCGATCCGGAAAGCGACCGGCGAGACCCTCGAGTAACACCTCACCGCCGCTCGCCTGTGCTACCGCGCGCTCGACCATGCGCCGTCCGGGGTCGGTGTTAGCGATCGCGACCACGAGCCCAGCGACGAGGATTGGGACGGCGGCGATCGCCGCCAAAGCCCAGACCCAAACTCGAGCGGGGTGGCGCATCAGAAAGCCTGTCCCAGGCCGATGTAGAGTTGGTACGAATCGTTGCCGGGCACGTCGGTCAGTGGCACGGCGAGATCCACACGCAACGGCCCAATCGCCGTGTAGTAGCGCACGCCGACGCCCGCGCCCCATTCGATCTCACCCCGCGGCCCGCCTTTCGCGCCCACACGCCCTGCGTCGATGAACGCCACGGCGCCGAAATCGCCGAAAAGCCGTTGCCTGAGCTCGAGCGCTGCCGCATCGATCGATGTGCCGCCGGCGGGCTGGCCGTCCGGAAAGCGCGGCCCGATCGACTGATATCGAAAACCGCGCACGCTCGCACTGCCGCCGCCGTAGAAGCGCTGGTGAGGCGGGAGATCCAACTGCGAGGCGCCGAACGCCCTGCCGGCCAGCGCGCGCATGGCGATCACGCTTCGTCCGACCGCCGCGATGTCGAAGCGTGCAAGATCGACAAACGCCGCGGCGCTCACCTGCATCAGCGTGAAGAATGCGTCGTCCATTTCGCTCCCGCCGAGCGAATAGGTCGGCGTAACGGTGCCGTTACCAATGACGCCGCGCGTCGGATCCTGAAGCAGGTTGGCGCGTCCGGTGCTGTCGAAACGCAGGCCTAGCGGAATTCCGAGGAGCGTGTAGTCGCGCTCCACGCCTTGCTGGGCGATCTGTTCCTGCGAGGCGGAGAGGCCCACGCTGCCCGTCCACCTCGGCGTGAGCTTGCGGCTCACGGCCACGCCGCTCAGGATCGCCGTTTGATCGTACGCTTCCAAGCTCTGCTTCAGCGCGCCGAGCTTGAGCTCGAGCGACTGGTCTCGCCGCCGGAAGTCGGGCTTGATGAACTGCCCGCTCAGGTTATAGCCGACATCGGTTGCCGCCGTGCCCCCGAGATTGATCACCGAAGCAGAAAAATTGAGCTGCTCGGCGTTGCCGAAGAGGTTGCGGTGCGACCAGCTGGCGCCAACGCTGCCGCCGAGGTCGGTCGAGTACGTGGCCGAATACCCGAGCACGCGGCTCGGGCGCTCCTGCACGTCGAACGTGAGCGGAAGACGACCCGACTGGTCGAGCTGCTCGTCCGGCCGTGCCGTCACGCCGGAGAATACGCCGGGTGCAAGCAGATCCTGCCGCGCGCGCTCGATGCTGCTCGGGCTAAAGCGCTCGCCGGGCCGTACGGGGAGCCGGTTACGCACGAACGCTTCGTTGACGGTACGCAGCCCCGAGAGGCGGATCTCGCCGAGTTCGACGCGCGGTCCC
>DASRIR010000013.1:0-25103 GCA_035649875.1 Burkholderiales bacterium | reverse complement strand
GCCGAGCAGGGCGCCGATCAGGAAAGTAACTACGTAGGAGCGCCAGTACTCTATTGGCCCCTCCGCGGCGCGCTCTGCAGCAGCTTCGCGAGCTCGTCCTTCCACCACTTCGCCTGCCCGGTGGTGCCGTGGCCGGCGGTGTTCTCGCTCGCGGGAATCAGGTACACGCGCCCATTCTTCACGCGCTTGATCTCGCGCTCCATCACGCCAGTGTGCGGCGGGTTGCGCTCGTCGTCGGCCGAGTTGATCGCCAGCACCGTCGCCTCGATGCGCTCCAGGCCGGCGGACGGGTTGTAGTCGCGCGAGGAATCCCACATGTAGAGCGCGTCGTTCGCGTCCACGGTATAGGGCGCCTTGAGGCGCCGGTCGAGCAGCTCGTCGGCCTTCTGGCGCGTCGGCGCCTGCTTGTAGAGCGCCTGGTCGCCGCCGCTGGTGGCGATGCCGAAGAACACCGAGGCGAACTGCGCGCTGCGCGGCTGCGTGGTGTACTCGCCGTTCTTCCAGTCCGGGTCGTTCCTGATCGAGTCGATGATCAGCCGGCGCGTCATCCAGTTGCGGCTCGCCATCTCGGTCGGCGTCGCCGCCATCGGCGCCGCCGCGTCCATGAAGCCGGGATACTTCTGCACCCAGATCCAGGTCTCCATCCCGCCCATCGAGTTGCCCATGACGAGGCGCGCGTGCTTCACGCCGAGATGCTCGGTCACCAGGCGGTGCTGCGCGTCCACCATGTCGTCGTAGTTGTACCGGGGGAACTTCATCTTCAGCCCGTCGGAAGGCTTGCTCGAGCGGCCGTGGCCGACCGCGTCGGGCAGGATGATGTAGTAGCGCTTCGCGTCGAGCGGCTGTCCCGGCCCAAATAACTCCCCCGCGAAGGCGGGGGTCAGGAAACCCGCGCCCGATCCGGTGGTGCCGTGCATGATGACGACCGGCTCGCCGCCCGCAGCTCCGACCGTGCGGTAGTGCAGCCGTAGCTCGGGTAACACCTCGCCGGTATGGAACTTGAAGTCGCGCACCACCCAGCTGCCTTCCTGGGGAGCCGGGTAGTTCTGCTGCGCGAAGACCGCGGATGCGGCGAGCGCCAATAGCAACGTCACCAGGAATTTCATCGGTGCCTCCTCCTCAAACTGCGATGGGTGCCCTGATCGCCGGATGCGGATCGTACGCTTCCAGCGTGAAGTCTTCGTAGCGGAAGTCGAGCAGCTCCTTCAACGCCGGGTTCAGCCGCAGCCGGGGAAACGCGCGCGGCCGTCGCGCGATCTGCTCGCGCGCCTGCTCCAGGTGGTTGAGATAGAGGTGCGCGTCGCCGAGCGTGAGGACGAACTCGCCCGGCTTCAGGTTCGTCACTTGCGCCACCATCAGCGTGAGCGCGGCGTAGGAGGCGATGTTGAAGGGCACCCCGAGGAACAGGTCCGCGCTGCGCTGGTACATCTGGCAGGAGAGGCGGCCGCTCGCGACGTAGAACTGGAAAAGCGCGTGGCACGGCGGCAGCGCCATGCGGTCCACATCGGCCGGATTCCAGGCGCTGACGATATGCCGGCGCGAATCCGGTTTTCTTCTCAAGGACTCGATCACGTTGGCGATCTGGTCGATTTCGCGACCGTCCGGCGTTCGCCAGTGCCGCCATTGGTAGCCGTACACCGGTCCGAGGTTGCCGCTCTCGTCCGCCCATTCGTCCCAGATCGTGACGCCGCGCTCCTGCAGCCACTTCACGTTGGTCTCCCCGCGCAGGAACCAGAGCAGCTCGTAGAGGATCGACTTGGTGTGCAGCTTCTTCGTTGTGAGCAGTGGGAAGCTGTCGGCGAGGCCGAAGCGCAGCTGGCGCGCGAATACCGAGAGCGTGCCGGTGCCGGTGCGGTCGGACTTGCGCGCGCCGTGCGCGAGCACTTCGGCGAGCAGGTCGAGGTAGGCCTGCTCGGCGGGGTTGCTCACGCGCCGAGCTCGGCCAGCACTTCGGCGGCGCTCTGGAAGCGGTCCTCGGGGTTCTTGGCGAGCAGCCGGTCGAGCAGCGGCTGGTGCACCGAGAGCAGCTCGGCGAGCCGCGGCGGGGGAGCGTTGACGTGCATGGCGATCACCTCGGCAGAGTTCGCGCCGTCGTAGATTTTCGTGCCGGTGATCATCTCATAGAGCACCGCGCCCAGGCTGTAGAGATCGGAGCGCGCGTCGACCGGGTGCCCGAGGCACTGCTCCGGGCTCATGTAGCGCGGCGTGGCGATGAACTGGTGCCCCGCCACGGTGAGGGTGGAGCTGATGGTCATGTCGCGCGCCAGGCCGAAGTCGACCAGCACCGGTCGCCCGTCGGCGCGGAAAAGGATGTTCGCGGGCTTGAGGTCCCGGTGCACGATGCCGCGCGAATGGATCGCGTCGAGCGCCTGGCAGATCTGCGAGGCGAGGCGCAGCGCGGCGCGCGTGGTAAGCCCCTCGCGGATGCGCGCGGCGAGCGTTCCCGAGGGCAGAAACTCCATCGCGATGTAGGGAAAGTCGCCGGTGAAGCCCTGGTCGTAGATGCGCGCGACGTAGGCGCTGTCAAGGCTTGCGACCAGCTTGTACTCGCGCACGAAGCGCTCGAGAAACACCGGGTCGTTCCGCAGCGCCCGGTTCAACACCTTGAGCGCCACGCGCAGCCCGTCGTGCTCCCGCTCGGCGAGGAACACCTGCGCCTGGCCGCCCTGGCCGATGATGTGGACGACGTGGTACCCGGGGACGGACTGCTCGGAGGCCATTCCCGCTATTTTATCTTTCAGTCCTGCAGAACCCTCGCCAAGAATTTCCCAATGTCCTCGATTTCTGGCGCGCACACCGAGTGCGGCATGGGATACGCATGCCATTCGACCTCGTAACCCAGCCGCGCCAGCGCCTCCCTCGAAGCTTCGGCGCGCCGGATGGGAATGATGTCGTCGTACTGTCCGTGCGCCATGAAGATCGGCAGGCGCTGGTTCGCCGGCGACGCTTCCTTTTCCAGCGTCGACGAGAGCGGCAGGTAGGTCGACAGGGCAAGCACGCCGGCAAGCCGCTCGGGATGGCGCAGCGCGGTTTGCAGCACGATGGCGCCGCCTTGCGAGAAGCCGGCGAGCACGATCTTCCTGTCCTTCTCGGCCGCGATCATCTGCTCCACCAGCTTCTGCGAGCCCCGGATGCCGGCATCGTCCTCCGGTCCGCCGCCGAACTGGAAGATGTCGTACCAGGCGCGCATGCGCATGCCGTTGTTGATCGTCACCGGGCGCACCGGCGCGTGCGGGAACACGAAGCGCACCGGCTCGGGCAGATCGAGCTCGGGCACGATGGGCTCGAAGTCGTGGCCGTCGGCGCCGAGCCCGTGCAGCCAGATTACCGCGACCCGGGGCTTCGGCCCGGTCTCGATCTCAACGGCGTCCATCGGCGCAAGTCTAAGGCATCACCCAGAGGTAGACCGGCCGCTCGCGTCCGTCGCTCCGGATGCGAAGCGTGCGGGTCGGCTGCCAGTCGTCCATGTCGTGCCAGTGCGAGACCACGCGAGCGCCCGGAGCGAGCTCGCGCGCGAGCTTGGGGCGAAGCTTGCGGTTGAAGTCAGGCGAAAGGAAAAGCATCACCACGCTCACGCTGCGCAGGTCGACGGCGAACAGGTCCACGTTGAGGAAGGTGATGCGCTGCGCGACGCCGGCCGCGTCGGCGTTGCGCCGCGCCTCGGCGATGCGCCGTTCATCGATGTCGACGCACAGGCCGCGTGCGCCGAAACGCTGCACGGCCTCGATCACGATGCGCCCGTCGCCGCAGCCCAGGTCGGCGACCAGGTCATCGGCGCCGATCCTGGCGAGTCCCAGCATCGCTTGCACCACGTCCGGCGGCGTCGGCTCGTAGCGCACCTCCGGGTCGCGCGGGGCCGCCGACGCGGCGCAGCCTGCGACCAGGACAAGAAATGCACGGACTGCGAGAGCGCGAATCCACATTCGCCCAACGGTAGCGCGTAAATGGGCGCCGTGCTAAACCTGCTCCCGGGCTGGGGAAAAAACTCTGGTTGCGGACGTCCGCAGATGAACGACCGCTATGCCGCTGCGCGCCGCCGTGGAGCGCCTGCTCAGCCGCTGAGCAGCGCCTCGAACAGCGAACGGATGGCGCCGTTGCCGGTGGCGTCATCCGCGTACCACGTCAGGTCGAGAAACAGATTGCAGCCGAGCGCCTTGGCGGCGATCTCGAGTCCTTCGATGCTGATCGCGGGCGACTGGAAATGCTGGCTGCGCATGCAGATCACCGCGCAGCCGGGCGCCGGGCCGCTCGCCTGCAGGTGGCGCAGCAGGTCGAACATGCGCGAATCGTCGAAATGCACGCCGACCAGGATCAGGTCGAAGCGCTCGCGCTCGAGCGCGCGCTGCGCCTCGGCGAGGGCGCGCACGAACGTCAGGTCAAAGCCTGAAAGAATTTCGGACAGCCGGCGGTCGCCGTCCGAGGTATCGGCGACCAGGATTCTCTTCGCCATGTAGGGGGAGCGTTGAGTGCGCGTTCATGCTACGGCCCCGACCGCGCGTCCCTTTCTGTACGACAGATAGTCCGGCCGAACGGCTATTTCTTGCGGATGGCTGACTTCGGGCGGAACGCCTTGACCACCGCCTCGTGCGTCTCGATGTACGGACCGCCAATCAGATCAATGCAATACGGCACGGCGGCGAACACTCCGTCGAGCGTCTCGCGGATCGCCTTCGGCTGCCCGGGCAGGTTGATGATGAGCGAGTTCTTTCGCACCACCGCCACCTGGCGGGACAGGATGGCGGTCGGCACGTACTTGAGGCTGACTGCGCGCATCTGCTCGCCGAAGCCCGGCATCACCTTGTCGGCGACCGCGAGTGTCGCCTCCGGCGTCACGTCGCGCGGCGCCGGGCCGGTGCCGCCGGTGGTGAGGATCAGGCTGCAACCCTTCTCGTCGGCGAGCTCCTTGAGCGTCGCCTCGATCAGCGGCTGCTCGTCGGCGATGAGGCGCGTCTCGTCGCGCCAGGCGGGCGAGGCGATCGCGCTCGCGAGCCACTCCTTGAGCGAGGGGATGCCTTCGTCCTTGTACACGCCCGCGGAGGCGCGGTCGCTGACTGATACAAGGCCAATGACAAGCGTCTGGATCATTTGAGTTCGTACACGTCCAATTCAACCGCGGCCGGCCGCCGCGCGCCGGTCGCGACGCAGACAATCCGGTTCAACCAGGCATAGCGCGCGTCGCCAGTCTCGAAGCGGGGCGTGGTGCGCATGTAGTAGAGCTTTGGGTCGACCTCCTCGCCCGAGGAGAGCTTCTGGAGAACGGCGGCCGGTCCGTGTCGGTAGCCGCGGTTCCTCACGTAGATCAGTGCGCCGTCGGCGGTCTCGAGCGTGTACCGTGCATCCAGATCCGCGACGCCGTCGGCGCGGATCACCTGCCAGTCGGCGCCGCCAGGCAGCACGCGCCCGGTGAGGCGCTCGCCGGAAAACCGGCCGCCGGTAATGCCGATGATCCTGCGTCGGCCCTGCGGCGTGTCGCCGAGCTCCTGGGGCGCGGCGAGCGTGATCTCAACCTTGCAGAGCGGTTGAAGATTCAATGTCTTTCAGGATCCGGAAAAGTTCGCGGTAGGCGCGCGGCGGCTTGCCCTCCTTCTGCTCTTTCCTCGCATTGCGGATCGCAGTGCGCAGCGCCTGCAGATCGGCGGCGGGAAAGGCCGCGGCGAACTCGGTGAGCGCGGCGTCGTCGGCCAGCAGCCGCTCGCGCCAGGCCTCGAGCCGCCGGTGGCGCGCCGCGGCCTGCGCGGAATGGCCCTCGACCTCGGCCAGCCGGCTGCGGATCGGCGCCGGGTCAACGTCGCGCATCAGGCGGCCGATGTATTGCATCTGGCGGCGCTTCGCCTCGTGGCTCTTGATGCGCTTGGCTTCGAGCAGCGCTTCCAGCAGGTCTTCGCCCAGATGCATTTCCTTCAGCTGCGATTCCGGCAGCGCGGCGAGCGCCACGCCGAGCGCCTGGAGCTCGTGCATTTCGCGCTTCTTGCGCGTCTTGCTGACAATTTCCTGATCCACCCGATTATCATAGCGCCCCCATGCCGAAGCGCCACGGGTTCAGCTGCGCGCGCGAAGAGCTCGCAAGCCTCGCGCAGGCGGCGCTGAACCGCGCGCGCCAGGGCGGCGCGAGCGGAGCCGAGTGCGACGTGTCCGAGGGCTACGGCCTGAGCGTTACGGTGCGCAAGGGCCGCGCCGACACCGTCGAGCACAACCGGGACCGCTCGATCGGCGTCACGGTCTATCTCGGCGAGCGCCCCCGCGCGAGGCGGGGGCACGCCAGCACCTCCGATTTCTCGCGCGCGGCGCTCGAGCAGACCGTCGACGCCGCGCTCGCGATCGCGCGCCACACCGCGGAAGACGACTGCGCCGGGCTGCCCGACGCCGAGCTGCTCGCGCGCGCGCAGCCCGACCTCGATCTCTACCATCCGTGGGACATCTCCACCGAGGAGGCGGTCGAGCTCGCGAAGCGCTGCGAGGCGGCGGCGTTCGCCGTGTCGAGGAGGATCCGCAACTCCGAGGGCGCCACGGTCTCGGCGCAGCAGACGCAGTTCGCCTTCGCCAACAGCCTCGGCTTCTCGGGCGGCTTTCCGGGATCGCGGCACTGGCTGTCGTGCGCCGTGATCGCCGAGGAAAAGGGCCTCATGCAGCGCGACGACTGGTACAGCGCCTCGCGCGTGCCGGCGAAGATCGCCGACCCGCGCGCGCTCGGCCGCTACGCGGGACAGCGCACCGCGGCGCGCCTGGGCGCGCGCAAGATCGCGACCTGCCAGGCGCCGGTGCTGTTCGAGGCGCCGGTCGCGCTGGGCCTGATCGGGCATTTCGTCTCCGCCGTGAACGGCGGCAATCTCTACCGCAAGACGTCGTTCCTGGTCGACAGCCTCGGCAAGGAAGTGTTTTCACCGCGCGTGAGCATCGACGAGCGGCCGCTGGAGCCGCAGGGCCTCGCGTCGAGCGCGTTCGACGAGGAGGGCGTGGCGACGCGCGAGCGGCCGATCGTGCGCAACGGCGTGGTCGAGGGTTATTTCCTGGGCAGCTATTCCGCGCGCAAGCTCGGGATGAAATCCACCGGCAGCGCGGGAGGCCACCACAACCTGGCCGTGAAGTCGGACGGTCCGGACTTCGCCGGGATGCTGCGCACCATGCGGCGCGGGCTGCTGGTCACCGAGCTGCTGGGCCAGGGGATAAATCTCGTCACCGGCGACTACTCGCGCGGCGCCGCCGGCTACTGGGTCGAGAACGGCGAGATCGCGTTTCCGGTGGAGGAAATCACCATCGCCGGCCGCCTTCCGGAAATGTTCAAGCAAATCGTGGCGATAGGCAGCGACGTGCTGGTGCGCAGCGGGCGCTCGTCGGGCTCGATCCTGGTCGAGAACATGACGGTCGCAGGCGACTAAGGGATGCATGACCGCGGGTAATGTATGACATCAGTAATACTTGATATCCAGAACCCACAGACCGGAGTAGCGTCTAATCCGGAATGGGCCACGCCTGCACCCACGATCAATACCCCGGGCCGAACGGCAACAACGAGCACCCGGTCGTGGCGGTAATCGCGATCATCGCCATCGTGGCGGCCATGCTGCTGATCGCATGGGCGCGCCTCGAGCTGCACGGCACCGAAGAGATCGAAGCCGCGCTCACCGAGACGCCGATCGCGAGCGATCTGCCGCTCGTGCCGAAGGCGGGGGCCATACCGGACGAAGAGCGCGAGGTCGACGCCGCCGTCACCTCGAGCCGTTTCGCCACCGGCTTCTCGCCCTGATTTTCGCTCAGGCATAATTTCCCGCATGCGAATCGCCATGGCAGTCACTGCGGCCGTGCTTGCCGCAGCGCAGGTGCTTGCCTTCGCGCAGCCCCAGCCGCGCAGGGTCACCCAGCAACCCGATGTCATCTACGTGCCCACGCCGCACGAGGTCGTCGACGACATGCTGCGCCTCGCCGACGTGAAGAAAGGCGACGTCCTGTACGACCTCGGTTCGGGCGACGGCCGCATCGCCATCACCGCCGCCAAGCGCTACGGCATCAAGGCGGTCGGCATCGATATCGACCCCGAGCGCATCCGCGAGGCGACCGAGAACGCGAAGAAGGCCGGCGTCGCGAACCTGGTCGAATTTCGTCAGGAGGATCTCTTCCAGGCCGACTTCCGCGAAGCCACGGTGATCACGCTCTACCTCCTGCCCGATCTCAACGTCAAGCTGCGTCCGCGGCTGTGGGAGGATCTCAAGCCCGGCACGCGCATCGTCTCGCACCAGTTCGACATGGGCACCTGGAAGCCGGAGAAGCGCCTGGACTCGAACGGCCGCGTGGTCTACTTCTGGACCATTCCGGCGAGGAAGCCGGCCAAGTGAAGCGCCTGCAGCTGGAAGTGGCCTCGGACGTGATCTGTCCGTGGTGCTACATCGGCAAGAAGCGGCTGCAGAAGGCGCTAAATCTCATCGACGGTGAAGTCCAGGTCGATGTCGCCTGGCTACCCTTCCAGCTGAATCCCGGCATGCCGAAAGGCGGCATGCCGCGCGCCGAATACCGCAAGGCCAAGTTCGGCTCGCTCGCGCGCTCGCGCGAGCTCGACGCGCGGGTCATGGCGGAGGGCAGGAGCGAGGGCATCGAGTTCGCCTTCGACCGCATCGAACGCACGCCCAACACGACCGAAGCCCACCGCCTGATCGCGCTTGCGCCCGATCAGGACGAAGTCGTGAACCGCCTGTTTCGCGCGTACTTCGAGGAAGCCAGGGACATCGGCGACCCGGCGGTCCTGGCCGAGATCGCCGCGCAATGCGGGGTCGAGGGCTGGCCCGAGAAAGCGGGCGACGTTTCGACGCTCGAGGGCGAGGTGCGCGCGATGGGCATCTCCGCGGTGCCGACGTTCATCTTCGAGAGGAAGTCGGGCGTCTCTGGCGCCTATCCGGCCCAGACGCTAGCCGCGGCCATGCGCGAAGCTTCGGCGACTACGTAAAGTCCAGGCGCGTTTCGAGCAGCATGCCGTAGATCGGCAGCGGCGGGCGCTTGCCGCCGAGCTCGAGCGCCGGCAACTCCTCCGCGCCGAGCGACCGGACCGCGGGCCCCAGCGCCTTCATCACGTCGAGCGAGATCACGATCTCGCCGGCGCGCGCGCGGTGCACCAGGCGCTCGGCGACGCTCACGCTGTCGCCGAAGCCGACGAACTGCTGCGTGCCGGCCGGGCCGGCGAAGCCGAACAGCGTCTCGCCGGTGTGCACGCCGAGCGAGACCGCGGCCGGCAAGCCGTACTCCTTCTGCCAGCGCTCGCCGATCGGGCCGAAATCGCGCTGGATCGACTGCGCCGCCTTGACCGCCTGGGCGTTGAACTCGGCCGCGCCGCCCGCGGCGAACGCCGCCATCAGCCCGTCGTTGTGCACCGCGAGCACCTTGCCGGTGTTCTCCTGGATGGCGCGCGCGGCGAGGGCGAAGAACTCGTTCGCGAGCTCGAGCACCTTGTCGGGCTGCAGTACTTCCGAGAGCCGCGTGAAGTTGCGCAGCTCGGCGAACAGGATCGCCGCCGGGCGGCGCTCAGGCTTTTGCGCCATGCGCGTCTCCCGCGGCGGCGATGCCGTTAAGGTAGTGCTCCCACACGTACAGGTTGCGCTCGCAGGCCGCGACGACGACCTCCTCCAGGCGCAGCTCGCGCGCGAACTTCTCCACCGCGCGCCAGCCGGTGTCGGAATGCTCGATGTCGGCCTCGGTATGCAGCTCGAAGAACTCCAATTCCTCCTCCGTGAGACGAAACAAGCCTTTCCACCGGCGCCGCTCGACGCCGAACCAGCCGTACTTGCGGAACTCGCCCTTGCCGTAGCCGGGAACGTTGACGCGCTCGGCGCAGGTGTTGGCGACGATGCCTTCGAGCCAGTGGCGGTTGGCCATCAGCCCGTCCCACGCCGCCCACGCGAGCTCGGTCGAGGGCAGGGGCTTCGCATCTTGCAGCGCCCGGCGGCCGAGCCCGATCCTTACGCCCAGGTCCTCCAGGATCTGCCAGTGCGGACGGCCGCCGCCATGCTCGTGGTCGGCGATCACCTCTTCGCTGCACGCGCGAATGATGCGCAGGCGCGTCTCCCAGTCGCTGCAGTTCGTCGCCACCTTGAGCTTGAGCACCGAGTTGCGCTGGCGCGTGTTGAGGCGGTGCTGCAGGGCGAACATGCGCGCGCGCCCCCGGGTGATCGGCTCGTGGAACCAGCGGCAGCGCGCGACGAACGCGTTGACCACCTTGTCCATCTTCGCGACCACACTCATGCAAACGTCAGGGTGACGCGCTTGTTGCGCTTGCCTTCCGAGCGGATGCGCGCGACCGCTAGGCGGCCGATCTCCGCAGTGTTCTTCACGTGGGTACCGCCGCAGGCCTGCAGGTCGACGCCCGGGATCTCGAGCAGCCGCACCCGGCCCTCGCCGCGCGGCGGCGCGACCGACATGGTCTTCACCAGCTCCGGCCGCGCGTCGAGCTCGGCATCCGTGATCCACCGCGGCACCGTCGGATGGCCTTTGCCGGTTAATTCATTGAGGCGGGCCTCGATCTCTTCCTTGACCAGCTTCTCCATTTCGATGTCGAAGTCGAGGTGCGCCTTGTCGTCGCCTATGCGCCCGCCGGTCACCGGCGCTTTCACCACTGCGCCGAGCAGATGGAGGGCGGTGTGCAGCCGCATCAGGCGGTGGCGCCGCTGCCAGTCGATCTCGATCGGTACCGTCACGCCCGGTTCGAGCCTGGCCCCGGGCTCCAGCAGATGCAAGACCGAGTCACCGCCCGCACCCTTGCGGGTGTCGAGCACGCGCCAGTTTCCCACCTTGCCGGTGTCGCCGGCCTGGCCGCCGCCGAGCGGATAGAACACGGTGCGATCGAGCTCCACGGCATTCTCGTGGACCGAAACCACGGTCGCCTCACACGCCGTGAGATACGGGTCCTCGCGAAAGAGCAACTCAGCCAAAGAGCACGACCAGCGCGACGAGGAACACCACGAGCGCGCCCGCGGCGAAGAAGATGAGCGTGGTATTGGACACGCCGGGCAGCGCACGCTCCGGCGTCGCGCCGCCGTGCCCGTGGTCGGGCGCCGCGCTCGTCACCACCGTCGTGTCCTCGGCCGAGCTCATTCTCTTGGTGAAGTTCTGAAAGAACTCGTCGGCGACCTTCTTCGCCGCGGCATCGACCAGGCGCGACCCGATCTGCGCGAGCTTGCCGCCCACGTTCGCCTTCACGTCGTACGCAAGCCGCGTCTGCTCGCCTTGCGGAGAGAGCTGCACCTGCGCCGCGCCCTTCGCGAAACCCGCGGCGCCGCCCTGGCCCTCGAACGCGAGCGAATAGGAAGTCGGCGGCTTGATGTCGAAGAGCGAGAGCCGGCCGCGGAACTTGGCGCTCACCGGGCCGACCCGGGCCGTCATCAGCACCTGGTACTCGTTCGGATTGACGAGCGTGATCGATTCGCAGCCCGGCACGCAGGCCTTGAGCACCTCCGGGTCGTTGAGCGCCTCCCACGTCGCCTGCTGCGAGGCGGGGATCAGCTGTGCGCCGGTCATCTCCACTGGGCTTTTTCCTTGAGGGTCGGATTGCTGAGGGGCTGGCTGAGCGTGCGCGCGAGATCGACCAGGCTTTTCAGATTATGCACCGACAGGAAGAGGTCGACGTGCGGCAGCATCGCGCGCACGCCGGCCGGCCGCGCCTCGAATTTTTCATAGCGCAGCAGCGGGTTCAGCCACACCAGGCGGTGGCAGGACTTGGCGAGCCGCTCCATCTCCTCGCCCAGGCCCTCGCCAGCCTCGCGGTCAAGGCCGTCCGACACCAGCAGCACGCAGGCGTTCTGCGCCAGCACACGCCGGCCCCAGCGCCAGTTGAAGTCGCGCAGGCTCGCGCCGATGCGCGTCCCGCCGGACCAGTCCTTGATCGCTTCCGCGACCTTGGCCATGGCCACGTCCACGTCCCGGTGGCGCAGCTGGCGCGTGATGTTGGTCAGACGCGTGCCGAAGACGAACACCGCCACGCGGTCGCGGTCGTTGGTGATCGCGTGCAGGAAATGCAGGAACATGCGCGAGTACGGGTTCATCGAGCCCGAGATGTCGCACAGCACGACGAGCGGCGGGTGCAGCTCGGTGGGCGCCGCGCGCACCAGCGGGATGATGTCGCCGCCTTCGCGCATGCTTTCGCGCAGGGTCTTGCGCAGGTCGATGGTCTTGCCTTTCGCCGAGGGCCGTTTTCTCCGGGTCTTGATCAGCGGCAGCGGCAGCCGCAGCTCGGCGAGCATCTTCTTCGCTTCGACCAGCTCGGCCGCCGACATGGTGTCGAAATCCATGCGCGACAGGATCTCGCGCGAGGAGAACGTGAGCCGCGCTTCGAGCTCCAGCTTTTCCGTGGCGGGATCTTGCTCGCGTGGCTGTTGAAACAACGCATCCGTCAAGCGCTGGCTCTGCTGCTGCTCGGGCTTGGCGGTGCGCCCGTACACCTGCGGCAGCATGAG
This sequence comes from Burkholderiales bacterium, assembly GCA_035649875.1. Taxonomy (GTDB): domain Bacteria; phylum Pseudomonadota; class Gammaproteobacteria; order Burkholderiales; family SG8-39; genus SCGC-AG-212-J23. The sequence goes on along the minus strand of DASRIR010000013.1, from coordinate 12,672 downwards.
CTGCATCATGCGCTCGGCGAGCTTCGGGTCGCGCCAGAAGATGCGGAACGCCTGGTCGAAGACCGGGCGCTGCTCCTGGCGCGAGAGCAGCACCGCCGACATGGTCCAGTACCAGTCCTCGCGCCGCAGCGGGAACTGGTGCGCGCCCGCGATCTCGAGCGCGCGCACGCAATCGATCACGCGGTCGGAGCCGATGCGCATGCCCGCGGCACGCAGCAGGCGCGCGAAGTGCATCACGTTCTCGGAAAGCCGGCCCGCGTCGCTGCGCACTGCGGTGTTCAAGCTGCGTCCTGGCCCGGCAGCCGGCACTCGCGCGCCATCTTCTCGACCACCGGCGAAGCGCTGACCGCGTGCTCGCGGAAGTAGCGCTCGTGCTTCTCTTCCAGCTCGGCGAGCCAGTAGACGTAGTTGACCATCAGGCCGGCGGAGCGCGTCATGCCGGATTCCGAGGTATCGCCGAGGAAGTTCAGGCGATCGAGCGAGGCGCCGTTGCCGAGGTGGAAGCGGGCGACGGGGTCGAGGGGCTCGCCGTCCTCCCGGTTGTCCTGCTTGGCGCGCACCAGGTAATAGGCGCAGAGTTGCGTGAGCTCGCGCTGCAGCGTCTCGGGAATCTCGCCCAGGTGCCACGCGGGGTCGGCGATGCGCGCGAGCAGCTCGGGCGCGGCATGCTTCTGCAGCCAGCCGCGAAATCCCGGAATCGGCGAGAGCGTGGCGAAGCGCCGCAGGTGCGGGAACTCGTCCTTCAGGTCCTCGGCCACCTGCTTGATGAGCTGGTTGCCGAACGAGATGCCGCGCAGGCCCTCCTGGCAGTTGGTGATCGAGTAGAACATCGCGCAGTCCGCGTTCCTCGCGTCGCCGACGGGCGCGCGCACGTCCAGCAGCGGCTGCACGCACGCGCTCATGCCGCGCGTGAGCGCCACCTCGATGAAGATGATCGGCTCGTCGGGCAGCTGCGGATGGAAAAAGGCGTAGCAGCGGCGGTCGGCCTGCAGCCGGCGTCGCAGGTCGTGCCATCCCTGCACGGCGTGCACCGCCTCGTAGTCGATGAGCTTCTCGAGCACCATTGCCGAGGTGCGCCAGTCGATGCGCTCGAGGCGCAGGAAGCCCCGGTTGAACCAGGAGCGCAGCCGCCGGCGCAGGTCGTAGTCGAGCGGGCGCCACTGCGGCTTCGACTTGACCTGGGCGAGGAGCGCCTTGCGCATATCGACGAGCGCGGCCGTGCCGCCGGGCGCCATGTTGAGGCGGTCGAAGAGCTCGCGGCGCGGCGACTCGGAGGCCTGCTGCAGCTGGATGAGATTGTCGGTCGACGGCTCGGCCTGATACGCGGCAGCGGCGCCCTTCAGCCGGCCCTCGGCCGGCGAGTACTGGGTCGCCAGCACGTCGAAGAACTGCGCGAGCGCGGCGTCGTTGAGCGAGCGCAATCGCGTCACCGCTTCACGGGCGAGCGCCGTGCTCGCGTACTCGCCGCTTTCGGCGAGCAGCGCCTCGCAGATCTGCGCAAGCTCGCGCACCGCGCCCTCGGCGCCGCCGCCGGTCATGCGCCGGAGGAACCCGAGGACGCTCACGCAGCCGCGGCGGCTTTCGCCTCGCTCACCATCCGCGCGGCCTCTTCGCCCGCGATGCGCTCGAGGTCGTCGCGATACTTGAGAAGCACGCCGAGGGTGTTGTTGACCGTCTCGGGGTCGAGCACCATGCGGTCGAGCGCCGCGAGGCAGTTGGCCCAGTCGATGGTCTCGGCGACGCCGGGCAACTTGAACAGATCCACCTTGCGCAGCTGCTGCACGAAGGCGACGACCTCGCGCGACAGCGCCTCGGCCGCCTTCGGCGCCTTGCGCCGCAGGATCTCGAGCTCTCGCTTCGCGTCGGGATAGTCGACCCAATAGTAGAAGCAGCGCCGCTTCACCGCGTCGTGGATCTCGCGCGTGCGGTTCGAGGTGATCACCACGACCGGCGGCTCGGCGGCACGCACCGTACCGATCTCCGGGATCGTCACCTGCCAGTCGGACAGCACTTCGAGCAGGTAGGCCTCGAACGGCTCGTCGGTGCGGTCGAGCTCGTCGATCAGCAGCACCGGCGGCGCGGCGAGCGGCTGCAGCGCGCGCAACAGCGGCCGGCGGATGAGGAAGCGCTCCGAGAAGATGTCCTGCTCCAGGCCCTCGCGCGACTTGACACCCTCCGCTTCGGCCATCCGGATCTCGATCATCTGCCGCGGATAGTTCCATTCGTACGCCGCCTGCGCGATGTCGAGGCCCTCGTAGCACTGCAGCCGGATCAGGTCCCGGCCGAGCGCCTGCGCCACCACCTTGCCGATCTCGGTCTTGCCCACGCCCGCCTCGCCCTCGAGGAAGAGCGGCCGCTTCATCGCGAGCGACAGGTAGAGAGACGTCGCCAGGCTCCGATCGGCCACGTACTCGCCGGAGGCGAGCAGCGCCTGCGTTTCGTCGATCGACTTCGGGAGTGCGTTTGCCATAAAGCGTTGCATTTTCCGGCATTTGCGGCAGCGCCGCCAGTCCGTTTCGTCCAGTGAATTTCCTACAACACGAGATCTAGCGCGGAGGGCAGACTAAGGGCGTGGACCGAAGAGGTTTCTTCTCGGCCGCGGGGGGCGTCATTGCGCTGCTCGCCGGCCCCAGCGTTTCGCGGGCGCAGTCGAAGGTTGCGCGTGTCGGTTTTCTCATTCCGCTCGCGGCGGACGATGTCGAGAACAAGCAACGCATGGCGTCGCTCTGGCGAGGGCTGAAGGAGCTCGGGTGGTCCGAGGGCCGGAACATCCGGATCGAATACCGCTATGCAGCCGGGGATGCTGCGAAAATGCGGGAGCACGCAGCTGAGCTCGTCGGCATGGCACCCGACCTGATCATGGTCCACAGCAACCAGGCGCTTGCGGTGATGCGGCAGGTCGATCGCCGCATTCCCACGATTTTTCTCGCCGTTTCCGATCCGGTCGCCGAGGGATTCATCGCGAACCTGTCCCGCCCCGGCGGCAATGCGACCGGCTTCACCAACTATGAGCCGGCGATGGGCGGCAAATGGCTGCAACTCCTGAAAGAGCTGGCACCGGCAGTGACCCGCACGCTCGTTCTCTACAACGCCAAGATTGCGGCAAACGTGCAGCTCTCGCGCGCCCTGGAATCGGCCGCGGACGCGCTTGGCGTGCGCGTCACCCTTTCGCCGACGACTGACGGCGCCGAGATGGAGCGCGTCATCGCCGCATTCGCGCGCGATCGAAACGGCGGCCTCGTCGCGATGCCCAACCCGAGCAACCGGGTTCACGAAAAACTCATCATCGACACCTGCGCGCGCCAGCGACTTCCCGCCGTGTACCCGTTCACGTTCGCGGCGAAGGCGGGCGGGCTGGCGGGCTACGGCCTCGATCAGCTCGAGATGTACCGCCTCGCCGCCTCGTATGTCGACCGGATCCTGAAAGGTGCGTCGCCGGCCGAAATGCCCGTGCAGCTGCCGAACCGCTTCGAGCTGGTGATCAACCTTCAGACCGCCAAGACCCTGGGCCTGGCCGTTTCACCGGCGCTGCTGGCGCGGGCAAACGAGGTCGTCCAATGAGACGGCGCGCGCACGACAAGGCCTGAAAGAGCCGCGTTTTCCGGGATTTGGCGCGGGGCCGTCACTGGCTTCCGCCATGTGAATGTCTACAACACGGCCGCCTGCCGGAGGCGCAGACTAACGGCAGGAGGGCCGTCCCATCCGGGCGCGCAGAAAACTGATATTCGCAGGTGCGGTAGCGTTGGCATTGCCGCGCACGTTGCTCGCGCAAACGCTGGCGAAGACGGCGCGCATCGGGTTCCTGGTACCGACCACGCGGAAAGGCTACGCGCCGCGCATCGAGGGCTTCAAAGCCGGCCTGCGCGAGCTTGGATATGTCGAGGGCAAAAACCTGACGATCGAGTACCGCTCGGTAGAAGACGACCGCTATGAGCGGCTGCCGGAGCTCGCGGCCCAGCTGGTGGCGCAGAAGCCGGATGCGCTCGTCACCGGCGGAACGCCGGCGCCGCTCGCGCTGAAGCGCGCCACCGCCACCATTCCGATCGTCATGGGTTCGATCTCGGATCCGGTGGCAACCGGCGTCGTGCCCAGCCTCGCGCGGCCCGGCGGCAACATCACCGGCTGCAGCTTTTTCGTGGCGGAGCTCGGCGTAAAGCGCCTGGAAATGCTAAAGCAGGCGCTCCCGCGCCTGACGCGCGTCGCGGTGCTGATGAACGCTGAGAATGTCTCGATGGTGCCGGTCGAGCGCGAGATGCAGCCGGCCGCGAAGCAGCTCGGCATCGTAATGCAGCGCCACAACGTGCGCTCGCCCGCGGACTTCGAATCCAGCTTCGCCGCGATGAAGGAACAGGGCGCCGAGGCGCTGGTCATCGTCGAGGACGCGATGCTCAACGTCAACTCCAGGCAGCTCGGCGCGGCCGCGACGGCGAGGCAGTTGGTATCGATCGGAGCGCCGGAGGTCGCGCGCGGCGGCGGCACCTTCGCATACGGAGTGGATCAGGTGGCGATGTTTCATCGTGCCGCCTACTTCATCGACAAGATCCTGAACGGCACCAAGCCTGCCGACCTGCCGGTCGAGCGCGTCACCAAGTTCGAGCTGACGGTGAACAGGAAGACGCTCAAGGCGCTCGGCATCGCATTGCCGCAGACTGTCCTGATTCGCGCCGACCGGGTGATCGAATGAAGCGGCGGGACGCTCTCGTAGTGCTCGGCCTTGCGCCGCTGCTGGCGCGCGCGCAGCAGGGCAGGGTCTACACCGTTGGCGTGCTGGAGACGGTGGCGCAAGCGCGCAATAAGGAAAACTTCGAGCGCTTTCTCAAGGGCATGGAGGAGCGCGGCTATGTCGAAGGCAAGAACCTCACGCTCGTCTACCGCTCGGCCGAAGGGCGCACCGAACGATTCGGCGAGCTGGCCGCGGAACTCGTGCGCTCGAAGGTGGACCTGATCCTGACGCGCGGCACGCCGGCGACGCTCGCCGCGCGGGGCGCGACCGGCAGTATTCCGATCGTCATGACGGCGGTGGCGGATCCAGTGGAAAGCAAGCTCGCCGCGAGTCTGAAGCGCCCCGGCGGCAACGTGACGGGCCTGACGACCGCTTCGGCCGAGCTGATCCCGCGGCGCCTCGAGTTCCTGAAAGCGCTCGCGCCGAAGATGACGCGCGTCGCGGCGTACGCCAACCTTGCGAATGTCGCCGCGGCCGCTAACTGGAAGGAAATCCAGATCGCGGCGAGCGCCCTGGGTATTGAGCCCCTGCTGCTCGACGTGCGCGCGCCGGAGCAGATCGCGCCGGCATTCGACGATGCGGTACGCAAGGGTGCGCAAGGGCTCGTCGTCGGCGTCGAGACGCTCACCTCGTCCAACCGCCAGGCGATCGTCGAGCTCGCGGCGAAGCATCGCCTGCCGGCGATGTACTCCGCGCGCGAGTTCGTCGAGGCGGGCGGGCTTGCCTCGTATGGGGTGGCCTATCCCGATCTGTACTACCGCGCGGCCGGGTTCGCCGATCGCATCTTCAAGGGCGCGGCGCCGGGCGAGCTGTCGATCGAGCGCCCGTCCAAGTTCGCCTTCGCCATCAACCGCAAGACCGCCCGCGCGCTCGACCTCGTCATACCGCCCGATCTCCTGCTGCGCGCCGATTGGTCGCTCGGGTAGGGGTTTTCCTCACTGCGGCGGCATGGGTCTTGCTCGCCGCCATGCGCTGGCCAACGAAAGGAAAACCCCAATGGAAATGCAGATGGTGAAGGAGTTGATGCTTCAGGCTTTGGAGCACGAGATGGGCGGGACCAAGGTTTACCAGACGGCGCTGAAATGCGTCGTCAACGACGACCTGAAGGAAGAATGGGAAGAATATCTCGAGCAGACCGAGAAACATGTGCAGGTTTTACACGACGCCTGCCTCCAGCTCGAGTTCGACCCGGAAGAGCAGACCCCGGGGCGCAAGATCACGCGCGACATCGGCGCGTCGCTGATCGCGGCGATGGAAGCCGCGCTCGGCACCGGCGACAAGGAAATGGCCGAGTGCGTGGCCTGCGAGATGGTGGTGCACGCCGAGTTGACCGACCACTTCAACTGGCAGCTGATCGGCGAGGTCGCGGCGAAGCTGACCGGCGCGCAGGGCAAGGCGTTGAAAGACGCCTATAAGGAAGTCGAGGACGAGGAAGACGAGCACTTCTACCACTCGAAGGGCTGGCTGCGCGAGCTCTCGCTGCAGGGCCTCGGTCTGAAGGCGCAGCTCCCGCCGCCCGAGGAAGAGAAGGACGTGAAGTCGGCCATGGGGCAGGCCCGCACGGAAGCTTCGCGCAGGCACCGCCCGTAAGGGAAAAAGCTACTTCAGCGCAGCTTCGACTGCACGCTTCGCCATAACCGTGACCAGGTGCGCGCGGTACTCGGGCGAGGCGTGCAGGTCGTTGTTCAGGCCGTCGGGCTTCACCTTGATGTTCGCGATCGCGTCGGGCGCGAACTTCGCGCTCAGCGCCTTCTCCATCTCGGCCTGGCGGAACGCGCTCGGGCCCGCCCCGGTGACGCCGACGCGCACTTTGCCGCCGCCGAAGTCGGCGACGAACACGCCGACGATCGCGAAGCGCGACGCGGGGTTCTTGAACTTCATGTAAGCCGCGCGCTTCGGCGCGGGGAACGCCACCGAAGTGATGAGCTCGCCTGGCTCGAGCGCGGTCTCGTACAGGCCCTTGAAGAACTTGTCCGCTTCGATCTTGCGCTTGTTCGTCGTGATGGTCGCGCCCAGGCCGAGCACCGCCGCCGGATAGTCCGCGGCCGGGTCGTTGTTCGCGAGCGAGCCGCCGATCGTGCCCATGTGGCGCACCTGGCGGTCGCCGATGATGCCGGCGAGCGCGGCGAGCGCCGGGATCGTCTTCTGCACGTCCTTGGAACCCGCCACATCGGCATGGCGCGTCATGGCGCCGATTTCCACGCCGCCGCCCGAGGCCTTGATCCCAACCAGTTCCTTGATGGTTCCCAAGTCGACCAGATCGCTCGGCGAAGACAGGCGCAGCTTCATCGCCTGCACCAGGCTCTGCCCGCCCGCGAGGTATCGCGCCTCTTCCTTCTTGCCGAGGCTCAACGCTTCCTTAGTGCTGCCCGGGCGGTGATATTCAAACGCGTGCATGGCTTTTCTCCTGGAGATGCTTCCAAACGGTCTGCGCGGTGGCCGGCATCGGCACGTCCTTCACGCCGAGCGCGTCGGTAATCGCGTTCATCACCGCGGCCGGCGCGCCGATCGCGCCCGCCTCGCCGCAGCCTTTCACGCCGAGCGGGTTGTGCGTGCACGGCGTCTCGCGCGTGTCGATCTTGAAGAGCGGCACGTCCGACGAGCGCGGGATGCAGTAGTCCATGAACGAGCCGGTGACCAGCTGCCCCGACGACTCGTAGCGGCAGCCTTCGGTCAGCGCCTGGCCGATGCCTTGCGCGAGCCCGCCGTGCACCTGGCCCTCGACGATCATCGGGTTGATGATCTTGCCGAAGTCGTCGACCGCGGTGAACGACACGATCTGCGTGTTGCCGGTGTCCTTGTCCACCTCGACCTCGCACACGTAGCTGCCCGCGGGAAAGGTGAAATTGGTCGGGTCATAGAACGCGTTCTCGTTCAGGCCGGGCTCGAGCTTGTCGAGCGGATAGTTGTGCGGCACGTAGGCCGCGAACGCCACCTCGCCGAACGTCTTCTTTCGGTCGGTGCCCGCGACCTTGAACTCGCCGCGGTCGTACTCGACGTCGGACTCGGAAGCTTCGAGCAGGTGCGCGGCGATCTTCTTGCCCTTGGCGACGATCTTGTCGAGCGCCTTCACGATCGCGGTGCCGCCGACCGCGATCGAGCGCGAGCCGTACGTGCCCATGCCGAACAGGATCTTCGAGGTGTCGCCGTGCACCACCTCGACGTTCTCCATCGGCAGGCCGAGGCGGTCGGCGACCACCTGCGCGAAGGTGGTCTCGTGGCCCTGGCCGTGCGAATGCGAGCCGGTGAACACGGTCACGGTGCCGGTCGGATGAACACGGATCTCTCCAGCCTCGAATAATCCCGCACGCGCGCCCAGGCTGCCGGCGACGTTGGAGGGCGCGATGCCGCAGGCTTCGATGTAGCAGGCGTAGCCGATGCCGCGCAGCTTGCCGCGCTTCGCAGATTCGTCTTTCCGCTTGCCGAAGTTTTTTACGTCTGCCAACTGCAAAGCAGCGTCCAGAGTGGCCTCGTAATTGCCGGTGTCGTAGCAAAGCGCAACGGGCGTCTGGTAGGGGAACTCGCGGATGAAGTTGCGCCGGCGGATCTCCAACGGGTCGATCTTCATCTCACGCGCCGCGGTTTCCACCAGCCGCTCGACCACGTAGGTCGCTTCCGGCCGGCCGGCGCCGCGGTACGCATCCACCGGCGTGGTGTTGGTGAATATCGCGGTCACCTCGCAGTAGATGAGCGGCGTCGTGTACTGGCCGGCGAGGAGCGTGGCGTAGAGGATGGTGGGGATGCACGAGGCGAACGTCGACAGGTACGCGCCGAGGTTCGCCGTGGTCTTCACGCGCATCGCGAGGAACTTGCCGTCCTTGTCGAGCGCGAGCTCGGCGACGGTAAGGTGATCGCGGCCGTGCGCGTCGGAGACGTAGGACTCCGAGCGGTCGGCAGTCCACTTCACCGCGCGGTTCAGTTGCTTCGCCGCCCAGGTCACCACCACGTCCTCGCCGTAGAGGTAGATCTTGGAGCCGAAGCCGCCGCCGACGTCGGGCGCGACCACGCGCACCTTGCTTTCGGGCAGCCCGAGCACGAACGCGGTCATCAGCAGGCGCTCGACGTGCGGATTCTGGCTCGCGACATAGAGCGTGTACTCGTCACCTGCGCGCGAGTAGGTGGCGTTCGCCGAGCGCGGCTCGATGGCGTTCGGTACCAGGCGGTTGTTCCAGAACTCGAGCTTGGTCACGTGCGCCGCCTTAGCGAAAGCCGCGTCGGTCGCTGCCTTGTCGCCGAGCGCCCACACGTAGCAGGTATTGTCCGGCGCGATGTCGTGGATGGCGCTTGCCTTCCTCGCCTTCGTGAGATCCACCACCGCCGGCAGCTCTTCGTAGTCGACCTTCACCTTGTCGGCGGCGTCGCGCGCCTGCGCGAGCGTCTCGGCGATCACCACTGCGACGCGCTCGCCGACGTGGCGCACCTTGCCCTGGGCGAGCGGCGGAAACGGCGGCTCCTTCATCGGCTTGCCGTCGGTGCCGGTGATCAGCCAGCCGCACGGCAGGCCGCCGACCTTCGCGTTCGCCAAGTCTTCTCCGGTATAAACCGCGAGCACGCCCTTGGCGGATTTCGCCTTGTCAGTCTTGATGGACTTGATCTTCGCGTGCGCGTGCGGAGAGCGCACGAACACCGCGTAACTCTGGTTCGACAGGGCGACGTCGTCCGTGAACTGGCCCGTGCCGGTGAGGAAGCGGTAGTCCTCCTTGCGCGTGAGCCGCGCGCCGAGTACGGAGGAAGATGCGGGGGCGTTCATAGCTTGCCTCCCATCGCTCGCGCGCCGGCCATGATGCTCTTCACGATGTTGTGGTAGCCGGTGCAGCGGCAGAGGTTGCCCTCGAGGCTCTCGCGCACCTCCTGCTCGGTGGGGTTGGGATGGCTTTTCGCGAAGTCGAGCGCGTTCATCACCATGCCCGGGGTGCAGAAACCGCACTGCAAACCATGGTTTTCCTTGAAGGCCTGCTGCATCGGGTGCAGGGTGCCGTCGGCCTTGGCTACGCCCTCGATCGTCATCAGGTCGGCGCCTTCTGCTTGCATTGCAACAATCGAGCAGCTCTTGATCGCGCGCCCGTTCAGCAGCACCGTGCAGGCGCCGCACTGCGCCGTATCGCAGCCGACATGGGTGCCCGTCAGCCGCAGGTTCTCGCGGATATAGGTCACGAGGAGCGTGCGCGCCTCGACCTCCGCGGAAACGGGCTTGCCATTGACCTTCATGGATACCTTGATCATGTTGCGAATCCTCCTCGGGGGGAAAACATCCTAGCGCGGCGTTATCATTTGCGCCACACCCTATGCGATTACTGATCGTCGAGGACGACGCCCCGCTTGCTTCCGGGCTGCAGCGCATTCTCGAAGCCGAGGGCCACGCGGTCGACGTCACGCCGCGCGGCGAGGACGCGGTGGCCGCCGCGTCGCAGGAGAAGTTCGATCTTGTGATCCTCGACATCGGCTTGCCGCACATGGATGGCTTCGAAGTGCTGCGCCGGCTCCGCGGCAGCGCGTCCGACAAGACCGGGCCGACGCCGGTGCTGGTGCTCACCGCGCGCGACGCGGTCGAGGACCGCGTGCGTGGCCTCGACCTGGGGGCGGACGATTACATGGTGAAGCCCTTCGCGATGCCCGAGCTCACCGCGCGGGTGCGTGCGCTCCTGCGCCGCTCGCAGGCGCACGGCGGACCGCGTATCGCGCACGGCCCGCTCACGCTCGACACCGTGGCGCGGCGCGCTTTTCTGAGGAACGAGCCGCTCGAACTCGCGGCGCGCGAATGGGCGGTGCTCGAAGTGCTGCTCGCCAAGGTGGAGAAGATCGTGTCGAAGGAGGCGATCATCCAGGCGGTGGCCGGCTGGGGCGACGACCTTTCGCCGAACGCGATCGAGGTCTACGTCTCGCGCCTGCGCTCCAAGCTCGAGCCCGCCGGGATCCGGATCCGGACCGTGCGGGGATTCGGCTACATGCTGGAGGAGTTCAAGTAGCGGCCATGCCCGGGCGAAGCCTTCGGGCGCACCTGCTGCGCCTGTTGCTTCCGCCGATCGCCGCGCTGCTCGCCGTCGGCGCGGTGGTGGCGTACTACCCCTCGATCGAGCCCGCAACGCAAGCCTACGACCAGGCGCTCGTCGACATCGGCCTGGCGGTCGGCTCGCACGTGCGCGTCGGCCAGAACGAGTACCGCTTCGACCTGCCGGCCGCGGTCGAGCAGGTCCTGCGCACCGACCGCTTCGACAGCATCTACTACCGCGTGATCAGCCCGGCCGGGCTCGAGATCGCGGGCGACGCCGAACTGCCGGCACCGCCGGGCGATGCGATCGCGCACAACACCCGCTACAACGGCAAGAAGGTGCGCGTGGTCTCGGTGCAGGCGCCCTGCGGCCGCTCGGCGTGCACCGTGCTCGTGGGCGAGACCATGGTGAAGCGCGAGCAGCTCGCGCGCGATCTCTTGCTGCAGAGCCTGTTCCCGGATTTCCTGATCGCGCTCGCCACGCTCATCATCGTGTGGTTCGGCGTGAAGCGCGGCCTCCAGCCGCTGGCGCGCCTGTCGGACGAGATCAAGGCGCGCTCGGCCGGGGACCTGCGCCCGATCGACGCGGCGGGCGCGCCCGCCGAGGCGCGGCCGCTGGTCAGCGCGCTCAACGACCTGCTGGAAGAGGTGTCGGCGGCGAGCCAGAAGGAGCAGCGCTTTCTCGCGGACGCCGCGCACCAGTTGCGCACGCCGCTCGCCGGCCTGCAGGCGCACACCGAGCTCGCGCTTGCGCAGCCGATGCCGGAAGCCTGCCGCGCGCAGCTCGAGCAGGTGCACCGCGCGACGATCCGCACCGCGCGCCTCGCCAACCAGCTGCTCGCGCTCGCGCGCGCCGAGCCGGGCGCGCGCTCGGTGAGCGCCAAGGTCGACCTGAAGGGGATCGCGGGCGGCGAGGCCGATGCCTGGTTGCGACAGTCGCTCGCGCGCGACATCGATCTCGGCTTCGAGCTCGAATCCGCGCCGGTCGACGGCGATGCCTTGCTGCTGCGCGAGGCCCTCTCCAACCTCGTGCACAACGCGCTCGAGTACTCGAGCCGCGGCGGGCGGGTCACGGTGCGCACCGGGCGCGTGAACGGGCACGCCTTTCTCGAGGTCGAAGACGATGGACCGGGAATCGCACGCGAGGAGCGCGCGCGGGTGCTCGAGCGCTTCTACCGCGTGCCGGGCACGCCCGGCACCGGCAGCGGCCTCGGGCTCGCGATCGTGCGCGAGATCGCGGCGAGCCACGCCGCGGCCATGTTCATCAAGGATGGATCGGCTGGCGGCTGCAGAGTTGGGATAACATTTCCGCATGGATAGCGTCGATATCGAGGTGCTGCGGACCGCCGAGCAATGGCGCAAGAGCGGCCGCAAGGTCGCGCTCGGCACGATCGTGAAGACCTGGGGCTCGGCGCCGCGTCCGATCGGCGCGATGGTCGCGGTGCGCGACGACGGCCAGGTGGCCGGCTCGGTCTCGGGCGGCTGCGTGGAGGACGATCTGATCGACAAGGTGAAGGCCAAGCTCGCCGGCTGGAAGAAGCCCGAGCTCTTCACCTACGGCGTCACTAACGAGGAAGCGACGCGCTGGGGACTGCCGTGCGGCGGCACGCTGCAGCTCGTCATGGAGCCGCTCTCGGATACGAGCGGCGTGCCGGAACTTCTGCAAAGGATCGGTTCGCAGCAACTGGTGCGCCGCAAGCTCGAGATGGACACCGGACGCGCGACGCTCGAGCCGGGGCGCTGGCAGGACGTGCTCGAGTTCGACGGCCGCGTGCTGTCCACCGTGCACGGCCCGCGCTGGCGCCTGGTGCTGATCGGCGCGGGGCAGCTCACGCGCTACCTCGCCGAGATGGCGCACATGCTCGACTACCACGTGGTGGTGATCGACCCGCGCGAGGAATACGCTGCGGGCTGGGATCTCCGGGGAGTCCCGCTCGACCGCGGCATGCCCGACGACGTG
>DASRIR010000012.1:0-2464 GCA_035649875.1 Burkholderiales bacterium | reverse complement strand
ACCATCATGTCCGCGAGACGGTGCTTGACCGCCTGGAAGCTGCCGATCGGACGGTCGAACTGGACGCGTGCCTTCGCATGCTCGGTCGCGATCTCGAGCGATGCTTCCGCGCCGCCGAGCTGTTCCGCGGCGAGCGCCGCTTGTGCACGGGCGAGCGCGGTCGCAAGCGCGGGGCCGGCCTCCCCGGTCTCGCCGAGTACGGATTCGGCGCCGAGCACCACCGACCCGAAGCGCACGCGCGACATGGGGCGGGTCTGGTCGAGCATGGTGAGCCGCTCTATCGAAACGCCGGTGCGCTCAGGATCTACCACCGCGAGGCTCACGCCATCGGCGCCACGGCTGCCCGTCGCGCGCGCGGCAACCACCAGCAGATCCGCCGCATCGGCGTGGACGACGAACCCGGCAGCGCCCTCGAGACGAAAGCCGCGCTTCGAGCGGGTAAGCCGTGGCCCGATTCCCTCGAGACCCGGCGCACCATCCTCGTTTGCGATCGCCAGAGTGGCGCGGGTCCGCCCCGCCGCGATGCCGGGCAGCAGCGCCTCGCGCTGCGCGGCCGTTCCGGCCAGCGCGATGGCAGGCGCCGCGAACGCAACCGTTGCAAGGAACGGCGATGGCAGCAGCATCCGGCCCATCTGCTCACAGAGGATCGCAAGCTCTACGGCCCCGAGACCCGATCCACCGACCTCCCCGGGGAGCGCGATGCCGCACCAGGCCATATCCTCGCCGATCGCGCGCCATGTCGCCTTGTCATAGCCCGGCGGTGACTCAATCGCTGCGCGCAGTCGCGAAGGCGCGCCATGCTCCGCGCAGAACGCGCGCGCAGTGTCCTGAATCAGCTCCTGCTCGTCGGTGAAGGCGAATTGCATTGGCCGGGCCTCAGGTCCCCCACACCTTCTTCTGCGGCCGCCGCGCCGCCAGCAGTCCTGCAACGGCCGGCCCCACCTCGGCGGGTGACCAGCGCGCACCCTTGTCGACGCTCGGCCCGTCGTTCCAGCCGTCGCAGAGCGTGATGCGTCCGCCCTCGAGCTCGAACACGCAGCCCGTCACGCCGCGCGAATCCCGGCTCCCCAGCCACACGACGGCCGGCGCGATGTTCTCCGGGTCCTGCACGTCGAATCCGGCCGCGGGCTTCTTCATCTTCTCGGCGAAGGCCTGCTCAGTCATGCGCGTGCGTGCCGCGGGCGCGAGCGCGTTGACCGTGACTCCGTAACGCCCGAGCTCGGCCGCCTGCACGAGGGTCAGGCTCGCGATCCCGCCCTTCGCCGCCGAATAGGCGCTCTGCGAGAAACTCCCCTGCAGCCCGGCGCCCGAGCTCGTGTTGACGATGCGCGCATCGACGGGCCGGCCCGCCTTCTGCTCCCCACGCCAGAACTGCGCCGCGTGACTCGCCGGGCAGAAGTGTCCGCGCAGGTGCACACGGATCACGGCGTCCCATTCCTCGAGGCTGCTGCTGACGAACATCCGGTCGCGGACGAAGCCCGCGTTGTTCACCAGCACATCGAGCCCGCCGAAGGCGTCGATGGCCGTCTTCACCAGGCGCCTGGCGCCCTCCCAGTCGGTGACGTCGTCGCCGTTCGCTACGGCCTGACCGCCCGCCGAGCGGATCTCGTCAACCACGGCCTGCGCGACCGCTGTGTCGCGCCCTTCACCGGCGAGTGTGGTGCCGAGATCGTTGACGACGACCTTCGCGCCCTCCTGTGCAAACGCGAGCGCATAGGCACGCCCCAGCCCGCGGCCCGCGCCGGTGATGATGACGACCCTTCCCTCGCAGATTCCCGACATCCTTCCTCCGCAAAAAAATGCCTCAGACCCACCAGAAATTCAGCTCAGAGCCGATTTATTCCGAATAATCAGCTCCGAGCCGAATTTCTATAGGCGTTCGATGATGGTCACGTTCGCCTGACCGCCGCCCTCGCACATGGTCTGCAACCCGTAGCGGCCGCGGCGCCGCTCGAGCTCGTTAAGTAGCGACGTCATGAGGCGCGCGCCGGTGGCGCCGAGCGGATGGCCGAGCGCGATCGCGCCGCCATTGACGTTGACCCGCGCCGGATCCGCACCCAGCGACTTCTGCCAGGCGATCACCACCGAGGCGAACGCCTCGTTGATCTCGACCAGGTCGATGTCGGCGAGGCTGAGGCCCGTCCTGGCGAGCGCATGCTCGGTGGCCGGGATGGGCGCCGTCAGCATCCAGATCGGGTCCGCGCCGCGCACCGACAGGTGATGGATGCGCGCGCGCGGTGTGAGCTTGTACCGCTGCACGGCCGCTTCGCTCGCGATCAGCAGTGCGGCGGCGCAGTCGGCGATCTGGCTCGACACCGCAGCGGTCACGCGACCGCCCGGTGTCAGCGGCTCGAGCGTCGCCATCTTCTCGAGCGAGGTGCCGCGGCGCGGCGTCTCGTCGCGACGCAGCTCGCCCACCGGGACGATCTCGCGGTCGAAACGGCCCGAATCGATCGCCTCGATC
>DASRIR010000011.1:0-2506 GCA_035649875.1 Burkholderiales bacterium | reverse complement strand
GACCCGGCTACGTGCCGCACCGCGTGCCGGGAAGCTGATGTCGTACTGCACCAGGCGGCACTTGGCTCGGTGCCCCGCTCGATCGCCGATCCGATCGCCACGCACCAGGCCAATGTGAGCGGCTTTGTGAACATGCTCGAGGCCGCGCGCGCGGCCAAAGCGCGCTTTGTCTATGCCTCTTCCAGCGCCACCTACGGAGACCATCCCGGCCTGCCGAAGACCGAAGACGCGATCGGCCACCCCTTGTCTCCCTACGCCGTCACCAAGCGCGTGAACGAGCTCTACGCCGCAGTGTTCGCCCGCTGCTATGGACTGCAAACGGTCGGCGTGCGCTACTTCAACGTGTTCGGCCCGCGCCAGGACCCCGATGGCCCGTATGCCGCGGTCATTCCGCGGTGGATCAGGGCGCTGCTTCGCGGCGAGCCGGTGGAAATCAATGGCGACGGTGAAACGACTCGCGATTTCTGCTTCGTGGCAAACGCGGTGCAGGCGAACCTTCTCGCCGCGCTTACCGACGACCGCAAGGCGCTAAACCGCGTGTACAACATCGCGGTCGGCGAGCGTATCTCGCTCAACTGCCTGCTGGAGATCCTGCGCGACCGGGTCGCCGAGATCCACGGCGAACGCAGGGACGCGTCGCCGGTGTACCGGCCGTTCCGCGAAGGCGACGTGCAGCACTCGCTCGCCGACATCAGCCTCGCGCGCACGTACCTCGGCTACGAGCCGAGCCACGACGTCGCGAACGGATTGAGAGAGACCCTATCATGGTACGTAAGCCGCTTCTCTCGCACTGCCGCCGGGTTCGCCTGACTGCGGCTTTCCTGGCAACCGTGGCGCTCGCCGCGACAGCAGCGGCCGCGGCGCAAGGTCTCGCTCCGCAAACCATCGAGCGCGTTAAGCCGTCCATCGTTGCGGTGGGCACGTTCCAGCGGCTGCGTAACCCCGCCTTCAGCTTCTCCGGCACCGGATTCGTCGTGGGCGACGGTTTGACCGTGGCGACAAGTGAGCACGTCGTGCCGCGGCTGACCAACACGGAGAAGGGTGAAGTCATCGTGATCGCCATTCCCGGGGCGGACATCAAGGGAGCGCAAATCCGGCCCGCGCGCAGGATCGCGGTCGACGCCGACTCCGATCTTGCGCTGCTCGGCATCGATGGCCCGGCGCTGCCGGCGCTGCGCCTGATTGACGCGCCGAATGTACGGGAGGGTGAAACCTACCTCTTCACCGGTTTCCCGATCGGATCGGTGCTCGGCCTTTTTCCCGTGACCCACCGCAGCATGATCGCCGCCATCAGCCCAATTGCAATTCCGGTAGCGCGGGCGAACCAGCTCGACGCCCGCGCAGTGCGGATGCTGAACTCGGCTGGATTCCGGATCTTTCAGCTAGACGCGATCGCCTACCCCGGCAACAGCGGCAGCCCGGTGTACCACCCTGACACTGGCGTGGTGATCGGGATCGTCAACAGCGTCTTCGTAAAGGGCAGCCGCGAATCGGCCATCACGAAGCCGAGTGGTATCACGTATGCCATACCATCCGAGCGCTTGAAGGCCCTGCTCGAGCGCGGGCGTTAGGCGGCGCGCGCTCCGCTAGTCGAGGCGCCGCAGGTATTCCTTGGTAAAGATCTGGTCGGGCAGCTCGCGCAGCTTCAGATCCGAATAGTGCAGCGTTGACTGTGTTCCTTTGCTGAGCGCGTCGGTCATTACGAGCCGCCCCGGCCGCACCTTTCCGCCCAGCACACGAAAATCTTCGTAATGGCAGGTCTTGAGCAGGCGATTGGACACGGAATAAAACTCGGCTTTCTGCGGACGGTAATCCTTCTGCCGAACCCAGTAACGCACGCGCTGGTAGGCCACTTTACGGTCCACCGCGGTCAAGTCGAGCACGTACATGTTGTCGCCGCCCGCCTTTTCAATGCCGGCCAGGGTCGGAATATAGTCGCCGGCGAAGTTGGCGCGCGCGATGTCCCCGTTCGCGACCTGGCCGGTGAGCCGCTGCGCCAGCGAGAGCCTGACGGGCTGCGAGACACGTGGGAGGAACATCCATAGATCGCGCTCTTTCATGAGCATGATCTGGCCGCGCTCGGAGGCTGGCTCGACCGTAAGCACGATGGTGTTGGCGTTGCCCTTGGAGAGGACTTTGAGCGTCCGGTGCTCCGAGCGGCGCCCGTCCTCGACGCTTTCGATGCGAACCACGACTTCGAAGCCTTCCTGCGGGAAACGGGCCTCGTCGGCACGGCTCAGGATTTCCTCAGCGGGCGACGCATCACGCGGCGATTGCGCTGATGCGGGAAGAGCAAAGAGGCAAGCGCCGAGCGCCGCCCCCCACAGCCGTATTGGCAAAGCGTCCCTTCCGGCCATTAAGTTATGATAGGAGGATAAACAATAACTGGCCGGGGAACTGTGACGGAAATCGTCCGGCTCGAGAACGTCAGCAAGGAGTATGCCCTGGGCGAACATAGGGTGCAGGCGCTGAAGGATGTGAGCTTCAGCGTCGACGCCGGCGTGGT
>DASRIR010000010.1:0-4327 GCA_035649875.1 Burkholderiales bacterium | reverse complement strand
GAGAAGGCCAAGTTTTGCGAGCACCAGCGCACCGGAACACTGCGCGCCGATGATCTGCCGCTTTGGGTCTAGGCGCAGCTCACCCATGAGCGCCTGATCGCGCACCAGCTCGCGCGTTTTTACGCCGCTTCCGACAATCACTGCATCGGCCTCGCGCGCGAAGGCGAGCGGCGCCTGCGTGTGCACCACAAGGCCGTTCATCGAGGCGACCTGCGCGGTCGGACAGACGATCAGCGCCTTGAGCGCCGGCTGCTTCACGCGATTCAGCATCGCCGAGGCGATGAACGAATCGAGCTCGTTGAAACCTTCAAACGTGAGAACCGCTATTCGCATGCGCTCGAGTCAACCGCCACATAGTGTTCCACCACCGGGAAAGGATCGTAAAAGTGATGCAGCAGCGCCTTCCAGCGCTGGTACGGCTCCGACTTGCGAAATCCCTCAGTGTGATCTTCCAGCCGCCGCCAGCGAACAAGAAGAAGGTAGCGGTTCGGCTTCTCAACGCATCGTTGCAGCTCGTGCGAAAGATATCCGGGAGATGCGCGGATGATCCGCTGCGCTTCCCGAAACGCGGTCTCGAACTGCTCCGTTTGATGCGCCTTCACTTCGAGGACGGCTGATTCCAGGATCATCGAGCAGGATAGCTAGCGTGCTTTCTTTGGCTGAGTGGGCAGATAGCGATATGCGGTTGTATCCCGAACGGCAAACCCCACCTTTTCGTACAGACGGCGCGCAGCCTCGCGGGACCGTCGAGAGGTCAGGTCGATGGTACCAGCGCCCCTCGATTGCGCGATTCGCACGGCTTCCTTTGTCAGAGCTTCTCCTACCCCTCGGCCTCTCGCGCCCGCGTCCACCACAACGTCTTCGATCCAGGCACGCATGGCTGTTGGGATACGAAACATGATCAGCGTGAGCGTGCCGACGATTTGTCCGCCATCTTTGGCCACTAGAATCGTAGTGCCCGGCGCCGAAATGATGTCCGACAAGGTCTGCCGGTCTGGCGGAACCGCGGTCGTCGAGAGTTGAGGAATTAGGCGAGCGAAGGCTCGAACGAGTTCTTCGGTAACTTCCGTCGCTACCAAAACCTCTATAGGCCCACCCGCGCTCGCCGTGGACCGCCTAATGCTTGGGCTTTGCCCCGCCGCATGCCCGGCGTAGCAAGCTGAGGCGGCTGTCAGTATTCGGACTGCTCATGCGGTTACCTCTGAGTCAGCACTCTAGCGTCCGGCATCAGGCGCGGCCACAGGCGCGTCGCCTGGATGCCGCGGTTAGGCACTGCGCTCGCTTGGCAAAGATCCTAGTCACAATCCTCACTCAATCACCGTATCTGCCCGCTGGAGAAGCGGGAGCGGAATCGCGAGCCCCAGTGCCTTCGCGGACTTGAGATTGACCACCAATTCGAGCTTGGCAGGCTGCTCGACAGGGAGATCGGCGGGCTTCGCGCCTTTCAGGATCTTGTCGATGTAGAACGCGACGCGATGGAACATTTCTGTTCGGCTAGGACCATAAGACATGAGCCCTCCGACGTCGACGAACTCGCGGGCGTCAAAGATCGTGGGCATCCGGTTCCTGCTCGCAAAGTCCGCGATTGAGACCCGATGATTGAGCAGAAACGCGTCCTGCAAGACGACGAGTGCATCGGTCCTCTCTCTGGCTATGGCATCAAATGCCCGTCTCAAGTCGTCGGCACCTTGTGCATCCAGCGTCTGAAGCTTCAGCTTCAGTGTGGGTGCAGCGTCCTGTGTGTCCTTCGCCGTGCGCACATTTCCGGGATTCTGGGCATTAAAGAGAACGGCTACGCGGGCAATCTTGGGGAATGTCTCCTTCAGTAACTGCAGTCGCTTCGCGCTTACCTCCGGCATTAGGTTGGTCAATCCCGTGAGGTTCCCGCCTGGCCGCGCGAGACTGGTGACTAATCCACTGCCAACCGGATCGGCGATCGCGGTAAAGACGATGGGGATGACTGTTGTCGCGCGTTTCGCCGCCAGGGCCGCGGGAGTGTTAGGCGTCACGATCACATCCACTTCCAGGCGGACGAGTTCGTCGGCAAGCGAAGGATACAACTCGTACGAGGCAGCAAGCCGCCACTCGATGGTGAGATTCTTTCCCTCGACATAGCCCAGTTCGCGAAGACCTTCACGGAATTGGAGGAGATTGTGCGTCCTGGGATCGTCCCCGGAGACCCGGGGCCCGAGAAACCCAACTCGCGTAACCTTGTCTGGTCGCTGCGCGTCGACGGCGGTCGGAGCAGCGATTAGACCAAGGACAAGGGCGATCGAAGCGGTTTGCAGAAAGCATCTCATCCTGTCAGCCCCCTTGCCGTCTTCTACTTTGGCGCCTAACGTCCGCGCTTTTTGCCGCGCCGTGTCGAGCGCGAAGCGGCGAGCAATCGGCGTTGGTGAACAACACAAAAATCAGTTCAGCCGCGCGACGCGTTTGCGCCTGCGCTGAAGCGCCAGCAGCAGAACGTAGATGCCCAGCGCCGCCGTAAGGTGCTTAAGGGTGTGGCCGCTCAGCCAATGCCCCGCTTCGTAGATCTGCCGGTCATAGGCCTCAACCACCTTGGCGACGGCGTAGGCCACAGCGAGCACGAATATCGCCCAGCCGTGCGTATAGCGCGAGCGGTATAGCAGTGACACGGAAATCACCACTGCGATCGAACCGTACTGCACGGCCAGGTACGGTCGCAGGTTCTCGAAGCCCGCAAGGGCGCTCCAGCGCCAGTACAAGACGCTCGCTGGACCGAGCAGCACTAACGGCCAGAGCAACGCAGCGCCGATGCGCACGCTTACGCGCTCGGAAACTACTGCGGCGACTAGCGACATGAAGGCGATGGTCATCGGCAAGCGGTCCCATACCAGTCGCGCGTCGTCCGGCGTCATGTGGTAGTACGCCGACCCGACACTGGTCAGCGCAACTCCGGCGAAGAACACCCAATAGGCAGTGAGTTCTTGCGACGAGGCAAAGCCCGCGCTATGGCGCGCCGTGCGCTCCCGCTGCAGGAACGCGAGGCCTAGCCCGCCAACGATGAGAAAAGCCAGATTGGACAGCGTATCGGCTGCATTCGCGACACCGATGAAAAGCCGCGTGTCCGCAAACCGGTGGTATTCCTGGTCCTGCAGCAGCGGTGGCGCAAAGACGCCCCACGCCACTGCGGCGAGTGCCAGCGTGGCCGGCACCGCCGCGCGACGCGTAGGCGCGGGAAAGCCGTCCCTTGAAGCGTCCGTTACGCGGTTCACCGCGCACCCCCTTAGCCTTCTCGGCGAACGTTACGCCGGCGCGAGCCGGCACGCAATCCGCCGTCCTTCCGACGGAGCGCTTGGCAGCTACGCGGCGAGGCGGCTCCAGATTCAGGAGCGCAAGACCCGCCCAAGTCAAAAACCGCTAGAGGGAATTCAGGTAGTGCTCGACCACCGCGCCCAAGTTCGGCGCGCTGCCGTCGTGGAAATAAGGCGGATGCTGCCAAAGGGCGCGCAAGGGCGTCGTTGATAACGAGGCGCTGGCGCCCGCCATCGTCAACGCGCCTGACTCAGCTACGCATGTTGAGCCTAACCTGAGCCGCGAGTGCTCACCAGTTCATGCGGCTTCAATTCGTGCTGCTCTCGGCATTGAGCGAGGCAAGCACGGCCTGCAGCGCGCTGAGGTCGGCGGGCTTCACGAGGTGGCGGTCGAAGCCCGCGGCCTCGGTGCGCCGGCGGTCGCGCTCCTGGCCCCAGCCAGTGAGGGCGACGAGGAGTGTCTTGCCCGCTTCGGCGCGCGCGCGGATGTGGCGCGCGATCTCGTAGCCGTCCATGCCGGGCAAGCCGAGGTCGAGAAAAATTGCCGCGGGCCGGAAGCTTGGCAGCGCCTCGAGCGCGCCGCGGCCATCATGGCTGACGTGCACGTCGGCGCCGAGGATGTGCAGGAGGGCGGCGAGGCTTTCGGCGGCGTCGGCGTTGTCATCCACGACCATTACCCGCGGCACGCCGGCGACCTTGCCCGGAGCTAGGGCACCGCGCGTGCGGTGCGTCTCGCGGCCGTCTCCCAACGGCAGGTGCACGACGAACTCGCTGCCGCGCCCGGCGCCCGCGCTGTGCGCGCTCACGCTGCCGCCGTGCATCTCGACCAGGCTGCGCACGAGCGTCAAGCCGATTCCCAGGCCCGTCTGCGCGCGGCTGTCGCGCGCATTGGCCTGCACGAACATGTCGAATACGCGCGGCAGCGCATCGGCGGCGATGCCGATGCCGGTGTCGCTGATGCTCACGGTGACGGCGCCGTTTTCCCGGCGCGCCGCGATTGTGATGCGCCCGCCTGGGTCGGTGTACTTGACCGCGTTGTTGAGCAGGTTCGC
>DASRIR010000009.1:0-2541 GCA_035649875.1 Burkholderiales bacterium | reverse complement strand
GCCGCGCGACGCCATCTCGTGCAGCATCCAGGCGCTCGCCACGCCGCCCTTCGCGGTATCGAGCACGAGGATGCGGCCGACATAGGACTGGCCGGCGAGCTTGTGCGTCGGGCGCGAGAACACGCCGCGCACGCGGTCGAGATCGTAGCGCGCCGAGAAGCCGTCGTGCGCCGCCAGCGCCGGGCCGCGCACCGGTTTGCCGATCGCATGGCGGGCGGTATAGATCACAGCCGCCCCTTCTCCGCCGCCTCGACGCAGCGCTCCATCGAGGCGAGCAGCGGCACGTAGCCGTAGCCGCCGAGGATGTTGACCAGCTTCGCGCTGTTGGTGGCGAGGCGTTTCCAGCCGTTCGCTTCGGCGATCTCGCGCGCATAGGACTGGTAGAAGCACATGCCCGCGAGCACGTGGCCGCCCGCGTCCTCGATTTTCTTCGTCAGGCCGAACCGGTCCGCGTCGGGCTTGATCTGCGGGCTGGTGACCGCGAGCAGCGGCTTGCGGAAGCGACGGCCGTCGCACATCGCCGCCAGCTCGCGCAGCTCATAGAGCGAGAGCTGCGGCGCCGAGAACACCACCACGTCGATTTCGCCTTGCGGCGCGTACGCAGCCTGCAGCGCCGCCACCTCGGCCTGGCCGACACGGTGCGCCACCGGCAGCGCCGGCTCGACCGCCTCCGGCGTGACGCCCGCGAGGTGGTACATCGCGATCGAGCCGAAGCTCGCCATCGCGGCGCCGAAATGCTTAAGCTCGTCGGACGTCGGCACGCGCTCGAGGCCCTCGAGGTACGGCACCGCCCAGTAGTTGCCGGCGAGACGCCCGACCAGGCCGCCGAGCGCACCCCACTCGTTCAGTGTCCGTGGCGTGAAGTCGGTTCTGATTCTGAGCGTGGCGCGGCGATGCTCGTCCAGGTGGAACCCGTAGCGCGGCGTACGGCCGGTCAGCCCGGCGGCCACCGCCGAAGGCCCGCCTTCGTAGTTGGAGCGCGCGCCGCACACCGAGTTGGCGTAGATCACCACGCCGGTGTCGCCGAAGGCCACGCTCTCGCCGCGCGCCGGCGGCTGGATGGTCTGGTAGTTGATGCAGGTGTCGGTCATCAGCACGCCGAGCTTGCGGAACGCCGCGATCGCGCGGCGCTCGAGCTCGACGATGCGCGCCGTGTGGCCGAGCACGCTGGTCTTGGCGAAATCGGTGCCGCGCGGGTCGGTGATGGTCGGGACGCGCACCCGGCCGTCGCCGCGTCCCAGGGATTCGAGCCAGGCGATGCCCGGCTCGCCCAGGCTCTCGGTGTCGGCCATGATGTGCGCCTGCGTCACCGGCACGAAGCCGGCGGCGCCGAAGAACTCGCCCACCTTGACCTGGTGCTCGAGCGCGCTTTTCGTCGCCGCGCCGAGCTCCCCCGCCAGCATCGAGCGCTCGAGGTCGTCCAGCTTCACGGCAGCGCCTGCATCGTGCTGGAAATGGGGACCTTGCCGCGGATGCGCAGCGCGAACGCGTAATTCTCGGCGTTCGCGCAGTACAGCGTGAACTCGGCCGGCTTGCCGTCGGCAAGGTAGGACACGCGCTCGAGGGCGATGACCGGCGCATGCGCGCGCAGGCGCAGCAGCTTTCTCAGCTCGGGGCTCGCCGCGAGGGCGCGCACCGAGAGGTCGGCATGACGGATCTTCAAGTGCAGGACGGAATCGAAAAGCTGGTAGGTGGTATGCTCGGCGACCAGCTCGCGCGACACTTTCGGGATCGACGGCGAGAGCCAGGCCCAGCCCACGGCGAACGGCTCGCCGCGCCGCAAATAGAGCCTCTTGTAGTGCAGGACCTTGCGCGCGCCGGAGTGCAGCCGCTCGACCACGTTGGCAGGTGGCACCAGCTCCGCGTAGTCCAGGAGCTCGGTGGTCGGGTTGACGCCGCGCGCCACCAGCTCGTCGTAGATGCCCCGCAGATCGACCAGGTCGTGATGCACCGGCGGCTCGGCCACGAAGCCTTTGCCCTGGCGGCGCACCACCAGGCCCTCGCGCACCAGCTGCATCACGGCCTGGCGTGCGGTGAGGCGCGACACGGCGTGGCGCGCGGCGAGCTGGGGCTCGGTCGGCAGCCGCTCGCCCGGGCGATAGCCCCCCCCGGCGATCGCCTGGCGCAATTGCTGCGCGAGCTGGCGGGACGTGGCTAGGGCGCGGTCGCGGGGCAGGCTAGAAGTCCTTGGGCTCGTCCGGAAACGAAGGGTTGCGCTTTTCGCGTAGCGCGGCGAGGCCTTCCTTCACTTCCGGGCCGGTGAAGCCGACGATCTCCAGCGCGAGCGACGCGTCGAACGCCGGTCCCGCCATGCGCAGCCAGTTGTTGAGCGAGTACTTGGTCCAGCGCAGCGCGGTCTGCGGGCCGGCGGCGAGCTTGCGCGCCACCTCCAGCGCTTTTGCCTGCAGTTCGGCCTCCTCGCAGGTCAATGAAACCAGCCCGATGCGCTCGGCGTCCTCGCCACTCACCGTGTCGCAGGTCAGCAGGTAGTACTTGGCCTTGGCCATCCCGCAGAGCAGCGGCCAGATGATGGCCGCGTGG
>DASRIR010000008.1:0-2575 GCA_035649875.1 Burkholderiales bacterium | reverse complement strand
CTGGTGTTCGAGATGTTCCTGGCCGCGGGCCTGATCCGCGGGATCCGTCGCGTCGACGTGCTGGCGAGCATAGGCATTCCGCGCATCACGCTGTGGGCCCTGGCCGTGGCGCTGACCGCGAGCATCCTGTTCGGATGGTTCGCACGCAGCGCGCATCCGGACGCAACCACGATCGGGCAGGTGGTGCGTGAAATGATGGCGAACCGAAAAATGCGCTGATGGCAAAACCCAAGACCGCTTACGTCTGCTCGGAATGCGGCGCCACCGCGCTGCAATGGTTCGGCACCTGCCCGTCCTGCGGCGCGGCCGGCACTTTGACCGAGACATCGACGGAGCGCAGTTCTCCTCGCAGTGGAACCCGCACCGTTGGCGTTTCCTCTGTTTCCCTTGCTGAAGTTCACCCGAAGGACGTGGACCGGCTGCCGACGGGGATCGGCGAGCTCGATCGCGCGCTCGGGGGCGGGCTGGTGACCGGCCAGGTTGCGCTGCTCGGCGGCGATCCGGGAATCGGCAAGTCCACGCTGCTGCTGCAGGCGCTGAGCACGATGGCCGATTCCTCGGTGCTCTATCTGACCGGCGAAGAATCGGTCGATCAGGTCGCGCTGCGTGCGCGCCGGCTCGGGCTCGAGACCAGTGGTGTGCGCATCGCCGCGGAAACCCAGCTCGAGCGCGTGCTGGGGGCGCTCGAGGCCGCGCGGCCGCACATAGCGGTGGTCGACTCGATCCAGACCCTGTGGTCGGAGACGCTGCAGTCGGCGCCGGGCTCGGTCGCGCAGGTGCGCGAATGCGCGGCGCAGCTCACGCGCTTCGCCAAGCGCTCGGGCAGCGCGCTGTTCCTGGTCGGTCACGTCACCAAGGAAGGCGCCATCGCCGGGCCGCGCGTGCTAGAGCACATCGTCGACACGGTGCTCTACTTCGAGGGCGATCCGCATTCGTCCTTCCGGCTGATCCGCGCGGTCAAGAATCGCTTCGGCGCGGTGAACGAGCTCGGCGTGTTCGCCATGACCGAGACGGGGCTGAAGGGCGTCAGCAATCCGTCAAAGTTGTTCTTATCGAACCACAACAAAGCTGTTCCGGGGTCCTGCGTGCTGGCCACGCTCGAAGGCACGCGGCCGTTGCTGGTCGAGATCCAGGCGCTGGTCGATCCCGCGCATACGCCCAACGCGCGGCGCCTGTCGGTCGGGCTGGAAGCCAACCGCCTCGCCATGCTGCTCGCGGTTCTGCACCGCCACGCCAGCATCGCCACCTGGGAACAGGACGTGTTCGTCAACGCGGTCGGTGGCGTCCGCATCGGCGAGCCCGCCGCCGATCTCGCGGTGTCGCTCGCGGTGGTTTCCTCGTTCACCGACAAGGCGATCCCATCCAAGGTGGCGGCGTTCGGCGAGATCGGCCTCGCAGGCGAGGTGCGGCCGGCGACGCGCGGCCAGGAGCGCCTGCGGGAGGCGGCCAAGCTCGGCTTCGAAAAGGTCATCCTGCCCAAGGCGAACGCACCGAAAGCAAAGATCGCCGGCGTCGAAGTGCTCGCGGTCGAGCGCATCGATCAGGCGGTGAGACTGCTGCGCGAGCTGTAGGTTTACTGCCCCGGCTTCTGCAGGTCCAGCCGCCGCGCGCGCGGCAGCACGATCAGATCCATGTCCTCCATCGGGATCGAGCCCAGCAGCACCTTGTCGCCGATCACCAGCGCGCCGACGAAGCAGACGCGGGTCTTGAAGCGGATCTCGACCGGCCCGACGTAGGGCACGACTTTCTTCGTGCCGTCGGTGAGCGTGAGCTCGCGCTCGGCGACCGGCTCGAGCTGCAGCCGCTCGCGGATTTTCTCCGGGATGCAAAGATGAACCGTCCTCGTATCCGCGATGGCGCCGACTTGCAGCGCTATCGTCGGCACGCGGGCATTGCGCAGCAGAATGGTGCCGGTCACGATTCCCATCACGGGAGGGATCGTAACCTCCGAGCCAAAATCGTATTACCGGAGTAGTCGCGCCCTCACACTGGCGGCGGATTTCTATCCGGGAAGGTGCTGCGCTGGTGCCAACAGGGGTATGAAGGCTGCACCGCGCTGGCCGCGTCGAGCTTCTGAACCTGCTCGGGGCTCAGCTTCCAGCCCACCGCGCCGAGGTTCTGCCGCAGCTGTTCCTCGTTGCGGGCGCCGACGATCACGCTCGACACCGAAGGCCGTCCGAGCAGCCAGTTGAGCGCGACCTGCGGCACCGTCTTGCCGGTTTCCTTGGCCACGGCGTCGAGCGCATCCACCACGCGGTAGAGGTATTCATCCGGCACCTGCGGGCCGCGGCCGGTCATGGCCGGGCTTTGCAGCCGGCTGCCCTTCGGCAGTGGCTGGCCGCGGCGGATCTTGCCGGTGAGGCGTCCCCAGCCGAGCGGGCTCCACACCACCGCGCCCACTTTCTGGTCGAGCGCGAGCGGCATCAATTCCCATTCGTAGTCGCGGCCGATGAGCGAGTAGTACGCCTGGTGCGCGACATAGCGCGCGAGGCCGTGCTTCTCCGAGTAGGCAAGCGATTTCATCAGGTGCCAGCCGGAGAAGTTCGAGCAGCCGACGTAGCGGATCTTGCCGGCG
>DASRIR010000007.1:0-5754 GCA_035649875.1 Burkholderiales bacterium | reverse complement strand
ATGGCTTGGCATACGCGCGTGGCGCGCTCGGCCACCGCACGCAGCACCGGCTCCACGTCGGTCGGCGAATTCGAGATCACGCGCAACACCTCGCTGATAGCCGTCTGCTGCTCGAGCGCTCCCTTCGTCTCGTTGAACAGGCGCACGTTCTCGATCGCGATCACCGCCTGGCTGGCAAACGTGCTGACGAGGCGAACTTGCTCTTGGCTAAACGGACGCACTTCCGGGCGGTAGATCGAGATGCTGCCGATCACCTGCCCTTCCTTGAGCAGCGGCACCGCGAGAAACGAGCGCGCTCCCGACATTTCGATCCATTTCACGGTCCCCACTTGGCCGGCGCGGTAGGCATCCCCTTCCCTGATATCCGGAACCTGTACGGCCTGCCGCTCGAGCATCATGCGGGCAGTAGCGCCTACCGGCTTGAACGCGCCTCGTTCGAAGACGTACCTGGCGAACTCCGCGTTCGCGCTGCGCTGCGCTACGGTCCTGAAGCCGTCGCCATCGCGCAGGTTGAGAATGCCGAGGTGGGCGCCGCTGAGCTCGGTGGCGTTCTTCAGGATGGCGTCGAACACCGGCGCGATGTCGGTCGGCGAACTGCTGATGACGCCGAGGATTTCACTGGTCGCAGTCTGCCGCTCGAGCGCCTCCTTCGTCTCGTTGAACAGGCGCGCGTTCTCGATCGCGATCACGGCCTGGTCGGCGAAGGTCGTGAGCAGGGCCACATCCTTGTCGCTGAAGGCACCGGACTGGCGGCGCAGCACCGAGATGCCGCCAATCGAGCGTCCTTCGCGCAAAAGCGGGGCAAACATGCCGGATCGATAGCCGTGCTTAAGACCAAGCTGTCGGAGGCGGGGATACTGTTCGGCCGCCGCCTGCAGGTCGGGCAGATGGATCGTGCGCGCGTCCAGAACGCACGCTCCGAGACCGCTTTTGCGGTCAATCGGCACGGGCTCGAACGCATCGTCCGTGCTGGCACTGGTAATTAGCTTGCCGTCGTCGATGAGCAAGAGCGCGACCCGACTGTCCTGGTACAGCGCATGGCATTTCTGCACGATGGATTCGAAGACGGGCTGCGTCGTCGTCGGCGAGCTGCTGATGACCTTGAGGATGTCCGCGGTGGCGGTCTGCCGCTTCAGCGCTTCCTTCGTCTCGTTGAACAGGCGCGCGTTCTCGATCGCGATCGCCGCCTGGTCGGCGAAGGTCTTTAGGAGCGTGATCTGCTTGTCGCCGAACGGACGCACTTCCATGCGGCGCAATGTGATCGCGCCGAGCGAACGGCCCTCCCGCAAAAGGGGAACCGCCAGCACGGTGCGCCAGCCGGTCTGCAGGGCGAGCTCGTGACTCACCGGATATTCGTGCGGGGATTCGGCTTGCATGTCATCCACGTGGATCGGTGAGCGGTCGATCGCGGCGCGCCCTACTGCCGTGCCGCGGTTGAGCGGCATTGTCTCGCCCAGTTTGACCACGATCGGCACATCGCCGAATCCGGCAGCGTGACGCAAGCTTTGGCCGTCCACGAGAAAAATGCGCGCATCGGTGGCATCGCAGATGCGCGCGGCGCGAGCCGCGACGGCGTCGAGCACGGGCTGCACATCAGTCGGCGAATCAGAGATCACGCGCAAGATCTCGCTGATCGCGGTCTGCTGCTCCAGCGCCTCCTTGGTCTCATTAAACAGGCGCACGTTCTCGATCGCGATCACCGCTTGCGCGGCGAAAGTCTTGAGGACCTCCTCATGCCGCCGGTCGATCGGTCCGGGGTCGGCCCAGCCCACCGTGATCGCGCCGACAACGTCGCCATGGCGCAATAGAGGTACGCCGAGCATCCGGCGATACCGCAGCCTTGAGACAAGATCGCGGTCATAGTCCGGGTCCGAGTGCGTGTCCTCGACATGGACTGGCTGCTTGTCGAGAATTACCCGCCCCGCCGCGCGCGAGCGATCCGGCCTCCGCGGGTACGAGCTCTGGAGCGCCGAGAGGAGATGCGGAGGCCAGCCGTCGGAACTCACCCAGTGCAGTCGCTCGCCGTCGTAGCGGAATACGTTCGCATAAGATGACTCGCACAGCTTCGTCGCCCGGCGCACGATCGCTTCGAACACCGGCTGGGTGTCGGTCGGGGTGCCAGAGATCACGCCGAGGATTTCGGCCGTGGCGGTCCGCTGCTCGAGCGCCTCCTTCGTCTCGTTGAACAGGCGCACGTTCTCGATCGCGATCACCGCCTGATCGGCGAAGGTCTTGAGAAGCTCCTCTTGTCGCTTTGGTGTCGCGCCCGGTTCGGCCCACGAGGCCACAATCGCGCCCAATGGGACACCGTCGCGAAGCAGCGGCATGCCGGTGATGCGCCGGTGGCCGAGCGTAGCCGCGCGCTTAGGGTCGTAATTCGGATCTGTCAACAAATCGTAGATATGGACCGGCGCGCGGGCCATGATCGTTCTTGCCGAGATCACCGACGGGTCGTCGACGCGAACTGGGTACTTGGCCTTACGCACCCGGTCTTGCTCGGGGCCAAAGCCCAGTCCGCCTGCGTTATGCACAAGCTTCCCGTCGAAGGTGAACACACCAGCGAAGGCCGCACCGCAAAGCGCCCTGAAATTGCGCACGATGGTGTCGAACACGGGCTGAAGATCCGAAGGGGAATTTGAGATGACGCGGAGGATCTCGGAGGTCGCCGCCTGCTGTTCGAGCGCCTCGTTCTCCCGGGCAAGCGCCTGCTTGCGCAGCGCACGTTCGCGGCTCAAGGCTCGACGCAAGCTCTCGGCGGTCTGCCGTGGCGACCGAGAGCGCTTCTTTGCCAAGGCCTGCTTGCGCCGTTGTGCCACAGTTACTTTCCTAGGAAACCGGAACCGGGCTGAAGTGCCGCTATCCTACTCGCCAGTCGAGTCGGCACGTACGCCGACAAGCTTGTCATCGAGTTCATCGGCTATCCGCGTCGATTTCCTCATGGCGCGCCCGCGAGGTTCTACACGTTGGGATACATCGCGATCTGACCCGCGCCGCCAGAGGCCGACAACAACCGACGCGAGCGCCACAAGGCGCTCTCCCCGGAGGCGCTCTTAAAGGAAATGGTGCCGTCCGTGACGCGCTTAGGAAACAACCGCCCGCCGAAGCGGGCCTCCATCAGGACTAGGACTACTAGCTTTGCTCGTACGCGGTTGTCACGCGGCCTTACGCTCGGTTGGCGCTGGATGGTCGCGGAAGCCGTTGTGAAATCGGTGCGCCTGTCTCTCGCGCCGCGCCGCAAGCGCGTATAACGGTGGAAAATGCGGCGTGCAGCGGATTCAGCTGCACTTGGCTTTGCCTTTCTCGAGCCTCAACACATAGGAGGAGCTCTATGAACACAGCAAAAATTGCAGCAATTGGCCTTGCCGTCAGCGTTGGCGGGTTGATCACGCCCCCGACCTACGCACAAGACACGGCGGTAATGCAGCGCGATATCAAATGGCAAGACGCGCCATCCATCGGGCCGGGTGCAAAGACCGCAGTCATCGACGGCGATCCCAAATCATCTGGGCCGTTCGTAATGCGTCTCAAGCTCCCGCCGAAGACGACAATAGGTGTGCATACCCACCCGACTACTGAAAGCGTCACGGTCCTCTCAGGCACTCTCTACTTCGCTGCAGGCGATAAGCTCAATCCCAAAGCAGCCAAGGCATTCGGGCCCGGCAGCTATTTTTCGATCGGGCAGGACAAGCCGATGTTTGCCTACACCACGGACAAGGAAACGGTACTTCAACTCCACGGTACTGGACCTTGGGGCATCACATACCTGGACGCAAAGGACGCAGCAAAGAAAAAGTAGGACACCTTTTGCCATTGCAGCAACGGCCCCGCTTCGGCGGGGCTTTTCATTTCCACTGTTGCTGTTTAGAGCTGTGTCTGCACTGTCGAGTCCCCTTGCACGAGAACACCCGCCGCGGCCGCGACGCCAGCTTGGAACTAGCACGGAGACAGTCGGGCGGCGTGCCAACCGCTAACGGCAGCCGCGGGAATCCTTGAGCGTCAGGCGGGCGCTTTCCCCGACGAAAGATCGCCGCGCTCGAAGGTCATATGCGCGAAGCGCTCACGGTATTCCGCGGGCGTCATGCCGGTATGGCGCTTGAAGAGATTGCGGAAAAAGGCCACATCCTCGTAGCCCACTCTCGTGCAAACCGCCTGGACCGGTAGGGCGCCCTGCTCGAGCATCTCCCGGGCCGATGACACGCGCAACATTTGGAGGTAGGCACCGGGCAGCCGGCCGGTGGCGCACTTAAAGCGGCGGATGAAATTGCGCGGGCTCATGCCGATGCGCTTGGCGAGGTTGTCGATCGACACGCCGCGCACGAAGTGCTGCTGAAGGTGCTCCTCTGCCTCGCGGATGCGCTCGTCGGAGTGCGGGCGCGACAGCGGTGTTACTGCGTATCCCGATTGCCGGCTACGCGGCATGCTGACGAGAAGCGAACGCGCGCACTGCAGCGCGATCTCGTGGCCGCAGAATTTCTCCACCAGGTAGAGACTTAGATCGATGCAGGCGTAGACGCCGCCGCTGCAGCAGACCCTACGGTCTTCGGTGACGAACAGTTCGGGCCGCCAGCGCACTTTCGGGTAGCGCTCGCGCAGCCGCTCGGCCAGGGCCCAATGGCTGGTTGCTTGCCGGCCGTCGAGAATGCCGCTTTCCGCGAGGAATGCAACCCCGGAGCAGATGCCGGCGATGTAGACGCCGCGGGAGTGCCACTTGCGAAGCCAGGACAGGAGCGCGGTGTTGCGCGCGATGCGCTCCTGCACCTCCAGGCCCGAGGCCGGCAGGACGATGATGTCGGTGCGCCGGACGTCGCGGATGGAGAGCTCGGGCGTGATACGAAGGCCGCACAGGCTACCGATGCTCTTTCCGTCGATTGACGCGGTGCGCACGCGGAAGCGCGGCTCGCCGGCCTCGCCGTGCAGGCGGTTCCAGAGCATGCCCGCGGAATGGAACACTTCGATCGGCCCGATGGCGGTCGACGCATAGCCCGCGTCGAGCAGAACGACCGTGACGTCGAGCACGCGGCGCGCCTTCGTGGCCACGCGCCTAGCCTTTCCTGTCCGTGCCGGCCGGCTGCCACAACCCGAGCGGCGCGCCGACCGAATCCAGGATGAGGGCGATGCGCGCCACCCCGGCCACGTCGAGGGGCTGCACGATCACCGCGCCGCCGAGCGAGACGGCAAGCCGCGCGGATTCATCCACGCCGTCCACCCTTACGTACGGCGTCCAGTGCGAGGGCACGCCGCTCTCGAGATGCTCGCGCTTGAGCTGGTAGAGCGAGCCGACATCTCGGCCCGACAGCCTCAGGCGCGTGAAGCGGCCGCCGTTCGCGGGCTGCTCGCGCGAGGTCCAGCCGAACAGCCGGCTGTAAAAGGCCTTGGCCGCCTCCGCGTCGGAGGCGGCCAGGTCCACCCAGCAGAAGCGGCCGGCGCCCACCAATCAGTAGATCGCGCTCATGGGACCGATGACGCGGCGCACCTCGGTCACCTTGCTCGCCGGAAAGCCGCTCAGCCGAGCATGCTCGTGCACCGCCGCCTCGCTGTCGGCGAGGTAGATGCAGAAGGTCTTATCGTCGACGACGAAGGTCTGCACCCACTGCGCCTTGCCGGCGAGCTTGGCGAGCGCCTTGTTGGAGGTGGCGGCGACGTCCTTGTACTGCTCGCGGTCCATCCTGCCGACGCCCGGGATGTCGCGCTCGATCACGAACTGCTTCATGGCTGCGGTTCCTTATGGTGTTGAGGTGCCACAGTGTCGCCTGC
>DASRIR010000006.1:0-20987 GCA_035649875.1 Burkholderiales bacterium | reverse complement strand
AGGGCTACGCAAGGCATCGGCAGCGCCTCGAGCGCGCCGTAGGCGGCAAACGCGCGCACGCGCCGCGTGCGGATCCACTCCTCGCTCTTGCCCTTGCGCTCGTTGAGATCCGCGCCGCCGCAGAAAGCGGGGCCGTTGCCTTTTACAAAGACCACCCTCACCGATTGATCCAAGCGCAATCTTCCGGCGCATTCCAATAGCGCGTCGCACATCTCGAGATTGAGCGCGTTGCGCACCTCGGGACGATTGAGCGCGAGGGTGGCGACGCCGTCCGCGATCGAGCATTCGACCGTCATATGGCCTTCGCGGCTCTCAGTCTCGACACCTCGTCCCGCGAAAAGCCGAGCAGCTCGGCCAGCACGCTCTCCGTGTGCTCGCCCAGCGCCGGCGGGCGGCCGATCTCGGGGTTGTCCCAGCCGAGGAACTTGTAGGGAATGGCGAGCGCCTTGAATTCGCCGACCTCCGGATAGTCGAAGCTGCCCACGAGCCGGCGCGCGCGCACGTGCGGGTCGCCGAGGATCTCGGCGATGTCGTTCACCGGTCCCACCGGGACCTCGGCCTCGTCG
This sequence comes from Burkholderiales bacterium, assembly GCA_035649875.1. Taxonomy (GTDB): domain Bacteria; phylum Pseudomonadota; class Gammaproteobacteria; order Burkholderiales; family SG8-39; genus SCGC-AG-212-J23. Next base: position 20,421 of record DASRIR010000006.1, on the reverse strand, counting down.
AGCATCTCCAGCAGCCGCGCGCGTTCGATGGTGCCGATCTTCTCGCTGAGCACAGGCATGATCTCTTCGCGCCGCTCCACCCGCACGGAGTTGTCGGCAAACGGCTTGCCCCATTCCTCGATTCCGAGCGCGCGGCACAGCGGCGTCCAGTGCTGGTCGCTCGCGGTGATGTGCGCGTACTTGCCGTCCTTGCAGCGGAAGCTCGCCGAAGGCACGCGCCCGGGATGCTCGGTGCCGAGCCGCGGCGGGATTTCATTCAGGGCAAAGTAGCGCGCGGCGGCAAGCGTAAGGAGCGACACCTGGCCGTCGAGCATCGAGAAGTCGACGTAGCTGCCCTTGCCGGTGCGCGCGCGGCCGGCGAGCGCTGCGAGGACCGCGATCGCGATCCAGAGGCCCGAGGTGAGATCGGCGACCGGCAGGCCGGGCTTCACCGGCCCGCCGCCCTTTTCGCCCGTCAGACTCATGATCCCGCCCATCGCCTGGAAAACCGTGTCGTAGCCTTTCTTGTCCGCGTACGGTCCGCTCTGGCCGAACCCGGTGCAGGAGACGTAGACCAGCTTGGGGTTCAGTGCCGACAGCGCGGAGAAATCCAGGCCATAGCGCGCCAGCGTGCCCACCGGGAAGTTCTCGAGCAGCACGTCGGCCTTCTGCGCGAGCCCGCGGATCAGCTTCCGCCCGTCCTCGGATCGCAGGTTGACGGTGATCGATTCCTTCGAGCGGTTGCACGCGAAGTAGTACGCGCTGTCCCGCGCGAGCTGCGGCTCGAACGTGCGGGTCTCGTCGCCGCTTCCGGGCTGCTCGACCTTGATCACGCGCGCGCCGAGCTCCGCCAGGATCATCGATGCGAACGGGCAGGCCAGGACCCGCGACAGGTCGAGGATGACCAAGCTGTCGAGAGGCTTCATTTCTTGCCGAGCTGCTCGAAGTTTCGCATCCGCCTGTTGGTGTCGCGCCCGCGCTCGAGCGCCGGCGCGAGCGGCAGGTCGGCGACTTCGTGGAACAGGCGCTTGGTTTCCGACATCGCAGGGCGCTTCACCCCGGCGAGTTTCTCGCCGATCTCCACAGCGTCGCTCATCACCTGCAAGAGGGGAACAACCCTGTTCACCATGCCCAGCTGCAAGGCGCGCTGCGCGTCGATCGGCTCGCCGAGCGCGACCAGCTCGAACGCCGCCTTGCGTCCGACCTGGCGCACCAGGTTCGCCATCACGATCGCCGCAACGATGCCGTGCTTGGGCTCCGGATAGCCGAGCTTTGCGGTCTCCGCCATCACGGCCATGTCGGCGGCAATCGCGAGCCCGGCGCCGCCGCCCATCGCATGGCCATTGATGGCGCTCACCACGGGAACTCTGATTCTCGAAAAAGCGAGATGCAGCTGCATGGTGAGCTCCGCGCGGTTCTCAGCCGCCACGGCCTGCTGCAGGTCCTTGAACTCGGAAAGATCGGCGCCGGCGCAGAAGCCGGGGCCGGCGCCCGTGAGGACGAGGCAGCCGACCGACTCGTCGGCATCGGCCGCATGAAGGGCATCGAGCAGCCCCTGGGTGAGCTCCGAGTTCAGCGCATTGCGCTTCTCCGGACGGTTCATGGTCAGGATGCGGACGGCGCCGCGATTCTCGACAAGAAGGACGTTCATAAGGAAGCCAGTCGTTTGCGCGCCTGCTCGAGCTCCTGCACCAGGCGCTTCATCACCTCGGCCGCAGGCAGGATGTCGTCGACCAGCCCGGCGCTCTGCCCGGCCTCGACCTTGCCCCACTCGATGTCGCCTTCGAGGGCCGCTTTCTTCAGGGACGAAGCCTTGAACAGCGCTTCGCGCTCGTTTTCCGGCGCGGCCTCGAATTTGCGCGTGAAAGCGTTGCGGATCTGCCGGATCGGAAGCGCCGCCGGGCCGACGAGGCAGGTATCGTGCACATCGGCGGCGAGCACGGCACGCTTGTAGTTCTCGTGCACGCTCGCCTCGGGCGTGGCGATGAAGCGCGTACCAAGCTGCACGGCCTCCGCGCCAAGCGCGAGCAGCGCCGCGACGCCCGCGCCGTCGGCGACGCCGCCGCTCGCGACCACCGGCAGACGCGTCGCGCGCACGATGCGGCGCACGAGCACGATGGTGCCGACGTCCGAGGGCGGCGGATGGCCGCCGGCTTCGGCGCCGTCGACCACCAGCGCATCCACACCGGCCGCCTCGGCTTTCTTCGCGTGCTCGACCGACGCCACCACGTGCAGCCACTTGGTGCCGACGGCGCGGAAGCGCGGCAGGTGTTCCCGCGGCCCGCCTTGCGACGCGACCATCACCGGGATCTCGTGACGCAGCGCAATCTCGAGAAGCTCGGGGGCGCGCGCGCCGTTCAACGGAATGTTCACCCCGAAAGGCTTCGACGTTCCCTGCTTGATGGTTTTCAAGACCGCATCAAAATCCTCGGGCCGCATGGGCCCCGCGCCGAGCACGCCCATGCCGCCGGCGTTCGACACCGCGATCACCAGCGGCGCGTTGGAGGAAGCCCAGCTCATGGCGGCCTGGAAGATCGGATGCTCGATGCCGAGAAGCTCGGTGATGCGCGTCTTCACTTGAGCCCCTTCTCGGCCGCGATCAGCTCGCGCGCCTGGCCGGCGAGCTTCGCCAGGACTTTTTCGAAAACGTCGTTTTCTTTCGCCGAAAGGCAATTGCGAAACGCCCGATCGCGGTCCGACGCCGCGCGAATCAGGCCCGCGTAGACCTTGCGGCCGCTGCGCGTCAGCGTCAGATGTACGCCGCGTCCGTCCCCGGGATGTGCTTCGCGCAGCACGAGACGCCGTTTGGCGAGGCCCGACACCACGCGGCTCATCTGGCTCTTGTCGATGCCGGCGGCGCGCGCGAGGTGGCCGAGCGAGAGCGCTTCCTCCGCCGCGCCGAGCAGCGCGACGGTGCGCCACTCCCACAGGCTCACGCCGAACTCGCGCCGGTAGCGCAGCTCCGCGCCCCGCGAGAGCAGGTTTGCGACCATGTGCACGCGGTAGGAAAGCAGGTCGCGGATTTCAGTCATCGAAGAACGGCGTCTCTTCACCGCCGCGCAGCCGGATGTCGAACCGATAGGCATTGGGTCCGACAGGGGCGCCGATCAGGCGATGCCGCCGCGAGGCGTCCACTGCCTGCAGCACGGGATCCCCGGAGGTCCCGAAGAACATCACCGTCTGCAGCTGACGCATCAGGCCCGAGTAAAGAATGAGGAAATTGATGTGCGGCGCGCGCCCTGCAATCGCGCCGGGCCTGATCGTGCGGAAGCGGTACTCGCCCTGCGCGTTCGTCGCCGCCCTGCCCCAGCCGGGAAACGCCGGGTTGTCCAGCCGGCCGCCGGCGTCCGCCTGCCAGATCTCGAGCACCACGTTATCGAGCGGCCGGCCGTCGAGCTCGGCGACGCGGCCGGTGACCTCGATCACCTCGCCCGCCGCACCCCTGGCGAGATCGTTCGCCCCTTCGGCGAACTCGCGCGGGAAAAAAGGACCGAGCGTCATCTCGGCGGTCGGCACCAGGCGCGTCATGGCATGGGCGCGCTCGCCTTGCGGCCGCGCACGACGAGCTGGTAGTCGTAGCTGAGCTCGTTGGTTCTCGAAGGCACCAGGCGCGCGACGCAGCGGTTGCGCGCTTCCGGGTCGCGGATCGCCATCAGGATCGCGTCGGCTTCGTTCAGCGGCTCGCCGGGAAAGAACATCTGCGTCACCAGGCGCGAGAGCCACACGCGGCCCCAGACCGAGAAGTGCACGTGCGGCGGGCGCCACCAGCCGTTGGTGTCCGGCACCGGATAGGCGCCCGGCTTGATGGTGCGCAGCTCGACCAGCCCGCTGTCGCCGGCGACCATGCGCGCCGCGCCGTAGAAGTTGGGGTCGACCGGCGCGTCGTGCGTGTCGTTCGGATGGATGTACTTGCCGGCGGCGTTGCAGTGCCAGGCCTCGACCACCGTGCCCGGCAGGGGCGCGCCGTCCTCGTCCACCACGCGCACGCGCACGCGGATGAGCTGGCCGAGGGCGCGCTTTGCCCCGTAGCCGGCAAGATCTCCACGGAGCTCGGGCAAGCGATCCCGCACGCGCGGGCCCGAGAGCTCCGAGACCGAGTGCGGGCGGCGCACCAGCGGCTGCGCCGGCCAGCGGCGCGCGGTCTGCGCGTAGCCCGCCTCGACGCCTTGCGCCTGGGTCAGCGGGTCACGGCGCTCGATCGCGATCGGCATTCGTTGACACCGTAAACCAGGTAGTTGATGATGTCAACGATGTCCGAGCGCAGCTCCTCCGTCGTGCTCTGCGAGTGCTTCGCGCGCGACGGGCTGCAGCACGAGCCCGCGTTCGTGGCCACCGCCACCAAGCGCGCGCTGGTCGAGCGCTTCGCCGCGCTCGGCTTCCGGCGCGTCGAGGCGACCTCGTACTCCAACCCGAAAGTCGTCCCTCAATTCGCTGACGCGAGCGAACTCCTCCGGACGCTGGCCCGGTTGCCTTCGGTCTACTACAAGGCTACGTGCGCCAACGTGAAGGCCGTGGAGCGTGCGATCGCCGACCTGGAAGCCGGTCACGGCGCGAACGAGATCAGCCTGCTCGTGTCCGCGACCGAGTCGCACACGCAGAAGAACCTGAACCGCACGCGCGCGGAGCAGTGGCAGAACATCGCCGACATGGCGCAGGCCGCCAAGGGCCGCTTCCGCATGGTCGGCACCGTGTCGGTGGCATTCGGCTGTCCGTTCGAGGGCAAGGTCGACAGCGGCTCCGTGATCGCTGACGTGGAGCGGTTTCGCGCGCTCGGTGTAGAGCATGTCGCGCTCGGCGATACAACGGGCATGGCGACGCCCGCTGCCGTCAAAAACATGTTTTCCAAAGTAAAGAGCGTAATTCCGATCGCCCACTTCCACGATACGCGCGGCACCGGCCTCGTGAACTACGTCGCCGCCTACGACGCCGGCGTGCGCCATTTCGACTCGTCGTTCGGCGGCGTGGGCGGCCATCCGGCGAAGGTGAAGTACGGCGGCGGCTTCACCGGCAACGTCTGCACCGAGGACCTGGTGAACCTCTTCGAATCGATGGCCATCGACACCGGCATCGACCTCGATGGACTTCTCGCCGCCGCCGAGATGTGCGAGCAGGCGCTCGGCCGCGAGCTCCACGGCCGCGTCACGCGCAGCGGACTCAGCCCATTAATCTAGCGTTCACCCACGTACAGTCCTTGCGCCTTGCGTCGGGGCAGGAAGCGCTCGTCGCACGCGTGCTGACGACGGAAGGAAAAGCGGGATTCGGTTTCAGCTTCCAGCTAGATGCCACCGAAGCGCGCCAGATGGCGGAGTGGGATGCCGGCGTGCGCGCGGAGAAGCCGCGCCTCGACCGCGCGCTCGGTCATCCGTGGGAAGAAGCGTTTCTTGCCGGCAAGCCGGTTCCCTGGGAACGCGAGCCGGGATTCGCGGGGCTCCAGTGGCTGAGTGGCTAGAAAACCGCGTTCCGCCGCCGGTGGTGGCGGCATGCGTGGGCGCGCTGATGCTCGGCGCGGCGTGGGTGCTACCGCTCTTCGAGTTCGGCGTCCCGTGGGGCTTCGCCGCCGCCACCGCCGCCGCGGGCGTCGCGGTGGGCGTCGCGGGCGTGGCGCAGTTCGGCCGCGCGCGCACTACGCTGAACCCGCTCAAGCCGGACGAGGCTTCCGCGCTCGTCACGGGCGGGATCTATCGCTGGACGCGCAACCCGATGTACCTCGGCATGGCGCTCGTGCTCGCCGGCTGGGGCCTGTTCATCGGGAATTTCGGCGCGCTCGCGCTGGTCGGCCTGTTCGTGATGTACATCGACCGCTTCCAGATCGATCCCGAGGAGCGCGCGCTCGAGGAGCGTTTCGACGACAAGTTCACCGCCTACCGCAAGCGCGTGCGGCGCTGGCTCTAGAGGCTACTCGGCCTCGAGGGGCACCTTGAGCGTCGTTCCCTCGAGGAAGATGCCGCCGCGCGCGCCCGGCGCGACGCCGCCGTAGCGCGGCGCGAACACCTCGGGCAGCGGCCGCGCCTCGCCTGGCGCGAGCCATAGGCGCAGGAGATGGCGCCGGCGCACGGGCTCGGGCCAGTCCTCGAAGTCGCCGCGCGAATGCAGGATTTGGTGGTTGTGCAGAAGCTGGATGTCGCCCGGACGGAAGTCCATGGCGAGATGGATCTCGGGGTCGTTGCAGAGCTCGTCGAGGAGATCCATCGCCTCGCGCTGTGCGCGCGAGAAGCGCCGCGCCTCGGGGAACTGCGCCTGCGCGGACTCGATGTACTGGCGCACGTAGATGCACGAGAGTCGACCGGCATGCCGGTGGAAGATCGGCATGTCGAACCACGGCTTCATGCCGAGCGGCACTTCGCCGCGCCGGTCGGTCGGAAAAGGCTCGAACAGCGCCGGCAATAGATCCGGGCGGCGGGCTAGCACCTCGTTGTAGAGAGTCATCGAGCTCGCGAGGTAGCTCTCGCCGCCGCTCTTCGCGGCCTGCAGGCAGAGCAGGCCGACGACGTCCACCGAATCGGTGTGGTACTCGAGCTTGCGGCGCGTCTGGTAGTAGCGCACGCCGGGATCGGCGATGTCGAGCCCGAGGTCCTTTACGTGGCCGAGGAGATGGCCCTTCGCGTTCTGCGAGCGGAAAACGCCGAGCCAGGAGCCGAGTCCGAGGTACGCCGCCGCCTGCTCGCGGCGCGTCATGCGCGCGACCGGCAGGCCGCGCAGCAGGATGAAGCCGCGGCCCTCGAGCAGCTCGGCGAGAATCCCGCGCAGCACCGGCCCCAGCCGCGGCAAGGCAAAGCTTTCCTTCCTGATCGCCGCCAGCTCCGTCCCGCTCGTCGCGCGCACCGCGGCGCCGATCTCGTCGAGCTCTTCGGGGCGAAAGTGTCGGATCCAGTCCCCGCGCGCGGCGAGCTCGCGCCCGTACCAAACACCTGGGCCGCGCACTGGTTCATAATTCACGCGGGGAGGATATCGTGAAACCAATTGTCTTCGGTGCCGCGCTGCTCGCGAGCGCGGCCGCGTTCGCGCAGGGGTATCCGTCCAAGCCGATCACGTTCGTGATCCCGTTCGCTGCCGGCGGCGACTCGGACCTCTCGGGTCGCAACGTCGCGGCGCACGCTTCGAAGTACCTCAACAACCAGCCGATCGTGCCGGTCAACCGCACCGGCGCCTCCGGCGCGATCGGCGCCATGGCGGTGAGGAACGCCGCGCCCGACGGCTATACGTTGCTCGTGGCGCGCATCGCCACGCACGCGATCCTGCCGGCGCTCGACTCCAAGCTCCAGTACCGCTGGAACGAGTTCAGCATGCTCTCGCTCATCGAGCTGAACCCGTACATGTGCTTCGTCAAGGGCGACGCGCCCTGGCGCAGCGCCGCCGAGCTGATCGAAGAGATCCGCCGCAACCCCGGCAAGCTCAACTTCTCCACCGCCGGCCCCGGCACCAGCCAGAACATGGCGGCGCAATACCTGATGACGCTCGCCAAGCTCACCAAGGACCACGCGGTCGGCATCCATTACAAGGGCGGCGGCGAGGTGACGACTGCGGTGCTCGGCGGGCAGGTGCAGTTCGCGTGCAACAACGCGCCGACGGTGATCCCGCAGGTCAAGGCCGGCGCGGTGCGGGCGCTCTTCGTGACGCCGTCGCGCCTGCCGGAGCTGCCGGAGGTGCCGAGCGCGAGCGAAACCGGCTTCCCCGACATGAACAAGATCGTGGGATGGACCGCGCTCATGGGCCCGCCCGGCCTGCCGCGCGAAGTGGTCGACAAATGGACCGAGGTGTTCGGTCGGCTCGCCAAGGATCCCGAGTGGCAGCAGGGCAACGCCCGCATCGGCGGCATCGCCGCGATCCGCTCGCCCGCCGCGACGGAGCAGTTCGTGCGCGAGCAGTACGAGCTCTACGACAAGCTCGTTGGCGCGCTCGGCATTCGCCAGTAAAGCTACTGCTTCGGAATCTTCGCGGCCTCGACCACCCGGCTCCAGCGCTGCGACTCGCTGATGAAGAACTCGCGCAGCTGCTCGGGCGTGCCGGTACGCGCGTCGACGCCGAGCTCTTCGAAGCGCTTCTGCACCTCCGGTGAGGCAATCGTCTTTCTGAGCTCCTGGTTCACCCGGTCGACCACGGCGCGCGGCGTCTTCGCGGGCGCGGCCATCGCGTTCCACGAGGCGACGTCGTAGCCGGCGACGCCGGCCTCGATCGCGGTCGGCACGTCGGGCAGGCCGGGGAAGCGCTTGCCGGCGGTGACGGCAAGCGGGCGCAGAGTCCCCGACTTGATGCTGGAGAGCAGCGGCGCGATGAAATCGACCGCGAGATCGACGTTGCCGTTGCGCGCGGCGACGATCACTTCGCCCGTCGTCTTGTGCGGAATCACCAGCGCGTCGATTCCAGCGGTGGAGCGGAAGAGCTCGCCCGCGAGGTGCTGCGTGCCGCCCGGCGTGATGGTGCCGATGTTCATCTTGCCGGGATTCGCCTTCGCCATGGCGATCGCTTCCTTCAGCGTCTTCGCCGACGACTCGGGCCGCGTGACGATCACCATGCTGAAGAAGCCCACGGTGGAGATCATCGCGAAATCGTTCACCGGGTCGTAAGGCAGCGACTTGAAGAGCGCCTGGCTCACCGCGTTGCCGTTGGTGAGCAGGAGCAGCGTGTGCCCGTCGGGCTCGGCCTTCGCCACCGTCTCGGCGGCGCGGATCCCGCCCGCGCCGGGCATGTTCTCGACCACGACCTGCTGCCCGAGCCCCTCGCCGAGCTTCGGCGCGATGGTGCGAGTGGTGATGTCGGCGATGCCGCCCGGCCCGAAGGGCAGCACGATGCGCACCGGCTTCGTGGGATAGGCCTGCGCAAACGCGAACGCGGGTGCGACTAGCAGCGCAACGAAGAGCGATTTCATTCGCGGATCCCTATTCGACCTTGATGCCCGCCTGCTGAACGACCTTCCCCCAGCGCGCGGCTTCCGTCTTGAGAATGTCGGCGAAGCGCGCCGGCGAGCCGCCGGCGGGCTCCAAGCCCTCGGTCGCCATGTGCTTTTTCATGTCTTCGCTCGTGATGAGTTCGTTGATCTCGCGGTTCACCCGCTCCACGACTTCCTTTGGCAGGCCCTTAGGCCCGACCAAGCCGTGCCAGTTGGTCACCTCGTAGCCTGGATAGCCGGACTCGGCCACCGTCGGCAGGTCAGGAGCGACGGCCACGCGCTTCGCGGTCGTGACTGCCAGCGCGCGCAGGCGCCCGGCTCTCACGTGCGGCAGAGTCGCGGGAATCGCGCCGAAGACGAGCTGGACCTGGCCGCCGATCGTGTCCTGCAGCGCCGGCCCGGTACCTTTGTAGGGCACGTGCAGCACCTTGATCTTTGCCGCGTCGAGGAAATACTCGCTCGCGACGTGCATGATGCTGCCCTGCCCCGAGGTGCCGTACGCGATCTTCGCCGGCTCCTTCTTGGCGTAGGCGACGAACTCGGCCAGCGTGTTGGCGGGCACCGACGGGTGGACCGCGACGACGTAGGGCCCGCCCGAGATCTGGATGATCGGGGTGATGTCGTTCACCGGGTCGAAGTTGAGCTTGTACACGCTCGGGTTCACCGTGTAGCTCGCCGAGATGAGCAGCAGCGTGTAGCCGTCGGGCGCAGCCTTCACCACCTCCGAAGCGCCGAGGTTGCCGCCGGCGCCGGCGCGGTTTTCGACCACGAATTGCGCACCCATGCGCTCGGAGAGCTTCGCTGCGATCAGCCGCCCGGTGAAATCCGAGCCACCGCCCGGCGCGAACGGCACCACGATGCGCACCGGCTTCGCCGGATAGGTTTGTGCGACAGCGAGCAGCGGCGCCAGCAAGCACGCCAGGAGAACCTGTTTCATTCGAAGAGCTCCTCTACCTTGAACCTGCGCGGAATCATATTCTGCTTGTAGGCGCAATCGATCGCGATTTCGAGATTGCGGCGATTGGCCTCCAGACCGTGCGGCAGCATGGGTGGATCGCCTGCGGCCTTCTTGCTTTGCAGCAGGAGCCCATACACGTCATCCGCCTGCGCCTTGGAAACCGTGTTCTTCACCCCGACCAGATGGTTGAGCTGGATCGCGCCGTGCTTCTCGCCCCAGCGCTTGCCCGCAGCCTCGGGCGCCGGGATCACGGGCTTGAGCTTCGGGTCGGTGGCAACCGCGCCGAGGATCGCGGCGTCGAGCTCGCCCGCGGCGAGCATCGCGTTGATGTCCTTGCCGGCGGGGGCGCGCTGAACGTTCGGCGGGTCGCGGAATTCGGCGACGTGCGGCTCCTCGAACGTCACCCACTGGATGCGCGAGAGGTCGACGCCGTGGTCCTCGGCCAGGATGCCGCGGATCCAGGCGCCGGTCGTCACCGAGTAGGAGCGCACCCCGACTCGCTTCCCGGCAAGCTGCTCCGGTGTCAACGACGGCGTCTTTTCGGCATTGAACATCAGGTAAGGATGCTGAAACCGCGCCATCACCACGAAGGGCAGCAGGCGATAAGGCTTGTCGAAGGCCTTGGCGACCAGGAAGGTCATGATCGCCATCTCGGCGACGTCGAACTCGAGGTTGCGCACCACGCGCTTGAAGGCGGTGGCGACGCTTCCCTGGTACTGCGCGAACTCGAAGCGGTCGGTGCGCGTGCGGAACTGCTTGGTGACGGGGTAATCCCCGATGAGCGTCTTCATTTCAACGTGCGCCGGGAACGCGGCGAGTCTTGAGGAACTGATCGAGCGTCTCGCCGCGGAAGGCGGCGACCATCTCGGGGTTGGACACCCCCTTCGTGCGCGCGAGCTTCTCGAGGCAGAAAAAGCTCGCGCCGTAGTCCTGCAAGGCCTTCCAGTCGAGGCGGCGCACCATGTCCTGCTCTTGAGCGGATAGATGCTTCATGGCCTCGTCCGGGCTCTTCAGGAAGAGCTCGCGGTTCTCCTTGCGGGTGAGGCCGTTCAGGAAGCGGTTGAGACGCAGGCCCCGCGCGCTGCGCTCGAGGTCGAAGACGTACTTACTCAAAGAGCGCGACGGCCATCGCCGTCGTCATCGGCAGGTAGTAGTTCTGATGCAGCTTCTTCGCGCGCGCGTCGAGCGCGCCGCGCATGATGAGCCACATGATCACCTCGGCGCCCTCGTTGCCGCCGCGCTCCATGAAATCCTCGACCGACATGCTGGCCAGGCGCTCGGGATCGCGCTCGATCAGCTCGAGAAACTCGCGGTCCCAGCTCTCGTCGTTGAAGCCGGCGCGCTCGCCGATCATCTGGTGCGACAGGCCCCCGGTGCCGACCATCGCGACCTTGAGATCCTCAGGATAGCTGCGGATCGCTTTTCCGATCGCCTTGCCGAGCTTGTAGCAGCGGCGCGGCGTCGGCAGCGGCTGCTGGACCACGTTGACGACGAGCGGGATGACCGCGCCGGGCCAGTCCGGGCTCTTCGGCCACATCATGGTCAGCGGCGAATGCAGGCCGTGGTCGAGCGGCAGGTCCTGGAAGATCGTGATGTCGAACTCGTCGTTGACCAGCGAGCGCGCGATGTGGCGCGACAGCGCCGCATGGCTCTTCAGCGGCGGAATGTTGCGCACCCCGAGGCCCTCGTCGGCGATGCGGTACTCCTCGCTGACGCCGAGCGCGAAGGTCGGGTAGTGATCGAAGAAGAACGTAGTGGCGTGATCGTTGAAGCAGAAGAACAGCACGTCGGGCTTCTTCTCCACCAGCCATTTCGCCACCGGCTCGTAGCCCTTGAAGAGCGGCTTCCAGTCCGGGTCTTCCTGCTTGCCTTTGTCGAACGCCATGGCGATCGTAGGGACGTGCGAGGTGCCGATGCCGCCGATGATGCGTGCCATGTGCAGATTCTACTGTTTCATTCGTAACGCCTGAGCAGGCTGCGGAAGCAATGCGCAAACCTGGGTGCGCGACGATCAAGCCGAGCTTAGGAGACGACCATGAGGAAACTAGCCTACGTCCTTCTTGCCCTCGCCCTCGGGTGGATGCCGCGCGCCGGCGCCGCCGACCTCGAAAAGCCGCTGATCCTCGTGGCGAAGCCGCAGCTGCAGGACAAGCTCTACGGCTCTACCGTGCTGGTCGTGACGCCGATCGGCGGCGGGCAGCACGCCGGATTCATCGTCAACCGGCCCACCGACGCCACCTTGTCGCAGAAGACCGTCTACCTGGGCGGGCCGATCCACTCCGAGGTGATCTTCGCGCTGGTGCCGCGCGCCGAAAATCCCGGCGGCAACTCGTTCGAAATGATGCCGGGCCTTTACGCCGCCGCGGACGGGGAGATCGTGGACCGACTGATCGAATCCGGGCCGGCGCGTGCCCGCTTCGTCGCAGGGCTGGTCGCTTGGGGCGCCGACGAGCTGCGCGACGAGATCAAGAAAGGCGCGTGGTACGTGCTCGAGCCCGACGCTGCCCTGCTCACGCGCAAGACCGACGATCTCTGGGAAGAGCTGGTGCGCCGCTCGGTGCGCCTCGAGAACACGATTTAGCGGGCGACTCCTCTACAGAGTGAGCAGCTCGACCGGCTTCTCCACGCCGCGCAGCGCGTGGCTGCCGAGCCGGCGCCACGCATGGCGTGTGTGCCGGGCGACCGGCTCCGAGACCACGAGCGGCGAGCCCAGCGCCTTGCACAGCGCCTCGATGCGCGCCGCCTCGTTCGCCGCAGCGCCGATCACGGTGAACTCGATGCGGGTGCGCGTGCCGATGTTGCCGTAGAGCACGTCGCCCAGGTGCAGGCCGATGCCGAAGCGCAGCTCCGGAGCGCCGGCAGCGCGCCGGCCTTCGTTCAGCGCCGCCATGCGCGCGAGCGCATCGCGTGCGGCCTCCACCGCGCGCGTCGCCGCGTCGGCGGGATCGCCGCCCACCGGGAAGATGGCGAGCGCGGCGTCGCCGATGAAGCGCAGTACGTGGCCGTCGCGCTCGAGCACCGGGCCGAGCACGCATTCGAAGTACTCGTTGAGCAGCGCGAGGAACGCTTCCGGGGCGAGCCCATCGGCGAGCGGCGTGGAGTCGCGCAGGTCGCAGAACCAGATCACCGCGTGGATGCGCTCGGCGTCGCCGCGGCGGATCCGTCCCTGCAGCACCTTCTCGCCGGCATGGCTGCCGAGGTACGCGTCGAGGATGTTCGTCGCCTTGCGCGTCAAGCCGAACACTTCCACCAACCGGGTGAGCGCGGGCTTGATGCGCCGGATCGCGGCGATCTCGCCGTCGCCGAAGCCGCCGGCCGCGCGCGTCGCGACGCTCATGCCGTGAATCTCGCCATTCATGAACTCGAGCGGCATGATGAGGTAGTCGGTGATCCCTTGCGCGCGCAGCTCCTGCAGCACCGGAAAGTCGAGCGTCGCCGCCGGGTCCTCGAGCCGGCGGCGGATCTCGCGACGCGTGGTTCGCACCACGTGGATCGGGCTGGTGAGCTGCTCCTCGCTTCCCGTGAAACTGTGGTCCTCCTCGTTCACCTCGATCTCGGCCGCACCGCGACGCCAGTAGAAGGCGCGCGCCGCGACGTTCGGGTGTAGCGGCCTGACGAAAAGCGCCAGGCGGTCGAGCGGGATGCCGCATTCGACCATGCGCTCGCACAGCACCTTGACCACGTCCTCCGGGTCAGTCGCCGGGCCCGCCCCGCCGATCAGCCAGTCGACGATCGGTTGCACGTCCATCATCGGACGGGCTCGTAGTGCTCGACAGCCGGGAACGGATCGTAGAAATGGTGCAGGAGCCGCTTCCACTCCTGGTAGGGCGCGGACTTGCGGAAGCCCTCGGTGTGATCCTCAAGCCGGCGCCAGCGCACCAGCAGCAGGTACCGGTTGGGGTTTTCCAGGCAGCGCTGCAACTCGTGGGAAACGTAGCCGGGCGATGCGCGGATGATGGCCTGCGCCTTGGCGAAGGCGGCTTCGAAGTCCGCGCTCCGGCCGGGCTTCACGTCGAGCACCGCGCATTCGAGGATCACGGCCTAGAACCCGTACAGCCGGGCCGGGTTGTCGACCAGGATCTTCTTCTGCAGCGCCGGCTCGGACGCCATCAGCGGGAAGAGGTCCACCAGCGCGGCGTCGTCGGGCATCCATTTCACGTTCGGGTGCGGCCAGTCGGTGCCCCAGAGCACGCGGTCGGGCGCTGCCTCGACCAGCGCGCGGCCGAACGGCACCGCGTCAGTGAACGGCGGGCCTTTCGACGATACGCGCTCGGCGCCGCAGATCTTCACCCACGCATTTTCGCTCTTGAGAAAACCCAGGAGCGTCGTGAAGGCCGGCTGCTCCAGCCCGTCGGCGGCCTTGACCCGCCCCATGTGATCGATCACGAACGGCACCGGCAGGTTGCGAAACAGGCTGTCGAACTCGATCAGGTCCTGCGCATCGAGATGGAGAATGAGGTGCCAGCCCATGGCCTGCAGGCGGCCTACCGTCTTCCGGAAAAACCCCATCTCGGGCCGGCCGCCGAGATGCCGCACGAAATTGAAGCGCACGCCGCGGATGCCGCCGTCGTGCATTCGCTGGAAGTCCTTTTCGGTGTACGTCTCGTCGATGATCGCCGTTCCGCGGTAGCGGCCGCCCGAGCGCGCAATCCCGTCGAGCGTGACCCGCATGTCGGCGCCGTGGCAGCTCGCGTGGACGATGACGGCCCTTTCAAGTCCTAGGGAGGAATGCAATTTCCATAGCGATTCGAGCGGCGCATCCTCCGGCGTATAGGCTGCCCTCGGGTCGTAGGGAAACTTCGCTGCCGGGCCGAACACGTGGCAGTGCGCATCGCAGGCGAGCGGAGGCGGTTTGAATGGCATGCTTGCGGAAATGAATGATAGCTTCGACGTGGCCGTGGTCGGCCTCGGTCCGACCGGCGCGGTCTGCACCGCCCTGCTCGGCAGCCTCGGCCTGAAGACCGTCGCGATCGAGCGCGAGCAGGCGGTCTACGACAAGCCGCGCGCGTTCGCGCTCGATCACGAGATCATGCGCGTATTCGAGGACCTCGGCATCGCCGACGCCGTGGCGCCGCATACCGCGCCCTTCACGCCTTCCGAGTACTACGGCGTCGACGGCCAGCTTATCAAGCGCCTCGGCGCGCTGCCGCCGCCCTGGCCGCTCGACTGGCCGCCGAGCATGGTGTTCAACCAGCCGGCGGTCGATGCGTTGCTGCGCGATCGCGCCGCGGCCGCCGCGGAGATTGCGTTCAGCGAGCTGGAGACGTTGGTCCCCAGAAAGGATCTGGTCGAGCTGCGGCTGCGCGATCGGACGCTCACGGCGAAATACGTCGTCGGCTGCGACGGCGCGAGCAGCACCGTGCGCACCGCTCTGGACATGGAATACGAGGATCTCGAGTTCGACCAGCCCTGGCTGGTTGTCGACCTGCTCGTGAGCCCGCGCGGATTGGAGAAGCTGCCGAAGGTCAGCATCCAGTACTGCGAGCCGGCGCGGCCTTCGACCTATCTGATCGGCGTCGGATCGCACCGGCGCTGGGAGCTGATGTTGAACGAAAATGAAGAACCGGATGCCTGGAAGCTGTTGTCGCGCTGGATAACGCCGGACGATGCGCAGCTCTGGCGTGCGGCTTCCTATCGGTTCCACGCCCTCGTCGCGCGCAACTGGCGCCGGGGCCGCGTGTTCCTCGCGGGAGACGCCGCGCACCAGCAACCACCCTTCACCGGCCAGGGGATGTGCCAGGGGATCCGCGACGCGGCCAACCTGAGCTGGAAGCTGCACTACGTGCTCACGGGCAAAGCGAAGGCCAGCCTGCTCGACACCTACGAGCTCGAGCGCAAGGCGCATGCCAAGCGGCTCATCTCGACGGTAAAAGACATCGGCAAGGTCATCTGCGAGCGCAATGTCGAGAAGGCGCAAGCGCGAGACCGCTGGCACCTTGCCGAAGCCGGCGGCAACGTCGTCACCGTGCCGCGGCAGCAGCTCATCCCGTCGCTCGAGAGTGGATTTGTCTCATCGCAACCGCACCCGGCCAATGGCACCCTGTTTCCAAAGGACGGCGGCGCGGGCCTGCGCACGGTGCGGCTCGAGACGAGCCAGGGCCTCGTCGCCGAATGGTTCAAGCAAAACACCTGCGCCGCGGCGATCGTTCGCCCCGATCACTATGTATACGGCGTCGCGCGCGACGAGGCCGCGCTTGACCGCATGCTCAAGGAAATGGCAAAACAGCTCGGATGAGACTACGCAGCGTCGAGCTCGAGCTCGCGGACGTCGTGCAGGCAGCGGATTTCCTCGAGCGCGTGTGGGGCCTTGTGCCTGCGGGAACGACCGGCGCGACGCGCTTCTTTCGTGGCGCTGGAAACCACCCGTACATCCTGTCGATCGCAAAGTCCTCCATGCCGGCGGTCGCGGCCATCACTTTCGCCGGCAGCCCGGAAGAAATCGCCAAGCTCGGAAAAGCGAATACCGCTTACGACGTCCCCGGCGGCGGCAAGGGCTTCGAGATCCGCGGGCCGGAAGCGCAGAACTATCGCTTCATCGTCGAGACCTCGAGTCCGGCGCCCTTGCCCGGCAGGGACCAGCCGATCCAGCTCACGCACGCGGTGGTGAACTCGACCGACGTGGAGGCCGCGGAGCGCTTCGCGGTCGAGAAGCTCGGCTTCAGGGTATCCGACCGCACCGGCCACATGCGCTTCCTGCGCTGCAACCGCAAGCACCACTGCGTGGCTTACGCGAAGTCGGAATTCGCCTCGCTCAACCACATCGCGTTCGAAATGCCGGACCTCGATGCGGTGATGCGCGGCATCTCGCGCCTGCGCGAGGCGGGCTTCGAGCCGGTGTGGGGACCGGGACGCCATGGGCCCGGCAACAACGTGTTCGGCTACTTCATCGCCCCGTGGGGCGGCATCGTGGAATACACCGCCGAAGTCAGCGAGGTCGGCGACGATTACCGGATCGGCGCGCCGGAGGACTGGAAATGGCCGCCGGGGCGCATCGACCACTGGGGCCTATCGAAGAAGGACACCGCGAAGACGCTCGCCGCCGAGCGCGTGCTGCGCTTTACTGGCTCTTGATCCCGAGCTCCGGAATCAGCTTGGCATAACGCGCATGCTCGCCGCGCACGTACGCGGCGAACTGCTCCGGACTCATCGGCTCGGCGACGTCGACCGCGAGCGTCTTGAAGCGCTCGCGCACCGGCGGATGCTGCATCGCCTTCAGCAGCTCCGCATTGATTCTCGAGGTGACCTCTCTCGGCGTTCCCGCAGGGCCGTAAAGCCCGAAATGCGGGCCGCCGTCGACGCCCTTGATGCCGCTCTCCTCGAGGGTGGGGATGTCCGGGAAGTCCGGGTGGCGCTGCGGTCCGGCGATCGCGATCATGCGCACCTTGCCCGCTCGCGCCGGCGCGAGGCCCACGCCCGGATCGAACACCACGTCGATCTGCCCGCCGATCAGGTCCTGCAGCGCCGGGCCTGCGCCCTTGTAAGGCACGTGGCTCAGCTTGACCTTGGCCTCGCGGTTGAACACCTCGGTCGCGATATGCGGCGAGGTGCCGTTGCCCGGCGTGCCGTAGTTGACCTTGCCCGGATTCGCGCGCGCGTACGCGAGGAGCTCGTTCAGGTTCTTGAACGGCCGCTCCGGATGCGCGATGACGTAGAGCGACACGCGCCCGGTGGCCGCGATCGGCGCCAGCGCCTTCAACGGATCGAGGTCGGGCCGGTTCACGATGTGCGGCGCGATCATCATGCTCGAGCCCGGCGAGTAGAGCAGCGTATGGCCGTCGGCGTCGGCGCGCGCCACCGCGTCGAAGCCGATGTAGCCGTCGCCGCCGGCGCGATTCTCGACCAGGAACGGCTGGCCGAGCGTCTCGGTCATGCGCGCGCCGAGCACGCGCATGGTGACGTCGGCCACGCCGCCCGCGGCGACGTTGACGATCACGCGCACCGGCTTGTTGGGCCACCCCTGCGCTTGGCAAGCCGTTGCGACCAGAAGTCCAAACAGGAAAACGAGAGCTTTCATTTCCTCTCCTACTGCGCTTTGATGGCCGCGTCCTTGACGACTTTGCCCCACTTCTGCACTTCGGAGCGCACGAAGGCGGCGAATTCCTCGGGTTTCTCGCCGCCCGCGCGCGTGCCGAGCGCAGCGGCGTCATCCTGGATGTCCTTGAGCTGCAGCACGCGCGCGATCTCCTGCTGGAGGCGCTCGATGACCGCGCGCGGTGTGCCGGCCGGCACGAAGATGCCGTTCCAGCCAAGGCCCTCGATCGGATAGCCGGCCTCGGCCATCGTCGGCACCTCCGACAGAATGCCGAGCCGCTGCCGGTCCGCGATCGCGAGCGCCCTCAGCTTGCCGGCGCGCACCATGTCTCGAATCACGACCGGCGAGAGGAACGCGGTGCTGACGTGTCCGCCGGTGAGATCCGGAAGCTCGGCCCCGATCGCCTTGTACGGAACCTCGCGCACCTGGATACCGGCGGTGAGCTTGAGGAGCTCGCCCACCATTTGCGTAATGGCTCCGGTGCCGCCGTGCGCGTACGTCAGCGAATTGGGCTTCCCCTTGGCGAGGGCGACGTACTCCTGCAGGGTGGTGGCTTGCACGCCCGGATGCACCACCATGACGAGCGGGGTCGTGTAGAGACGTGTGACCGGTACCAGCTTGTCGTTCAGCACGCAGCATGGGTCGGGCGCGAGCGCGTCGTTGATCGCGTTGTTCACCACAGCCTGGAACAACGTGTAGCCGTCCGGCGCCGCGCGCGCGGCGTCGCGCGCGCCGATCATGCTGTTCGCGCCCGGGCGGTTTTCGACGATCACCGGCTGGCCGAGCGCTTCGGCGAGCTTCGGCGTAACGCGCCGCGCATTCACGTCGACCGCGCTGCCCGGGCCCGTCGGCACGATCCAGCGTACCGGCTTGCTTGGATAGGGCTGCGCGAGCGCCGCGCCGCCGACGAAGACCAGCAGGATCAGCAGTAATCTCATCTGCTCCCCTCGAGAAATCCTTTGAGCACGGCGTTGAAGCCGTCCGGATTCTGAATATTAGCGATGTGCGCCGCCTTCGGAACCGAGACGTGGCGTGCGCCGCTGATTTTCCTGGAAAGATTTTCCATGAGAGGCGGAGGACCGCCGAGCTTGTCCTCGGCCCCGCTCACATACAGCGTGGGCGCCTTGATCTCGGGCAACCGGTCCTCCACGTCGAGGCCGAGGAAGGCGGCGGTGACGCCGAGATAGCCCTGCTGCGTGGTGCCCCGAATCATCTTGCGGATCTTTTCCAGCACATCGGGATGCGCGGCCTTGAAATCCTCCGAGAACCAGCGCTGCACCGTGGGCTCGACGATGGTTTCGAGGCCGTTGTTCTGCACCGTTTCGCGCAGCTTGTGCCACATCGCGGCGAAGTCCGGGGCCATGCGCGCGCGGCAGCAGCACGGCATCAGGCGCTCCACGCGGTCGGGATGCTGGATCGCAAAAGCCTGCGCGATCGCGCCGCCGAGGCCCAGACCGACGACCGAGGTTTTCTCAATACCTCGTGAGTCGAGAAGCCTCCGGAGGTCCTGCACCAGAATATCGATCGTATAGTCCCCGGCCGTGGACTCGCTACCCCCGTGGCCGCGCAGGTCATAGCGCAGGATGCTGAAATCGCCCTCGAGCGCCGGGACCTGGCCGTCCCACATGGTGAGGTCGTTGGCGATGCCGGTGACGAACGTCACCCAGCGCTTGCCGCTGCCGTCGACGCGATGCTTGGTTTGGATCAATCCGGTTAGGATTAGACCATGAAGGTCATCGCTCTCGAAGAACATTACTGGGACCAGGAAGTCGCGTCCCACTTCAAGGAACGCGGCCCGGAGATGCGCAATCCCACCATGCACGAGCGCCTGCTCGATCTCGGCACCCTGCGGCTGAAGGAAATGGACGAGGCCGGCATCGATCTGCAGGTGCTCTCGCACGGCGCGCCGGCCCTGCAGCGCGTCGACGCGGAAACCGCCGTGCCCCTCGCGCGCCGCGCGAACGATCGACTGCACGCCGCGGTCCGGAACCACCCGGGACGATTCGAAGGCTTCGCCGTGCTGCCCACTACGGCCGATCCGAAAGCGGCTGCCGACGAGCTCGAGCGCGCGGTGACGAAGCTCGGCTTCAAGGGCGGCATGGTGCACGGCCTCACCACGATCGGCGCGAGCCATCTGTTCCTCGACGACAAGCGCTTCTGGCCAATCTTCGAGCGCGCGCAGGCGCTCGACGTTCCGCTCTACATGCACCCGGCCGTGCCTCACAAGGCTGTGATCGAGGCCTATTACAAGGACTACCTCGAGCAGTTTCCCAACCTGATGACCGCGGCATGGGGATTCACCGTGGAGACCGCGACGCAAGGCATCCGGCTCGTGCTCTCGGGCCTGTTCGACGCGTACCCGCGGCTCAAGATCATCCTGGGCCACCTCGGCGAGTCGCTACCGTTCTCGCTCTGGCGCATCGACATGGCGCTGCAGCGCCAGGGCAACCGCCCGACCCCGTTCCGCGACACCTTCCGCGAGCACTTCTGGATCACCACCAGCGGCAACTTCTCCACCCCGGCGCTGCTTTGCTGCGTGATGGAGATGGGCGTCGACCGGATTCT
>DASRIR010000005.1:0-2609 GCA_035649875.1 Burkholderiales bacterium | reverse complement strand
GTGGAGATGTGCAACAACAACGGCCACTGCCGCAAGTTCGACGCCGGCACGATGTGCCCGTCGTATCGCGCGACGATGGACGAGCAGCACCTCACGCGCGGCCGCGCCAACACGCTGCGCCTCGCGCTCTCAAACCAGGTGGCGCTCGATACGGTCAAGGACGCGCTCGAGCTCTGCGTCTCGTGCAAAGGGTGCAAGCGCGAATGCCCGACCGGCGTCGATATGGCGCGCATGAAGATTGAATACCTCGCGCACTACAAGGCAAGCCACGGCTGGAGCGCGCGCGACCGCGCCATCGGCTACCTGCCCCGCTACGCGCCGTGGGCGGCGCGGCTCGCGCCGCTTTCGAACCTGGTCTCCACGGCTACGAAGTCCACGCTCGGCTTTTCGGCAAAACGAGCGCTGCCGAAGTGGCGCGGTGATTTTTTCGTGGACGAAGGAAGCCCGGACGGAGACGCGGTGCTTTTCGTCGACACGTTCAATCGCTACTTCGAGCCGCAGAACGCGCGTGCGGCGATGAAGGTGCTCGAAGCCTCCGGTCGCCGCGTCTATGCGCCGCGTGACCTGTGCTGCGGACGCACGTTCCTATCCGTCGGTATGGTCGATAAGGCGAAGCGCGAGGCGCGCAAGATGATCGAGGCGCTTTCGCCTTACGTTGCGAAAGGCACGCCGATCGTCGGCCTCGAGCCGTCGTGCCTATTTTCGCTGCGCGACGAGTTTCCCGTTCTGGTGAGCGACGCGCTCGCGAAGAACTCGTATCTCTTCGAGGAGTACCTGGCGCAGAACCCCGGCAAGCTGAAGTTCCGGGAGATGAAGAGGAACGCGTTGCTGCACGGCCACTGCCACCAGAAGGCATTCGATGCGATGCCCGCGGTCGAGAAGGTCCTGCGTCTGGTTCCCGGGCTCGGGGTGCAGACCGTGCAAACAAGCTGCTGCGGCATGGCGGGAAGCTTCGGCTACGAGGCGGAGCATTACGACGTCTCGATGAAGATGGCCGAGATGAGCCTTTTGCCCGCCGTGCGGTCGAGCAAGGAGGCGATCGTGCTCGCCGACGGCACGAGCTGCCGGCACCAGATCGCCGACGGCACCGGCCGGGAAGCCGTGCACGTCGCCCGGCTGCTCGAGCAGGCGCTCGCTTAGGCGAGGAGCGCCATTACGAGGGAAACCGTAAAAAGGGATGCCGCGGTGGAAACCACCGCGCCAGTCGAGGTCTCCGCCTCAAGCAGGTTGTAGCGCTGCGCTAGCACGAAGGCGGTGGCGCCGAGCGGCAGGCTCGCGCACACGACCGCAATCTTGGCCCACAGGGCGTCGACCGGCAGCAGCCCGAAAACCAGCGCCGCCATGAGAAGCGGGTGCAGCACGAGCTTGAGGAGCGTGGTTTGCCAGCTCGCGGCCGCGCCGGCGCGGATCGAGAGCTCGGATACGAAAAGGCCGATCGCGAAGAGCGCGCACGGTCCGGCGGCAGCCGCAAGCAGCGTGGCGAAGCGCTCGGCAGGCAGCGGAATCTTGACCTGCAGACCGACGAGCAGGATCGCGAGGAAGATCGGCCAGATGAGCGGGCTCATGATCACGCCCTTCAGCGCGCGGCGCACGCCGCCGCGCTGCGGGTTGACGAAGAGCTCGAGGCAGACGATGGCGAGGGCGAACGACACCAGGTTGGTCGCCACGGTCGCGAGCGCGGCCGGCAGGGCGGCGCGCTCGCCGTACGCCACGGTGACGAGCGGGATGCCGAGGTAGCCCGTGTTGGCGAACGAGGCGTTCAGCGCGCGCATGGTGCTTTCGGCCGGCGTCGCGCCGCTCAACGCCGAAAGCGCGAAGCCGGTGCCGGCGGTGAGCACCGTGGCGAGGATCACGGCGAGAAGGAAAGCGCCGCTCAGGATCTCCTCGAGCGAGCCGCGATACACCGCGACGAAGAGCATGGACGGAAGCGCAAAGGCGTAGACGAACTGGTTGAGCGCCTGGCTCGAGGCCTGCGTCACGATGTGGAAACGCCCGGCGACATAGCCGCAGGCGACGAGGCCGAATACGGGCAGCACGGCCCCGAAAACCGGGGCTAGCGGCGACTCCATATGAGCAGCGCTGCGCCGGCGGCGATCATGGCGAGACATAGCCACTGGCCCATGGTGAGCCCGAGCGCCAGGTAACCGATGAAGGAATCGGGCTCGCGCGCGAACTCCGCGACGAAGCGCAGCACGCCGTAGCCGAGAAGGAACATCGCGGAGACCTGCCCGCGCGGGCGCGGCTTGGACGAGAACCACCACAGCACGATGAAGAGCGTCAGGCCTTCGAGCGCGAACTGGTAGAGCTGCGAGGGATGGCGCGGCGCTTCGCCCGCGCCGGGGAACACCATGCCCCACGGAACGTCGGTGACGCGCCCTGGGAGCTCGGCGTTGATGAAATTGCCCAAGCGCCCTGCGGCGATCCCGGGCGGCACAAGCGGCGCGAGGAAATCCATGAGGCGCAGCCAGTCGACCTTGTGGCGGCGCGCGGCGATCAGCATCGCAGCCATCACGCCAAGCAGTCCGCCGTGGAACGACATGCCGCCCTGCCAGATGGCCAGGATCTCGAGCGGATGGGCGGCGTAATAGGCGGGCTTGTAGAAGAGCACG
>DASRIR010000004.1:0-3777 GCA_035649875.1 Burkholderiales bacterium | reverse complement strand
CCGCCCCATCGGGCAGAACCAGGGCATCCAGTTCCCGATCGCCGAGGCTTACATGGAGATCGAGGCGGCCAACCTCATGCGCTACAAGGCCGCGTCGCTGTTTGATGCGCACAAGCCGTGCGGCGCGGAGGCCAACATGGCGAAGCACCTGGCGGCGAAGGCCTCCTGGGAAGCCGCGAACGTGTGCCTGCAGACCCACGGCGGCTTCGGCTTCGCCGCCGAGTACGACGTGGAGCGCAAGTTCCGCGAGAACCGGCTCTACCTGGTGGCGCCGATCTCGACCAACCTCATCCTTTCCTACCTCGCGGAGCACGTCCTCGGCCTGCCGCGGTCCTTCTAGGGCCGGGTGGACCCAAGCTATCCCCACGCCCTGCGCGGCATCGGGTTGATGGTCCTGGCCACCTTCTGCTTCGGGTGCCTGGACACGATGTCGAAATACCTCGTCGCCTACTACCCGGCTTCCGCACTGGTCTGGCTGCGATATGTGCTCCAGACGCTGGTGATGATGGCCATCTTCCTTCCGCGGATGGGCACGCGGCTGGTGCGCACCTCCTCGCCTGTCGTGCAACTGCTGCGCAGCCTGATGTTGGTCTTCAGCAGCGTGGTGTTCGTCGTGGCGCTGAACCACATGCAAATCGCGGAGGTGGCGAGCATCGTGTTCCTCGCGCCGATCATCGTCGCGCTGGCCGGCGGCCCGCTGCTGGGTGAGCGCGTCAGCGCGCGGACCTGGTTCGCCCTGGCGGGCGGCTTTACCGGCGTGCTGCTCATCATCCGACCCGGCGGCAACGCCTTCACCTGGTGGGCACTGCTTCCGCTGGGCTGTGCCTTCTTCTTCGCCGGCTACCAGATCCTGACGCGAAAGCTCGCCGGCCACGACGATCCCATCACCACGCTCTTCTTCCCCGGCCTGATTGCGGTCGTCGCGATCCCGCCGGTTTTCCCCGGCTCGATCACGAGCCTTCCCGCAGTCCCGCTCCACGCCGTCATGCTCGCCGGTATCGGCGTGCTGGGCGCGGTGGGGCACTTCCTGCTGATCCGTGCCCACGGCCTCGCGCCGGCCACGCTGCTCGCGCCCTTCGGCTACACCCAGCTCCTGGTGGTGCTCTCCCTCGGCTGGCTCGTCTTTGGCCAGCTTCCCGACGGCATCGCGCTGACCGGGATCGCGCTGATCGCCGGCTCCGGCCTCGGTCTGATCATCACTGCAAGATCGAGCCGCCCTTATTGACCATGGCGAAGTCGACGTACTGCGACCCGGTCTGCCGGGGGCGCGTGAAGTCGACCATGAAGCCGCCGAGGTCCACCGCTTTCATGCTGCCCACGGCCTTGGACAGCGCCGCCGGGCTGGTGCGCGCCTGGCGCAGACCGTGCACCAGCACCTTGGCCGCGATGTAGCCCTCCATCGAGCGCTCGGCCAGATCCGGGTCTTTCGCTTCCTTGGCGAGCTGCTGATACTCGCGAACCAGCTGGAAGGTGCGCGACGTGGTGAGCGGCCACAGCACGCCGAAGCCGTAGCCCGAAAGCTCCTCGGGGCTCAGGCCCTTCTTCATGCCGTTGATGTCGATCACCGACACGCCGTAGATCTGCGCCGTGCCGCCACCCTTGCGATACTGCTTGATGAACTCCACCGCCGCCGAGGTCACCGCGCCGAGATAGATCACCTGCGGGTCGGACTTGAGCACCGCCTGCACCGCGGGCTGGACGTTGGTGGTGTTGCGCTCGTACGGCGCCTTCACCACGAGGTTAACGCGCGTGACGGGCGCGGCGCGTTCCGCGCCGGTGACGATGTCCTTGCCGAAGCCGTCGTCCTGGTAGACCACCGCGACGCGGTTGATGCCGATCAGCGAGAGGATCTCGAACAGCCGGCGCACCTCGTCGGCGTAGCTCGCCTTGGTCACGTACACATTGGGAGCGCCGATCATGGTGCTCGCGCCGGAAATCGCGCCCACCAGCGGGACGTTGGCGCGGGCGAGGATGCCGTCCTTGATGATCGCCTCGTTGTTGGCCGTCCCGAGCACGCCGATGAAGGCGAGCGGCGCGTCCTTGTTCAGCACTTCCTTCACCAAGCGCACGGTTTCGTCGGCCTTGTAGCCATCGTCGTAGGTGACCAGCCGTACGCGGTCGCCGGCGATTCCGCCGCTGCGGTTGACATGGTTCAGGTACAGATTGATGCCGGCGCGGATGGCCTTGCCGCTGCTCGCTTGGGCGCCGGTAAATGCCGCCACCTGGGCCACGAGGATTTCCTTGGCCGACGCCTGCGCCGAAGCGAGCAGCATCACCGCGGCGGTTATAACGATCTGTTTCTTCGTTATTACTGACTTCATGTTCGTTTCCCTCCTGGGAAAACGAGCATGCGGGCGGAATCAGAAAAGTGCGGCGGGGAAATTCACGCTTTTGGACAATCGGACTGCGGGATTAAGCGCACACCGTGCTGGTGTGAATTTCTAGGCAGCCGCCTGCGCGAGCAGCCGGTTGGCCTTGGCGAGTCGCTCGACCAGCGTGCGCATAAAGGCCTTGTGGAAGCCGTTCTGACAGGCGTCGCTGGCGATGCGCACCGCGGCGAACTTGATCTGCATCGCGGTGACCTTGCCGCGCGCCGTGACCGTGGTGGTGCGCCGCTCGACGTTGTCGGCGAAATAGAGCATCTCGCCGAACGAGGCGCCCGGCGTGAGCACCGCGAGCGGCTTGCCGAGCAGCGTGACCTCGACCTCGCCTTCGACCAGGATGTAGAAGCTGTCGCCGCTCTCGCCCTCGCGCATCAGCACCGTGCCCGAGTCGATGGTCTGCCAGTTGCCCACGCGCACCACTTCCCACAGCTCGACCTCGCCGAAGTCCTTGAAGAACGGCATGTCGCGCAGCTTGCCGAACTTCTCCGAATCGGAGGTAGTGACCCCGGGACCGGGGCGCAGGCTGATGAAGGCGCGCGTGATGTCCTTGCCGAACTCGAGCCAGCTGCGGTAGCGCTGCGCCGGGCTCTTCTCGATCGCCTTCATCACGATCTCGTCGAGCAGCGGCGGCAGGTCGGGCCGCAGGCTGGAGGGCTTGGGCGGCGGCGTGTTGAGGATGGCGTAGGTCAGCGCGACGTGGCTGCCCGCCTCGTAAGGCAGGCGGCCGGTGAGCAGGCGGAACATGGTCACGCCGAGCGAATAGATGTCGGTCTGCTGGTTGAGCGGCTCGAGTCGCAGCTGCTCGGGAGACATGTACGCGGGCGAGCCGATGCCCTTGATCTGCGTGGTCTTCTCCTCCAGCCGCTGCTGGAACGAGGCGCCGAAGTCGGAAAGCTTGGTCTCGCCGTCCGCCGACAGCAGGATGTTTCCGGGCTTGATGTCGCGGTGGATGATGCCGTGCTGGTGCGCGTACTCGAGCGCGCGGATGCACTTGAAGATGATCTCCACCACCTTGCCGATCGGCAGCAGCCGCTCGCGCGTGGCGTGCATCTCGAGCGTCACGCCGGACACGTACTCCATCACCAGGTAGCTGCGGGTGGGCTCGATCACCGCGTCGTAGATGTCGACGATGTGCGGGTGGTTGAGCTTGCCGGCGAGCGAAGCCTCGTTGAGGAACATGCTCTGGTACATCTTCGCGTCCTGGCCGGTCTTGAGCGCCTCGGGAAAGGCGACCTTGATGGCGACCTGGCGGTTCGCGAACGGGTCGTCGGCGAGGTACACCTTGCCCGTGGCGCCCTTGCCGAGCTCCTTGAGCACGTGATACTTGCCGATCACCTGCAATTGCTGCTCGTCGTTCACGTCGGTCCTGTGCCCGGTTGGGCGCCCGCGGAAG
>DASRIR010000003.1:0-9167 GCA_035649875.1 Burkholderiales bacterium | reverse complement strand
CGCTTCGGCCAGCTTCGTGGCCTTGGCGTTCCGGAGAGTGACGAACGCGCCGTGCTCCTTGCCCGTGCCTTCGCAGCGCGGCAATAGCGAGGCGAGCAGGGCTTTTTGGTCGAGGTTGTAACGTCTGATGCGTTCCACGCCGAGCTCGTGCGTCAGCTCAAGGCCGGCGAGCGCCTGGAAGGGCGCGAGGACCGGCGGCGTCGACTCGAGCCAGGCATCGCCGCCGGGACCGAACTCCGGCGGCTCGGGCCGCGCATACGCGAACACGTCCTTCTTCGCGAACCAGCCGGTATCCGGCGTGCGCAGCGTTTCCGCGAGGCCTGGGCGCACGTAAAGCCAGCACGCGCCGGGGCCGCCGCGCGTGTACTTGTACGAGCCGCCGATGGCGAAGTCGGCCTCGAGCGCGGCGAGGTCGAGCGGCAGCACGCCGGCATGGTGGTAGACGTCGAGCAGGACGAGCGCGCCGGCGGCGTGGGCGTCTTGGATCAACTTCGGCAGGTGAGTCACGATCTCGCCGGTGCGGAACATGACGCTCGACAGCACCACGAGATCCGCCGCGCGCGTGTCGAGCTCGCGCCACGGCATGATCTTCAGCTCGATGCGTCCCTGCTCGCGGTAGACCCGCAGGATGAAATCGATGGAGTCGAACTCGCCGTCGCTCGTCACCACCCTCGGCTTTGCCGGCAAGGAATTGAGAACCGCGCGCAAGCCCTGTCCGGCGCTGGTTTTCGGCACGATGCAATCCGCGCGCGGCGCGCCGACGAGCCGCGCGGTCAGCGCGCGGAAGCGCTCGCGGCCCTCCAGCCAGAGGTGCCACGCGCCGTCCATGTCGCGGTACCACGCGTCGGTCGCCGAGCGCAGATCCTCGGCCGCGCGGTCGGGTGGCCGGCCGAGCGAATGGTTGGCGAGGTAGATTTCGCCGCGCTCGAGGACGCGGCCGAACCTCGGGAAGATCGCCTGCCTTAGCCAGCCCTCATCCAAGCTCGGTGCGGACATCGATGAGCTCGGGAAACAGGCTCGTCTCGAGCGTCTTGCGCAGGAACGAGACGCCGGCGGTGCCGCCGGTGCCGCGCTTGTAGCCGATGATGCGCTCGACGGTCTTCACGTGGCGGAAGCGCCACAGGAGGAAGTTCTCCTCCACGTCGACCAGCTTCTCGCACATGTCGTACTCGGCCCAATAGCGCTCCGTGTTTTCATAGACGCTTTTAAAAACCATAACCACACCCTGGTGGCGCTCGTAGGGCTGCGACCAGTCGCGCTCGACGCGCTCGGGCGGCACCGGCATGCCCTTGCGCGACAGGTAGCGCAGGAACTCGTCGTAGATGCTGGGGGAGCGCAGCAGGCCTTCCAGGAGGGAAGTGATCGCGGCGTCGTATCTGTGCACATCAATGCGGTTCGCCACCTTGTTGCCCAGCAAGAACTCGATCGCGCGGAACTGGTGCGACTGCAGCCCCGAGGCGGGGCCGAGCACGTCGCGAAACTCGGCGTATTCGGAAGGCGTCAGCGTCTCGAGCACCCCCCACTGCTCGAAGAGCTGGCGCTGGATCTGCTTGACGCGCGCGAGAATCTTGAAGCAGGGCGCCAGCCGGTCCGCCTTCACATGCTCGATCGCCGCGACGAGCTCGTGGATCATGAGCTTCATCCACAGCTCGCTGGTTTGGTGCTGGATGATGAACAGCATCTCGTCGTGGTGCGACGAGCGCGGCTTCTGCGCGGACAGCAGCCGCTCGAGCGCGAGGTAGCCACCGTAGGACGTCTCGGCCGCCAGGTCGGTAATGAATTCTTTATCCGGCATCGGCTGACTATAATCCAGCCATGCTAAAGCTCTGCGGTTTTCACATCAGCAACTACCACAACAAGATCCGCATCGCGCTGCTCGAGAAGGGCGTGCCGTTCGAGGAGGACGCGGGCTGCAGCCCTTCGCAGAAGGACGAGTTCCTGGCGCGCTCGCCGCTCGGCAAGGTGCCGTTCCTCGAGCTCGGCGACGGCCGCCGCCTCGCCGAGTCGGAGGTGATCGCCGAGTACCTCGAGGAGGCGTATCCGCAGAAGCCGTTGCTGCCGGAGGACCCCTTCGAGCGCGCGAAGGTGCGCGAGCTCGTCAAGTTCATGGAGCTGCACCTCGAGCTGGTGGCGCGGCGGCTCTATCCCCAGGTGTTCTTCAACCGGGGCCGGGCCTCCGAGGAAACGCTGCAGGCGGTGCAGAAGGACCTCGCCAAGGGCGTGCGCGCGTTCAAGGGGTTGGTGAAATTCGATCCCTACATCGCGGGCAAGGATCTGACGATCGCCGATTGCGCGGCGTTCGTGCACCTACCGCTCATCTCGCTTGCCACGAAGCTGGGCCTCGGACGCGATGCGCTGGAAGAGGTGCCGCAGGTGAAGCCTTATCTCAAGATGCTCGGCGAGCGGCCCGCGTTCCGGAAAGTGAACGACGACCGCAAAGCCGCCCAGGTGGCGCTTACAAAGCCATAGGGTTGCGGGGGGCGCGTCCCTCCAGGATGTCTTCCATGCGCGCCTGGATCGCGCCCTTGATGCGCGGGTGCGTGAGGATGTAGAAGCGCTCCTCCTTCACGGCCGCGACCACTGCCTGCGCCACCTGGTCCGCGGAAACCTTGCCCGAGGCCACGGCCTTTCGCAGCATCGCCTGCTTGGCGCGCGTTTCCGCGGAAAGCTCGTGCGGCGGCTCCTTCAGCTCGGCGGGCCGGGTGCGCTCGGAGTCGACGATGCCCGTGGGCACGTACGCCGGACAAAGCACCGACACGCCGACCGCCGAATTGCGCTCGCGCAGGTCGTGGTGCAGCGTCTCCGACAGCGCCACCACCGCGTGCTTGGTGGCGTTGTACGCGGCGGAGCCCGGCGGGGTGATCAGGCCCGAGACCGAGGCGGTGTTGACGACATGGCCTTCGTTCTGTGCGATGAGGTAGGGCGTGAAGGCACGCACGCCGTTGATCACGCCCCAGAGATTCACGCCCAGGATCCATTGCCAGTCGGCGGGCGTGTTCTCCCACGCCGCGCCGAGCGGCGAGACGCCGGCGTTGTTGCACACCACGTGGATCGCTCCCAGCCGCGCCAGCGTCTGGTCGCAGAACGCATCGACCTGCCCGGCCTGCGAGACGTCGACGCGGAAGGTGATCGCGCGCACGCCTTTCGCCTGCACCGCTTCCTCGACCGGCGAGAGGTTCACCTGGTCGACGTCGGCGAGCGCCACATCCATGCCTTCGGCGGCGAACGCGAGCGCCATCGAGCGGCCGAGGCCGCTCGCCGCGCCGGTCACCGCGGCGACTTTTCCCTTCAGGTCTTTCATCGAGCTATCTCCAAGCGTGCCACAGCATCGAGGCGCCGCCGAACAGTATCAGGACTTCCATGAAAAGCACGTGCAGGCGCGCGCCCATGCGCGAAACGAGCAATGCGGCGATCGCGCTGCCCGGGATGCTCGCCACGCCGATCACGATGCCGGTGAAGAGCGCCGCGGTGTCGAGCAGGTCGAAGCGCTGGAAGAGCGCGGCCTTGGCGAGGTCGATCACGATCGAGACCAGCGCGTCGGTCGCGAGCACCGCCGGCGTCGCGAGCCCGGCGCCGAGGAGGAGCGAGACCAGGATCACGCCCGCGCCGCTCGCGACGCCCGCGGCGAAGCCGAAGACGCTCGAGCCGGTGGCGATACCCACCGGCCCGAGCGCAATCTTCCTCGACTGGAAAAACCGCCGCACCGGGACCGATGCCATCACCGCGAGGCCGAGCACGACGCTGAGCGAGCGCGCGTCGAGGATGCTGTAGAGCCAGGTGCCGAGCACGAGGAACGGCAGGGACGCGGCGAGGACCAGCAGGATCATGCGCCGGTCGAGATGCGTGCGGTAGAACCAGAAGCGCCCGGCGTTGATGATGACGCCGGCCACCGCGAGGACCGGGATGACCGCTTTCACGCCGATCAGCGGCACGAGCGCGGCGGTGAGGATGATGCCGGCGCCGAAGCCGCTCATGCCGCTCATGATGGCGGCGACCACGGCGAGCGCCGCGACCGCCGCCAGCATCGGCGCGTCGAGCAGCAACCTAGGAGCGCGGCACCGGGCGCGGGCGCCCGTCGCGGTCGATCGCGACGTAGGTGACCGTGGCCTCGGTGACCTTGACCACCTTCGGATCGGACGGCCGGCGCTCGGCGAACACTTCCACGTTCACCGTGATCGAGGTGTTGCCGATGCGAACGAGATCCACGTAGAACGAGAGCAGGTCGCCGATCTGCACCGGCTGCTTGAACTGGAACTCCTTCACCGCCACGGTCGCGACGCGGCCGCGCGCGATGCGCCCGGCGGCGGTGCCGCCGGCGATGTCGACCTGGGACATGATCCAGCCGCCGAAGATGTCGCCGTTCTGGTTGGCGTCCGCGGGCATCGGCATGACCCGCAGCGCCGGTACCTTGCCGGAAGGGAGTCTGTCTTCAGTTCCCCTTTGTTCCACGGCTCTTTATATAGTGAAGCGGGCCGCCGCGGAAAGGTGCAAAACCGGTCCCGAAGATCAAGCCGGCGTCGGCCAGGTCGGCGTCGGCCACGATGCCCTCGGCCACCACCGCCTGGGCCTCGTCCAGGTAAGGCTCGATCAGCGCATCGACCAGCGCCTGGTCGTACGAATCGGCTTGCCCTTTGACGGGCCTACCGTGCTCGTAGCGATAGATTCCCTGCCCGGTCTTCTTGCCCAGGTGGCCGAGCGCGACCTTGTTCGCCAGGATCTCGGGCACCTTGGCCGCGCCCTTCGCGAGCGCTTTTCCGGCGGCGAGGCAAATGTCCAGGCCGACGGTGTCGGCGAGCTCGGCCGGTCCCATCGGCATGCCGAAGTCCTCCATCGCGCGATCGATGGTCTCGGGCTTCACGCCTTCGTCGAGCAGGCGGAAGGCGTTCTGCATGTAGGGCCCGAGCACGCGGTTCACGAGGAAGCCCGGCGCGTCCTTCACCGGCAGCGGCAGCTTGTCGATCTGGCGGACGAACGCGGCCGCCTTCCTGGCCAGATCGGGGTTTGTTCTTTGAGCTGAAACGATTTCAACCAGTTGGAGAAGCGGGACCGGATTGAAGAAGTGAATGCCGACGAGCCGCGAGGGATCCTTGAGCGCGGTGGCGATGTCGGCGAGCTTCAGGCTCGAAGTGTTGGTGGCGAGGATGGCGTCCGGCTTTGCCATGCTTTCGAGTTTTGCAAATAGCGAGCGCTTGGCCTCGAGGTTCTCGAAAATCGCCTCGATGATCACGTCGGCCTGGCGCGCGCCCTCGCCGGTCACGTCGGGAATCAGCCGGTCGAGCGCGTCGCGCTCGCGCGCCTTGTCGCGCAGCCGGCGCTGATAGAGCTCGGCGGCGCGCTTGACCGCGGGCGCGATGCGCTCGGGCGCGGTGTCCTGCAGCGTGACGCGGATCCCGCGCAGGGCGCAGATCGCGGCGATGTCGCCGCCCATCACCCCGGCGCCGACCACGTGCACGTGGCGCGCCTTGAAGTCCACGCCCTTGCCGAGGCCCTTGAGCCGGTCCTGCAGGAAGAAGATGCGCACCAGGTTGCGGCCGGTCGGGTGCTGGATGAGATTGGGGATCGAGCTCGGGTGCTCCGGCGGCACGATGAGCGCGTTGCCGCCGAAGTTCTTCCAGATGTCGATGATTGCGTAGGGCACCGGGTAGTGCTCCGGCTTCGCCTTGCGCCTGACCTGCTTGCGCGCCTGCGAAGCGACGATGCTCTTCAGCGGCCCCAGCATAAGTCTATCGAGTAAAGACAATTTCCTGCGGGGCGGGGCTTCGAGGGTGATCATGCGCGCGGTGTTCTCGAAGATGCGCAGCGGCACGGCCTGGTCGGCCAAGCCGATGCGCTTCGCCCGTTTCGCGTCGATCGTCTTGCCGGTGAGGAGCAGGTCCATCGCCGCGGCCGGGCCGACGCGTGGCGGCAGCCATTCCATCGCGTGCCATGCGGGGATCACGCCCACCATGACCTCGGGCTGCGCGAAGCGCGTCTTCGGGTCGTCGAGCGCCACGATGTACCGGCAGGCGAGCGCCATCTCCATCCCGCCGCCCATGCAGAAGCCGTTCACCATCGCGGTGGTGGGGAAGGGCAGGTCGTGCAGCTTCTGAAAAATGTCCCAGCCGAGCTTGGTGAAGGCGAGCGCGTCCTCGGGGCCCTTGAAGTTGGCGAACTCCTGGATGTCGGCGCCGCCGATGAAGCTGTCCTTCGCCGAGCGGATGATCAGGCCCTTCGGCTTCGCCGCGGCGATTTCGTCGAGCAGCATCGACAGCTCGTTCAGCGCCTCGCGCGAGAAGGTGTTCGTCGACTCGCCCTCCTTGTCGAAGGTGAGCCAGGCGAGGCCTTCGCGATCACGCTCCCAGCGCCAGTGTTTAGCTAGGGTTTTGGGGTCGGCACGTTCCACGTTTTTTCCTTAGAGGGCTTCGACCAACATGGCACCGCCGAGCCCGCCGCCGATGCAGATCGACGCCATGCCGCGTTTCGCCTTGTTTCTCTTCAGAACCTTGAGGAGGTGCAGCACGATCCTCGCGCCCGATGCGCCGACCGGGTGGCCGAGCGCGATGGCGCCGCCGTCCACGTTGAGCCTTTCCGGATCGATGGCGCCCAGCGGTCCGTTG
Source organism: Burkholderiales bacterium (assembly GCA_035649875.1). Lineage (GTDB taxonomy): Bacteria > Pseudomonadota > Gammaproteobacteria > Burkholderiales > SG8-39 > SCGC-AG-212-J23. Next base: position 2,571 of record DASRIR010000003.1, on the reverse strand, counting down.
AGGCCGAGCTGCTCGGTGCAGTACTTCGCGTCCTGCCACGCGGCGAGGCAGCCGAGGACCTGCGCGGCGAACGCCTCGTTGATTTCCCAGTAGTCGACGCCGTCGAGGTCGAGGTTGTGGCGCTTGAGGATCGGCGTCGCGGCGTGCACCGGACCGAGGCCCATGGTCGCCGGGTCGAGACCTGCCCACTCCGAGTCGACGATGCGGCCGATCGGCTGCAGGTCATGGCGCTTGAGCCCTTCTTCCGAGGCGAGGATCAGCCAGGCCGCGCCGTCGGTGATCTGCGAGCTGTTGCCGGGCGTGACGTTGCCGTACTTGCGATCGAAGAAGGGCTTCAGCTTCGCCAGGTTGGGGATCGAGGCATCGCGCCGCACGCCGTCGTCGAGCAGGTGGACGTTGCCCTTCGCGTCGTAGAGCGCCTCCAGCTCGCCGCCGCCGGGAGCGAGCGTGCCCTGGTCCTGCGCGCGAATCACGCGCTCGTGGCTCCGGACCGAAAACTCGTCCATCTGCTGGCGCGTGATGCCGAAACGGTGCGCGACGTTCTCGGCGATCTGGCCCATCAGCAGCCCGACCATCGGGTCGGTGAGCCCCTTCATGATTCCGATGACGGGGGCTAGCAACGAACGAAGCGGTAACTTGGTGAAGTGCGCGAGGCGCTGCCCGGTCGTCCGGGTGCCCGCCATGTCGGAGAACCACAGCACCATCCTGTCGCCGTAGAGCAGGGGCGCGCGCGAAAGCGCGTCGACGCCGCCGGCGAGGACCAGGTTCGCGCGCCCGGCGAGGATGTTGCTGATGCCGGAGTCGAGCGCCTGCATGCCCGAGGCGCAGTTGCGCATCACGGTCCAGCCCGGGACCTTCTGGCCGCATCCCATGCGCAGCGCGGCCACGCGCCCGATGTTCACTTCGTCGACCGAAGGCGCCGCGCAGCCGAGGATGACCTCGTCGAGCTCGTCCGGAGAAAAGCCTTGCCTTGAAAGAAGAACCCTGCCTGCCTGTGTCGCGAGGTCGGCGGCGGAGAACGGTCCGGGGCGGTTCTTCGACTTGAGGAACGGCGTGCGCGCGCCGTCGACTATGTAGATCGGCTTCGAGTACATATATTCAGGCCGCCTTCATCTTGACAGTGTCTTCCTCCTGCGCGGCGATGATCTCGGCGCGGCCGTAGTCCTGCGGGAAGTCGTCGACCTTGATCACGCTCTTGCGAAGAGCTTCCTTGCGCGCCCATTGCGTGTACTCGTCGGCAGTAATGATGTTGTGCTCTCGAGCGATCTGGCCCAACTCGGTGCCGGGGCGAGGCGTGATCTTTCCTTTCTTCACCGCCTTGCGCAGCTTCTCGTCCACGGGCTCGCACGCGATGGTGGCGAGGAACGCCGCCTCGAGCTTGCCGGTGATGTCGGCCTCGTTCTTCGGCACGTACATGCCCGCGGTGAGGCGGTCGCGCGCCGCGCCGGGCTGGAGCGCGATCTGCGCGCAGTCGCGGTTGCGCGAGTCGAGCGGCGGGCGGAAGGGCATGCCGCGCGGGAACACGGTCCAGCGCAGCACGGTCGCGAGCGCTTTCACCGGGAAGTTCGAGAGCACGCCGTCGATCGCCTGCTGCGCGCGGTAGAACGCGTCGCGCACCGCCCAGCCCACGAGCGGCAGATCCTCGCGGATGCGTCCCTGGTCCTCGTAGCGCTTGAGCGTGGCCGACACGAGGTACATCATCGACAGGACGTCGCCGAGGCGCCCGGAGATCTTTTCCTTGCGCTTGAGCGCGCCGCCCATCGCCAGCATCGAAAGGTCGGCGAGAAAGGCGAACGCCGCCGATAGGCGCGAGACGTGGCGATAATAATGTTTGGTCTCTTGGGAGCAATTATTTGGTACCGGCGCGAAGGCCGCGCGGGTCATGCCATACACGATCGTGCGCACGCCGTTGCGCAGCACGTGGCCGATGTGCGAAGTGAACGCGTCGTCGAACTCGCGCGCGGCCTCGGCGCCGGTCATCTCCTTGGCGGCGCGCATCTCGCGCAGCACGTACGGATGGCAGCGGATCGCGCCCTGGCCGAAGATGATCAGCGTGCGCGTCAGGATGTTGGCGCCCTCGACGGTGATCGCCACCGGCGCGATCTGGTAGCCGCGGCCGAGCCAGTTGTTCGGCCCGAGGCAGATGCCCTTGCCGCCGTGGATGTCCATGGCATCGTTCACGCATTCCCGCGCGCGCTCGGTCATGTGGTACTTGGCGATCGCCGAGAGCACCGCGGGCTTCTCGCCCAGGTCGACTGCGCCGGCGGTCATCACGCGCGTCGCGTCCATCATGTAGCAGTGCGCCGCGATGCGGCCGAGCGCTTCCTCCACGCCCTCGAGCTTGCCGATCGGGGTCTTGAACTGGCTGCGCACGCGCGCGTAGGCGCCGGTGAAGCGCGTGAGCGCCTTGACCCCGCCGACCGACGAGGTGGGCAGCGAGATCGCGCGGCCCGCGGCGAGGCAGCCCATCAGCATCATCCAGCCCTTGCCCGCGTATTCCGGCCCGCCGATGATCCAGTCGAGCGGCATGAACACGTCCTTGCCCCAGTTCGGCCCGTTCTGGAACGCGGC
>DASRIR010000002.1:0-17425 GCA_035649875.1 Burkholderiales bacterium | reverse complement strand
CTCGCGAACCGATGACCCGCTCCTCCAACCTTTCCGGCTAGGCCTGCGCGAGCTGGGCTATGTGGAAGGTCAAACTATCGCGCTCGAGTACCGCTTCGCAGAGGGCCGGCCCGAGCGGCTGCCTGTGCTCGCCGCCGAGCTCGTGCGCCTGAAGGTGGACATTGTCGTTGCCTCGGCCCCGCCAGCCCCTCAAGCCGCCAAGCAGGCGACCAGCACCATCCCTATCGTCTTCATCGTTATAGGCGACCCGGTCGCCGAGGGTTTCGTTTCCAGCCTCTCGCGGCCCGGTGGCAACATCACCGGGCTGGCCAGCGTCGCCCCCGGATTTGATAGGGAAGCAGTTGGAGCTGCTCAAAGAAGTCGTCCCCAAGGTCTCCTGGGTGGCCGTCCTCCAAAACCCGAGCAATCACGGCCACCCCCCTCAGTTGCGACAGGCGGATGGCGCGGCCCGGGCCCTCGGGGTGCAGCTTCACATCGTGCGGGCGGGCAGCCCCGCCGAGATCGACGCCGCTTTCGCAACGATGAACGGCCAGCGCGTAGGCGGCGTTCTCGTCCTGCGTGACCCGCTGTTTCGTACGCAGCGAACGCAGATCGCAGGCCTCGCGGTCAAGAGCCGAATCCCGGCGGTGTACGGAAACAGGGAATTTGCGGAGGCCGGTGGCCTCATCGCTTACGGAGTGAACAACTCCCAGTTGTCCCGGCGCGCGGCCACCTATGTGGACAAGATTCTCAAGGGGGCAAAACCTGCCGATCTTCCAGTCGAGCAACCCACCAGCTTCGACTTGGTCATCAACCTCAAGACCGCGAACGCTGCTGGGCAGACGATTCCGCCGTCACTGCTGCAACGCGCCGACAAGGTGATCGAATAACCGGTTCGCGAATGACCGTTCCTGGCGGGTGGCGACCTCTCGAGACATTGCAATTCAGGCGCGAGTGCCACCGAACAACGGCTTGCAGAGCGACGCGCCGCAAGCGGCGCGCGCCTGATGCCGAACGTTAGCCAGCATGAGTGACGCAACGCGCTACACAACCCCCGATGGAAAGTTCACTCTTGCGGTCGTGCCGGACCATGATTTGCTCGGTTTCGAGGGGTATCCGTGGCACACGCATGGAGAGTTCCTGCCCAACGTGTACCGGATCAGCTCGGTACCCGAATTTCTTAACGCACTATTCGCAGATCGCCTCGTGATGGCTGTATCGCGGAGCGGAGATACTGTTCACGACGTCCAGGTGACTGACGACCCGGAAGGCGAAAAGGAATGGGTTAAGGAAGGCTGGACGCTTGAGCTGCGGTATTGGAGCGGGCGGCCGTATCATGCCGGCTAACAGCGCGTTGTTGACCGACGCCTTCAGCTCGTTGCGCTGGGCATGCGGCGCGGCAAAACGCGGACGTTAGACCGCGGGAGTCGCATACATGCACGTGCGGAAGGCGGTATCTGGCGACTCGGCAAAGCTGGCCGCGTTCTTTCGGACCCTCTATTCGGAGACCAGCTTCATGCTCTATGAGCCGGGCGAGGTCACGCCCAACGAAGAGCAGCAAGCGCGGCGTATCGAAGAGATGTCACGGTCCGAGTCCGGAGCCATGTTCGTTTGCGAGACAGATGACGTGCTGATTGGTGCAGTCTTCGGCAACCGAGGAATCGCCCGGCGCACACGGCATTCGTTGTACGTGGTCATCGGGGTGCTCCAAGCGTGGGTCGGACGGGGTGTCGGTCGCGCATTGCTGGAGGCCTTGGAGACGTGGGCGCGATCGCGAGAGATCCACCGCCTTGAACTCACCGTCGACGTCGACAATCGACGAGCGATTGCGCTATACGAGAAATTCGGTTTCGAGCGAGAAGGCGTGAAGCGTCATTCACGCAAGATCGATGGGAGATATTCAGATGAGCTGTACATGTCCAAGCTCATCGCGGTCTAACCACGCGTTCGAGCGGACCGGCCGCCAGCGTCACTGGCGGCTACCCTTCGTCGGCGGCCGCTCAACGCGAGCGTTAGGCCAGCGTTACGGGGCCGTCGCTGGCCTACTTATGTGTGAGGTCCCGTGTACCTTGGGAGAACAGTTATGGCGACATACATCGCACTTTCCAGCTTTACCGATCAAGGGATTCGCAACGTTAAGGACAGCACGAAACGGGCCGATGCCGTCAAGGAGGCTGCAAAGAAGTACGGGGCCAAGATGACGCAAATCTACTGGACGCTGGGGCACTACGATCTAGTTGCGATCATCGAAGCACCGGACGACACGTCAGCGACCGCGTTCGCACTGGCTATTGGTGCAGCAGGCAACGTCCGCACGCAGACTCTGCGGGCTTTCTCCAAAGAAGAAATGAACGGGATTCTTGCGAAGATGGCATAGCGGCTCGCATGTCTAACTCTAGGTGGAGCGGACGGGCCAGATGCGCCATGCCATATTGTCAATGTGCGGCTGCCCGCCGCTCACCATGACGTTAGGCGGCACCTAACGCATGGCGAGTAAACGAACCACGAAACGCGCACCACCCGACGGCCTTCCGACTTATCGGCTTCTCACTGGTCCAGACGACGCCGCGTTCTGCCGTCGAGTTAGCGAAGCGTTGGCACTGGGCTACAAGTTATACGGTTCGCCTTCCGCGACGTTCAACGGCAAAGACGTTATCGTCGCGCAGGCCGTTGTCTGGCCTTCGGTTGGGGGCGCCATCGCTAAGGACAAAGGACCGTGACATGCTGACTCGCAGTGAGCGGATCTCGCCGCCTGACAGCGCGTTGTCGACCGACGCCTCAAGCTTGCAGCTACGCCGCGCGCACGGCGCGCCAAACGTGAACGTTAGATGACTTGACCGAAGGCTGACCGTGTCCACTTCAAAGGAGATCGCCAAATGCGTAGTTCGATTGGTATCACTCTCGCGCTCGCGGCTTTGATAGTTCCGTTGACGTCGGTGGCGCAAGAACGTGGCCCCGCAAAGCCCCCGCCACCGCTCCTGAGCGAGATCGTGCAAGGGATGCCCAAGGGCGAGAAGCAGGAGGTGCGGGTCCTCGTGGCGACCCTCAAGCCTGGCGAGACGACGCCGTTCCATACACACCGTTTCCCCGTGACGGTCTACGTCCTGGAAGGCACATTCACGTTGGAGATGGAAGGTCGCGCACCCGTCACGGCCAAGGCCGGTCAGGCGATAGTGGAGCCGCCGCAAGTGAAGATGACCGGCTACAACCGCAGTAGCACCGAGGCCATGCGGGTCGTGATCTTCTACGTGAGTGATCCAGACACACCGTTCCTTGATCTGGCACACCACTGATAGAAGGCGATGAGGTCATCTAACAACGCATGGCCGCCGACGCAATGAGGCGCGCGGCTGAACGCGAACGTTAGGCCGCCGCAAGCGCGATGAACACAGCCATCATCCTACCGGCCATTGCGCTTGTTCTTCTTACCGCCGTCGTATGGGTCCGTCTTTACGTCGAGCGAATCCGGGAGCTTCGGCAAAGACGCATCGATCCTCAGTCCTTGGCCACATCGGTCCTCGGCGGTCAGACATTGCAACGCGTGCAGGCTTCAGACAACTTCAAGAATCTGTTTGAGGTACCGGTCCTCTTCTATGCGTTGTGCGCTGTGCTGGCGTCGACGCACTACGTTTCTCCTTTCTTCGTCATTGGGGCGTGGCTGTATGTCGCCCTGCGCTACATCCACAGCTTCATTCACCTCACTTACAATCGCGTCACTCACCGGTTTGCAGTCTATGTTCTCAGCACGGTCACGTTGCTGGTGTTGTGGGGAGTACTCGGTGTGCAAGTTCTGTTCTTACGTGTTGCCGCCTAACAACCCGCACACGGACGCGCGCCGGTGAGCGTGGACGTTGGGCAGACGAGTGCGACGAGGCCCATGGCGACCACTGAAGCGCTTCCGACTGAAGCCGATGCCGCGGAGATCGTGCGTCGCGTCAGTGGAAGGGGAGTCGAGAGTATCCGACGCTTTCCGACCGGACTTGCGCATTGGGTCTACGACGTTCGGATGCCAGATGGTTCTGGCGTCGTCGTAAGACTGGGGACACGGGACCAACGCGGCGACTTCCTGGGAGCGCTTCACTGGTCAAAAACCCTTCGTCCGTTCGCGGTGCCTTTGCCGCAAATACTCGCTTACGGCGACTACCGAGACCAACCTTACCTTGTCCTGGAGCGCTTGAGCGGCCAGGACCTCGGTCAAGCCTATCGCTCCTTGACCTCGCCCGAGCGTAGGTCGATCGCCGAAGAAATCTGCCGAATCCAGCGAATCGTTGGAGCTCTCCCGGAAGGACCAGGCTTCGGCTACCTTCGGCTGCCCGATGAGCCCGGTCGCGAGTCCTGGGCCGACGTCATCGAAGCCGAGCTCGCTCGCAGTCGCCGCCGTATCGAACGGGCCGGTCTTGTGAGCCGCGACTCGGTTGACCGCGTGACCACGCGCGCTCGACAATTCCAGTCGTACTTTTCTCGCGTGCGACCTACGCCGTTTCTCGATGACATAACAACCAAGAACGTGCTCGTGCACGCTGGCCGCCTCAGCGGAATTGTTGACGTCGATTGCCTCTGCTTCGGCGACTCACTCTTCACTGTCGCGCTCACCCGCGCGTCACTGCTTGCCTCGGCTGACGACCCCGAATACACCGACCATTGGTGCGACCTGCTTGCCCTCACCACGGAGCAGCATCACGCGTTGCGCTTCTACACGGCGCTTTTCTGCGTCGGCTTCATGAGCGAGTTCGGCCAACGCTTCAGCCAAGGAGTGCAACAGCTCGACAGAGAACACCTAGCGCGTCTGGAGAAACTCTTGAAAGAGACCCTGAACGACATCGAGTGACGCCGCCCAACTCGGTGTTGAACCTGACGTCAAGCGCCTGCCACGAAGCTAGGCCCGGCAAGCCCGCGCGGAGACGAGAACGCGCTCCAGCTCGGGGAGAAGCGAGCGCGCGGTGCTCATGAGCTGAGGCGCGTCCACGCCAGCGGACGCATCCACGATGCGCGCCGCCAGCGCCGCCAGCTCCTCCGCGCCGACAGTCAGCGCGCTCCCCTTGATGCGATGCGCGGCGCGCCGCAACGCGGCGCCGTTGCCGCTCTCGAGCGCGACCTGAAGCGCGGCGATGTCGGCGCGCACGCCGGACTCCAGCTCGGCCAGCACTTCGGCAATGCCCTGCGGACCGCCGGCGAGCTCCTGGATGCGCGCGCGGTCGATCGGATTGCCGCCCGGCGCGCTGGCGGGCCGGGCACTCGGCGCGGTCCTGAGCGGCGCGTCGCTACCCAGCCAGCGCGCGAGCTTGGCGCGCAGCGTCACGAGCTCGGCGGGCTTGGTGAGATAGTCGTCCATCCCCGCATCCATGCACTGCTCGAGCGCCTCGCTGTGGGTATTTGCGGTAAACGCGACCACCGTCGGCCTGCGGCCCTTCGCCGGATCCTGCTCGGCGCGGATGGCGCGCGCGAACGCGTAGCCGTCCATCTCGGGCATCTGCAGGTCCGTGATCACGAGGCTGTGGCCATGGCGGCGCCATTTGGCGAGCGCCTCGAGGCCGCTCGCCGCGGTGTCGGCTTCGAGGCCCAAGACCTTCAACTGGCGCTTTAGCATGGCGAGGTTGACCGGATGGTCGTCGACGATCAGGAGCCTGGCGCCGGCCGGCGCAGACAGCGGAACCGGCGCCCGCGCGCTTCCTGAGGTCTGCTCTTCGTCGCCACCTGCCCTGACGCTCGCCTGTTCGGCGCCGAGCGTTACCGACACGCGTGTGCCCAGGCCCTCGGTGCTGGTGACCTGGATCGTGCCGCCCATCAGCTCGATCAGCTGGCGCGAGATGGCGAGCCCGAGGCCGGTGCCGCCGTAGCGGCGGCTGGTCTCGGACTGACCCTGCTGGAACGGCTCGAACAGGCGCCGCTGCGTCTCGGCGCTCATGCCGATGCCGGAATCCTGCACGCTGAAGGAGAGTCTCTGGCGTCCTTCGCGCGCCTCCAGCACCTTGACCTCCAGGCTCACGGCGCCGGTGTGGGTGAACTTGATCGCATTGCTGACAAGGTTGGCGAGAATCTGGCGCAGCCGGGTAGGGTCGATGAGGTGCCCCAGCCACAGCGCCTGATCGATGCGCCGCGTCAGCAGCAGCCCCTTGCCGCTCGCCACGTGCTCGAAGGTGGCCATCACGCCGTCGACGACGCGCGCCACGGAGCAGGGCTGCGGGCGGATCTCGAGCTTGCCGACCTCGATCTTGGAGAAGTCGAGGATGTCGTCGATCAGCGTGAGCAGCGAGCGGCTGGATTCGCGCGCCGCGGACAGCATTTCGCGCTGGTCGGCGCTCAGCTTGCTGTAGGAGAAGAGCTCGAGCATGCCGATGACGGCGCTGAGCGGGGTGCGGATCTCGTGGCTCATCGTGGCGACGAAGGCGCTCTTCGCCTGCGACCCGGCGCGCGCGGCATCGCGCGAGCGGCGCAGCTCCTCTTCGCGGCTCGCCAGCATCTGCGTGCGCTCCTGCACGCGCATTTCGAGCTGTTCGTTCGCCTGCCGCATTTGCTCCGCGCCGCTGGCAATCGCCGACGAAAGGCGCGCGTCGTACGCCGAGAGCAGCATCGTCGCGGTCAGGATCACGAACGTGAACCCGCCGATGGTGTAGGCCATCCACTCCTCGTCGAGCCGCGGCCCCGAGGCGAGGCAGATCGAATCGGGATGGAAGTTCGCCGCCGCCACCGCCGTAAAGTGCATGCCGACCACCGCCGCGCCCATCACCAGCGCGGCGCCGAAGTTCGTGAACACCGCGCGCTGCTTGGCGAGGTGGAACGCGATCCACAGCGCCGCGGTGGCGGCGCCGATGGCGATCAGGACCGAGGTGACGAAGAGCAGCGGGTCGTAGCTGATCCCGGGCGAGAGGCGCATCGAAGCGTCCCCGGTGTAGTGCATCGAGGCGATGCCGATGCCGATCAGGGCGCCCGGCAGGAGGAATTCGCGGTGCTTGCCAGTCAGCCTGCGTAGGACGATGAACGCGGCGCTGCACGCGACGATCGCGAACACCCATGAGAGCGCGGTGATCGACAGGTCGTACAGCACGCGGATCGGCAGCTTGAGCGCCAGCGTGGCGACGAAATGCATCGACCAGATGCCGATGCCCATCGCGAAGCCGCCGCTCACCACCCACAGCTTCCAGTTGACGGAGTGCGGATCGCGCACGCGCGCCGCGAGGAGCAGCGTAACGTGCGACGCGGTTACCGCCACGAGGTACGACAGGAACACCAGCCCGAGATTGAAGTCCTTCGGCATTTCGGGATCTTGCCCGCCGTCCCGCCCGGGCGCCGCCAGGACTGTGGCTTATTCCACGCCGCGCATCACAACTTCTGTCAGGGCGGTCACAACTTCTGTCAGGCACCGCACCGTCTGAGATAGCCTTGGCGCGGCATGAACCCGTCGACGCAATCCGCGCCCGCGAACAAGACCAAGATCGCCGTCATCGACGACGACCGATTCATCCGCTACCTGCTGGACCTGCATCTGCGCAAGGCCGGCTACGAGGTTTTCGCCGCCGAGGATGCGGTCGCCGCCGGGCGCGTCATTGTGGAGCGCACGCCCGACGTGATCCTGTGCGACGTGGACATGCCCTTCATGGATGGCTACGAGTTCGTCTCGGCGCTGCGCGCAGATCCGGCAACGCGCCACATTCCGGTGATTTTTCTAACGGTGAACAAGAGTGTCGGCGAGCGCGCGAAGCAGCTCGGCGCCGGGCACCTGGTGAAGCCGGTGACGGCCGACGAGCTGCTGCGGACCGTCGCGAAGTTCGCGCCGCCCGCCCATCACGCCCAAGCTAGGATCTAGCAGCGCTGGGATTGCTACGCCCCGCGCAGAAGTCTAGTGCGGGCATCGACATTTATCTGGATTCGGCGATGAAGCAGACTTCCGTCGTGGGCGAGGCCGAAGCCAGGATGTTCACCGCGGCCGCGGGATACGAGCGCTACATGGGGCGCTGGAGCCGCCTGCTGGCGCCAAGCTATATCGCATTCGCGGGCGTCAGGGACGGCGCCCGGGTCCTCGACGTCGGCACCGGGACCGGCGCGCTCGCCGGGACGCTCGCGGCGACCCTGCCTTCGTGCGAGGTGGTCGGCGTCGATCCGTCCCCGGCCTTCATCGGCTACGCGGAGCAGAATGCGAAGTCCGGCCGCGCGCGCTTCGAGGTCGGCGATGCCCAGGCGCTGCACCAGGACGACGCATCGTTCGACCACGCGATGTCGCTGCTGGTATTGAATTTCGTGCCGGATCACCGGAAGGCGCTCGGCGAGATGCGACGGGTGACGCGGCCCGGCGGAGTCGTCAGCGCCTGCGTTTGGGACTACGACGCCGGCATGGAGATGCTCAGATTCTTCTGGGATGAAGCGGTGGCGCTCGATCCCGCGATGGCGCAGAAGGACGAGCGTCATATGAAGCTCTCGCGCGAGGGCCAGCTCCGCGCGCTTTGGAACGCCGCCGGGCTGGCGAGCGTGCAGGAAACGTCCTTGTCGATCGCGCAGGCCTATGCATCGTTTGATGACTACTGGGCGCCGTTCTTGAAGGGCGCCGGCCCGGGCGGCGCCTATGTCGCTTCGCTCAGCGATGAACGCCGCCGCCAGCTTGAAGCGCGGATGCGCACGCGCCTGCTCGGCGCTGGCAAAGACAGCGCATTTACCTTGAATGCACGAGCCTGGTGCGTTCGGGGAGAGGTTCCCAAACCGCGCTAGGTATTGATTGCCTGGGCGATGCGCTCGGGCGTGAGGGGCAGGTCGCGCACGCGCACGCCGAGCGCGTCGTGCAGCGCGTTGGCGATTGCTGCTGCGGTCGGACCCATGGTGCATTCGCCCGCGCCGACCGAAGGCTGATCGCTTTCCAGAAGAAGAACTGAGACCGGGGGCACTTCGCTGAACTTCAGGATCGGGTAGTCCTCCCAGCCAGCGACGCCGGGTTTCCACGCCTCTTTCAGCGTCCAGCTCGCTGCCTGGATGCAGCCACCTTCGATTTGGTTGACGACGCCATCGGGATTGACCGCGATGCCGACATCCACTGCGGCGACCAGCCGCGTGACGCGCAGCTCGTGCGTCGCCTCAACTTCCGCGAGCACCGCGCAGTACGCGCCGAGATTCTTGTATTTCGCGTAGCCGATGCCGTGCCCGCGGCCCTCCAGTCGCTTCCAGGAGCGCCATTCCGGGAGAAGCGTTTCCAGCACGGCGCGACCCCGGGGATCCTTCAAGTGCGAAAGCCTGTAGAGAATCGGGTCGATACTCGCCGCCGCCGCGCATTCGTCCATGAAGGACTCGATCGCGAACACGTTGCCGTAGGCGCCGAGCGAGCGCAGCGAGGAGCTGCGCAGAGGCATTTCCTTTACATAGTGATTGACCACCAGGAGATCCGGGAAGTCGTAGCCGGGAATTGCGTTGCGGTCGGCGCCGCCTGAGGGCAGCGGCGGATTCACCGCCGGCGAAAGCTCGAACGGCTGGTCGAGGTGCGCCGCGGCGGTGAGCGTCGGCTTGTCGGCGCGGCCCGGACGGTGGGTGTGCCCGTTGCTCCAGAACGAGTGGCGCCACGAGGCGATGCGCCCGTCCGCGCCGAGCTGCGCCTCCATCTCGAAGGCCATCGCCGCGCCATACGGCTCCCAGGCGAACTCATCCTCGCGCATCCACTGCACGCGCACCGGGCGGCCGCCGGCCGCGCGGGCGAGGAGCGCGGCGTCGAGCGCGACGTCGTCCGCGCCGTTGTGGCCGTAGCAGCCGGCGCCCTCGGCGTGCGTCACCACGATGTCTTCCGCGGGCATGCGCAAGACCAGCGCCAGGTCGCGGCGCAGGTTGAAGATGCCCTGGCTGTGGGTCCAGATCTCGAGCCGCTTTCCCTGCCAGCGCGCGAGCGCGCACGAAGGGCCGATCGACGCGTGCGCGATGTAAGGCTTGGTGTACGCCGCCTGCACGCGCTTAATGCCACGCGCGCGCGCGGCAGAATCGGCGAGCTCCTTCGACACGTAAAGTTCCGCCGCATGGGCCTTCAGCCAGGCATGGATATCGGCGGGAACGGGCGCGCTCGGCTCCCACTCGCATTTCGCGCGAAGCTTCGCCGCCGCCGCGATCGCCTGCTCTTCCTTGTCCGCGAGCACGCCGAGGAAGCTGCCGTCGCGAACCACGGAAACGCCCGGCGGTTCCAAAAAGCTTTTCAGCCGTAGAAAGCCATGCGGCGGCCGGACCACCCGGCCATGCAGCATTCCGGAAAGCACCATGTCCTGGATGTAGCTCGGACGGCCGGCGAACTTCCCCGGCAGGTCGAGGCGCGGCACGCTCGTGCCGACGACGCGCGCGCCGGACTCGGGCTTGCGCTCCTCGCGCGCCTCGGCGCATGCGAGGCGCAGCGCCTTGCCGCCCTCTTGGATCGACAGGCTGCCGGAAGTCACGCCTTCGTCCGGGCTGTAAGCCGTGCTCGCCGGCAGCATGCGGATCTTTTCGAGCGGCACGCCGAGCTCCTCGGCGGCGATCTGGGCGAGCGCGGTGACGATGCCCTGCCCGAGCTCCACCTTGCCCACCATCACCGACACCGTACCGTCGGCCTCGAAGCGGACGCGTTTCTCAGCGGGCATCGAGGATCGCGCGCACCACGCGATTGTGCGAGCCGCAGCGGCACAGGTTGCGATCCAGCGCCCGCCTCACCTGGTCTTCGCTCGGGGATTTTTCTTGTGAAAGAAGCGCGACCGCAGCCATGACGATGCCGCTCATGCAGTAGCCGCATTGCGCGGCTTGGTGGCGCTCGAGCGCCTTCTGCACCGGATGCGTCGCGCCGAGGCCTTCGATGGTGGTGACTTTCTTGCCGCTGACGAAAGACACGGGAAGATCGCACGAAGCCATCGCGCGGCCGTCGACCAGCACGAAGCACGCGCCGCACTGGCCGCTGCCGCAGCCGAAGCGCGTGCCGACGAGGCCGAGCTCGTTTCGCAACACGTAAAGCAGCGGCGTGTCCGGAGCGGCCTGGACGCTGCGCTGCTCACCATTGACCTGGAGATTCATCGTCGCATCACTCGAACCGGGCTGCCCGCAGCTTGCTCACGCACTCGTCCACGAAGGCTCGCACCTTGCCGCCGACCAGCCGGGACTGAGCGTACACAACCTGGACGGGCACCGGTTCGGTCTCGAAGTCTTCCAGCACATAGGTCAGGCTTTTTTCCTTCCGGAAGGCCGCCGTCTGGTAGGACAGGAACATGCCGAGGCCGTGGCCGTTGATGCACGCGTCGAGGCTGCTGTCGATATCGCTGCACGACAGCACGGCGTCGACGGGCACGGCAATCGTGCGTCGCCCGACCCGAAACTGCCAGTCGGTGCGGCGGGCGTTGCCGGTATGCCGAATGCATGCATGCGCGCGCAGATCTTGTGGCGAGCGCGGGGTGCCGTGCCGGCGCAGGTACGCGGGGCTCGCGCACACCACGCGGCGCACGCTGCCGACCGGAATCGCGACCAGAGAGGAGTCCGGCAAGCGCGCGATGCGCACCGCCACATCCATTCCCTCCTCGATCAGGTTCACGACACGATCGACGAACAGCAGCTCCGCGCTGACCTTCGGATGGCGGCGCAGGAAGTCGCTCACGATGGGCGCGACGTAGCGCCGTCCGAAGAGCACGGAGGCGGTGACGGCGAGCCTACCCTGAGGCTCTGCGCGGCGCGAAGTGAAGAGCGCTTCGCTTTCTTGCACCGCTCCCAGGATGGCGCGGCAGCGCTCGAGGTATTGCGCGCCTTCGTCCGTGAGGTGAATGCGGCGCGTAGTCCGGTTCAACAGGCGCACGCCCAGCTCGCGCTCGAGCGCGGCCAGCGTCCGCACCACCGAGGGAAGCGAAGTGTCGAGCGCAGCGGCAGCGGCCGTGAGGCTGCCCTGGTCGACGATGCGAACAAAGGCTTCCATCGCGGCGAGCTTGTTCATTACTTCAGATTCCGAATCAGTCCACTGCGGTGCGCGGTATTTATTCCGGGTCGAGAAAGGGTGAAGCTACCACGGATGAAACCCGATGAAGTGATGTTCTCGCCCAAGGTTCGCGCCGAGCAGGCGCGCCGCGGCTCGCGCGCAGGGTATGCGAACGCCGCGGCCAAGGGCCGCTTTCAGGCCGATCTCAGCGACGAAGTGATCGAATTCATCCTCGAGCGCAACTCCGCGTACCTTGGCACCGCCGGCGCGGACGGTCAGCCCTACATTCAGCACCGCGGCGGGCCGGCGGGATTCCTCAGGGCGCTCGATCGCCGCACGATCGCCTTTGCCGACTACACCGGAAATCGGCAGTACATCAGCACCGGCAACCTTGCCGAGAACGAGCGCGCGTTTCTCTTCCTCATGGACTACGCCGAAGCACGCCGGCTCAAGCTCTGGGGCCGCGCCCGCATCGTGGGGAACGATCGCGCGCTTCTCGACCTTGTCGCTGATCCCGCCTACGGCGCGCGCGTCGAGCAGGCGATCGTGTTCACGGTCCTCGCGTGGGACTGGAACTGCTCGCGGCACATCCCGCGGCTGGTGCCCGCCTAGGTTTTTGTCAGTGCCTGCCAAACCCGGGCTGACGAAAACGGAAAGTCCAGGTGGTGAATGCCGAGGGGCCGCAATGCGTCGATGACGGCGTTGGCGACGGCCGGCAGCGCGCCGGTCGTCCCCGCTTCTCCCGCGCCCTTCACGCCGAGCGGATTGCTGGGCGAAGGGACCGAGTGGTCGTAGAGCTCCACGCGCGTCATGATGTCCGGGCGCGGCATCGCGTAGTCCATGAACGAGCCGGTCAGCAGCTGGCCGCTCGCGTCGTCGTAGACGCAGTGCTCGGCGAGCGCCTGGCCGAGCCCTTGCACGATGCCGCCGTGCAGCTGACCGTCGAGCAGCACGTGGTTCAGCACGCGGCCGCAGTCATCGACTGCGACGTAGCGCGCCAGCTCGACCTCGCCGGTGTCGCGGTCGATCTCGACCTCCGCCACGTGCGCGCCGCCCGGAAACGCGGTCGGCGTGGGAATGCTGCCGCGCGTATCGAGCTCGGCGCGGTAGCGGCGCGCGAGCTCCTTCAGGGTTATCGAAAGGTCCGTGCCTTTCACGTTGTAGGTCCCGCTCTCGAATTCGACGTCCTGCGGCGCGACCTCGAGCGCCCGCGCCGCGAGGTCGGTTCCCTTTCGAATCACTTCCTTCGCCGTCGCCGCCAGCGCGCCGCCGTGCGACATCATGGTGCGCGAGCCCACCGTGCCGCCGCCGACCAGCGCCGGCCCGGCAGGATCGCTCGCTTTCAGCTCGATGCTGGTCGAATCGAGGCCCAGGATCTCGCCGATGACTTCGGGCAGCACGGTCTCGTGCCCCTGCCCGGTCGGGCCCGCCAGCACGTGCAGCGTGGCGTTGCCCGAATCGCCGAACTTGATGACCGCCTCTTCCTTCGGCGCCGCGCCGGCGCCCGAGGGCTCGCAAAAAACCGCGCAACCGATGCCGCGCAGCTTGCCTTTCTTCGCAGATGTTTTTCTTCTTTCTTCAAAACGATCCCAATCGGATTTTTCGAGTGCCTCTTCGAACTCGCCGGCGGGGTCGCCGCTGTCGTAGGTCGAGCCGAACGGCGTCTTGTAGGGGAACGCTTCGCGCGGGATGAAGTTGCGGCGGCGGATCTCGGTGCGGTCGATGCCGAGCTCGCGCGCCGCCTCGTCGACCAGCCGCTCGACGAGGTACGACACGTTCGGCCGGCCAGCCCCGCGGTAGGCGGTGGTCGAGGTCGTGTTGGTGAGCGCGAGCAGGTGCCGGCCGTAAAGCGCAGGAATGCGGTACACGTTGATCGCGTGGCTTGCCGGGTTGCGCGTATTGATGAGCGGCCCGGGCTGCGAGAGGAACGCGCCGGCATTTACTACCCAGCGCATGCGCAGGCCGAGGAAGCGTCCCTCTCGATCGAGCGCGAGCTCGCCGAAGAGGCGCGCGGCGCGGCCATGGTGGTCGCTGACGATGGTCTCGAAGCGCGAGCCGACCCACTTGACCGGCTTGCCGAGCTTCTGCGCCGCGAGCATCAGCGCGCAATACTCCGGGTAGGCCTGCGAGCGGATGCCGAACCCGCCGCCGACGTCGCGCGCATGGATGCGGATCCGGTCGGCCGGCGTGCCGGTGATGGCGGCGAAGTTGGGCAGCATCATCGCCATGCCCTGCGTGCTGGCGTATACATCGAAGGTGCCAGTGGCGGAATCGAAAGCAGCGACGCAAGCTTTCGGTTCCATCGGCGTGCCGGACACGCGCGTCGAGTCGAGTTTCAGGCGCGTGACGTGCGCCGCACGCGCGAAGGCTTCGGCGGTCGCCTGTTCGTTGCCGTACTCAAAGTCGAAGGCAATGTTCCCGGGGATGTCGTCGTGCAACTGCGGTGCGCCCCGCTCGATCGCGGCCTCGGCATCGACCACGGCCGGCAGCTCGCGGTACTCGACCTCGATCGCTTCCGCCGCGTCCTGCGCCGCGGCTGCGGAAGTGGCAACGACCAGCGCTACCTCCTGGCCCACGTAGCGCACGCGCTTGCGCGCGATCACGTCGCGGTGCGGAACCTTGATCATCGCCCCGCCCTTCCCGGGGTACGTCACCATGGGCGGCGGGGTCTTGAAATGCGCGGTGTCTTCCCCGGTCAGGATCGCCGTGATGCCCGGCAGGCCGGCCGCGGCCTGGGTATTGACCGAGACGATATCCGCGTGCGCGCGGTCGGAGCGGAGGAAACAGCCGTAGAGCTGCCCGGGCAGATTCCAGTCCGCGGTGTACTGGCCGCGGCCGGTGAGAAGACGATCGTCTTCGCGACGACCCTTGAATTCTTTCAAGCCGGCTGAGGACAGGACTGCCAGGCCGCGAACTTCCAGCCCTGGGGCGTGCGCACCCACGCGTTGAGGAAGAGCAGCTTCAACGCGCGCGGCTGGCCGCCGATCTCGGCCTCGATGGCGGCCTTGCCGCGCACCAGCGCCACATCGCCGAACAGCTTCACCTGGCGCTCGCTGCAGTTCGCGCTCTTGTATTTCACCTTGCCGGACTTCATCGACTCGAGCCAGCTCGCCTTGGTGTCGGTGACACCCGAGGAATGGGTGTAGAGCAGATCGCCGTGCACCAGCTTCTCCAGCGTCGCGAAATCGCGCGAGATCATCGCCTTGAAGCGTTGGTCTTCCATTGCCATGACTTCGTTCTCACTGCTCATTTCCATGTCTCCTTCGCCACCTCGACCACGCGCTCGAGCTTGCGCCATTGTTCGTCCTCGGTGAGCTTGTTGCCGTGGTGCGTGCTCGAGAATCCGCACTGCGGCGAGAGGCACAGGTTCTCCATCGGCACGTACCGGGCGGCCTCGTCGATCTTGCGCTTCAGCTCGTCGGCGCTTTCCAGCGTCCCGGTCTTTGAGGACACGAGACCCAAAACGACCTTCTTGCCCTTCGGCACGAAGCGCAGCGGCTCGAAGCCGCCGGCGCGCGCGCTGTCGAACTCCATGAAAAAGCCGTCGACGCCGCTGCCGAACATCTGCTCGGCGACCGGCTCGTAGCCGCCCTCCGCAACCCAGGCGCTCTTGAAGTTGCCGCGGCAGGTATGCATCGTGATCGTCATGCCCGCGGGGCGACTTTCCAGCGCGGTGCGAATGGTGCGTGCGTAGGTCGCCGGCAGCTTCTCCGGATCGTCGCCGTTCCTGCGGCAGGCATCGCGGATCTTCGGATCGCAGAGATACGCGAACGAGACGTCGTCAAGCTGCAGATAAGTACACCCGGCCTTGGCGAAGGCGGCGATTGCCGCGCGGTAGGCCATCGCCGCGTCGTCCCAGAACTCCTCCATGTCGTCGTAGGAAATGCCGGCGCGGCCCGCGCGCAGGTGGAGCATTGAAGGCGACGGAATGGTGAACTTCGCCGTCTTGCGGGTGATCGATTTCAGGAACGCGAAATCCTCGACCATGATCGGCTTGGCATAGCGCAGCTTGCCCGTCACTTTGGGGATCGGCGGCTGCTCCTCGGTACCGCCGAACCGCGGGCCCGGGTTCTCGGTCACAGTCACGCCCTCGAGTTGCCTGAGGAAGTCGAGGTGCCACCACTCGCGGCTGAACTCGCCGTCGGTGATCGATTCCAGGCCGATCGCTTCCTGCCTGGCAACAACTTCTTGTATCGCCCTCTTGAGGTTTTCTTTGTTTAGACCCGTTGGGCGAAGCAAGCTGCCGACCTGGTCGGCCCTGAACGGCGGTTTCATCGCTAGTCGGCCTTGGCGCCGGAGTCCTTCACCGCCTTGGCCCACTTCTGCACCTCGGAGCGCAGGAAGGCGGCGAACTCGCCGGGCGTGTTGCCTTTCCAGTCGAGGCCGAGCTGGGCCAGACGCTCCTGCACATCGGGCGCGGACAGCGCGCGGTTGAGCTCGGAGTTGAGCCGGTTGACGATGTCCTGCGGCGTGCCCGCGGGCGCGAACACCGCGGTCCAGGTCAGGTCGTCGAAGCCCGAGAAGCCCTGCTCGTTCACCGTCGGCACGTCCGGCAGCGCGGGCGAGCGCTGCGCGCTCGTCACCGCGATGGCGCGCAGCCGCCCGGCACGCACGTGCGTCACGGCCGGCGGCATGGAAGTGCTCGAGATCTGCGTGTGTCCGCCGACGGCCGCGCCCGCGGCCTGCGCCGGCTGGTAAGGCACGTGCGTGATGTCGATTTTCGCCGCCATCTTGATGCGCTCGACCGAAAGGTGCGTGGTGGTGCCGGTGCCGGAGGAGGCGTACGAGAGCTTCTCCTTGCGGGCGAGCGCGATCAGCTCCTGCAGGTTCTTCGCCGGCACCGCCGGGTTCACGGTGATGAGGTTCGGCGTGCTCGGCGCGAGGATCACCGGCAGGAAGTCGGTGAACGGGTCGTAGCCGGCGTTCGCGTAAAGGCTCGGATTCACCGCGTACGCCACGCTGGTCAGGAACACCGTATAGCCATCGGCCGCCGTGCGCTTCACGTGCTGCGCGGCGACGTTGCCGCTCGCGCCGGGCTTGTTTTCTACCACGACCGCCTGACCCAGCGCCTCGGCGAGCTTCGGCTGCACCAGGCGCGCGACCAGATCGGTCGTGCTTCCGGGTGGAAAGCCAACCACGATGTGCACCGCCTTCTGCTTCGGCCAGTCCTGCGCAGCCGCAGGGAAAACACACGCCACCAGCAACAGAGCGAAGAATTTCATCGCACCTTCCGACCCGCCTCTCATCCCTCGTGCCGATGCTACCATCGCGCGCGAGTGCCGCTGAACATCCTGTTCGCATCGGAAATCGAGGACGCGGGAGTCTGGTTGCCGCGCCTAAGGCAAGCGCTTCCGCACGACCGCTTCTATACGACTCCGGAATCCAACACCGACGTTGCGCTGATCGCAACCCCGCCCAAGGGCACTTTCGAGCCCCTCAAGCGCCTGAAGCTCGTGCAATCTCTCTGGATGGGCGTCGAGCGGCTGCTCGCCGACCCCGCGTTCCCCAAGGGCGTGCCGCTCGCGCGGTTGGTCGACCCCGGAATGGTCGCGGCAATGTCCG
>DASRIR010000001.1:0-5345 GCA_035649875.1 Burkholderiales bacterium | reverse complement strand
GACGGACTGAAGTCGCTTCAGCACCCGACGATGCTAGGTGCCCGGGCCGGGGTGGATTTTGATATGAATCAACTGCGTGGAGCTTAATGAGGCTTTAATCCGCCGTGGGCAGAGTGCGTTCCATGCGCACTGCCAAAACGCTCCTCGCGGTCCTCGCGACCGCTGCATTTCCGGCCCTCGCCCAGAACGCCGGCTTCTCGGCGCAACGCGGCGAGGCGTTCTTCAAGGCTACGCACGGCAACGACTGGAGCTGCGCGTCCTGCCACACGGCGAACCCGCTCGGCCCCGGCAAGCACGCGAAGACCGGCAAGCCGATCGAGCCGCTGGCCCCGGCGGCGAATCCCAAGCGCTTTACCGACGCCGCCGCGGTGGAGAAGTGGTTTCGCCGCAACTGCAACGACGTCCTCGGCCGCGCCTGCACCGCGCAGGAGAAGGGCGACGTCACCGCGTACCTGGGCTCGCTCCGATGAGAACGCTGCTTGCCCTTGCGCTCGGTCTTCTGCTGCTGCAGCAAGCCGCGGCCCAGTCCGCCTGGAAAGCCGAATGCGGCAGCTGCCATATCGCGTATCCGCCGCAGCTCCTTCCGGCGCCGGCCTGGCGGCGCATGATGGCGCAGCTCGAGCGCCATTTCGGCACCGACGCGAGCCTCGAGGCCGCGGCGGCGGCCGAGATCGGCGCGTATCTCGAGCGCCATGCCGGCACCGGCAAGCGCGTCGCCGGCGCCGGCAGCAGCCTGCGCATCACCGAAACGCCCTGGTTTCGGCGCGAGCACGACGAAGTCTCGCTGACGAATGCCGCCAGCTGCGGCGCGTGCCACACGCTCGCGGACCAGGGCGACTTCCGCGAGCGAAATCTCCGCATTCCGCGATAAGGACAATCTCCATGCGCAAGATCCTGGTCTGGGACTTCCCCACCCGCGCGTTCCACTGGCTGCTCGCGCTGTCTTTCGCCGGCGCCTTCCTCACCGCCGAGTCGGAGCGATATCGCGATGTGCACGTGACCCTCGGCTACACCATGCTCGGGCTGGTCGCTTTCCGCCTGGTGTGGGGGCTGATCGGCACGCGCTACGCGCGTTTCTGGTCGTTCGCCTTCGGACCGCGCAGCGTCTTGACCTATCTCAAGTCGCTCCTCACGCGCTCGCCGCAGCATTACGTCGGGCACAACCCCGCCGGAAGCTGGGCGATCTATGCGCTGCTCACGCTGATCGTGCTGGCGGGCGCGAGCGGTTGGGCCACCTACGAGGACCTCGGCGGCCACTGGATGGAAGAGGTGCACGAAGCCTTCTCGAACCTGCTGCTCGCCGTCGTGGCGCTGCACATCGCCGGCGTCGCGGTGAGCAGCCTGGTCCACGGCGAGAACCTGGTGCGCTCGATGGTGACCGGCTACAAGTCCGGCGAGCCGGCCGCAGGCGTGCGCTACCGGCACCGGGCGATCGGCGCGGCGCTGGTGGCGGCGGTCGCCGTGTTCTGGATCGCCGGGCCTTAAGGCGGTCGATGCGCATCCTGGTGGTCGAAGACGATCCGCTTCTCGGTGACGGTCTCAAGGCGGGGCTCGCGCAGGCGGGCTTCGCGACCGACTGGGTGCGCGACGGCGTCGCCGCCGACCTCGCGCTGAAAGTGGATTCGCATGCCGCGGTGGTGCTCGACCTCGGCCTGCCGCGCCTCGAAGGCCTGGAGGTGCTGCGCCGCATGCGCGCCGCCGGCGACCGGACACCGGTGCTCGTACTCACCGCGCGCGACGCGGTGGAGGACCGCATCAAGGGCCTGGACAGCGGCGCGGACGACTACGTCCTCAAGCCGTTCGACCTGCACGAGCTCGCCGCTCGCCTGCGCGCGCTCATCCGCCGCTCGGCGGGCGAGGCGGCCGCGCTGCTGCGCGTCGGCGAGCTCGAGCTCGACCCGGCCGCGCGGTGCGTGCAGTTCAAGGGAAGGAGCGTCGAGCTCCCGGCGCGCGAGTTCGCGCTGCTGCACGCGCTCATGCTCGCCGCGGGCCGCGTGCTGACGCGGGAGCAGCTCGCCGAGCGGCTCTACGCCTGGGGCGAGGAAATCGAGAGCAATGCGATCGACGTGCACGTCCACCACCTGCGCCGCAGGCTCGGCCCCGCCCTGATCCGCACCGTGCGCGGCGTCGGCTACCTGCTGCCGCGGCCGCAGAATGGCTAGCACGGCCGGCGGCGCCTATTCGCTCAAGGTGCGGCTGCTGGTCGCGCTGCTCGCCGCGGTTGCGGTGGTATGGCTCGCGACCGCGGCCTACACCTATTTCGACGCGCGTCACGAGATCAACGAGCTGCTGGATGCGCACCTCGCGCAGTCCGCCAGCCTCATCGTCGCGCAGGTCGGGCACGAGCTCGAGGAAATCGACCTCGACGACCTGCCGGGCGCCCCGGAGCGCGCGCGCCGCGTCGCCTTCCAGGTCTGGGAGCGCGGCAGGACGCTGCGCCTGCACTCGGCCAATGCGCCGCGGGAGCGCTTCTCGCCGCGCGCCGAGGGCTACAGCAACGCGCTCATCGACGGCAAGGGCTGGCGCGTGTACAGCACCTGGGACGCGCGGCGGCGCTACGTGGTGCAGGTGGGCGAGCGCGACCAGACGCGCCGGGAGATCGCTGCCGGCATCGCGGGCAGCCTGCTCGCGCCGCTGCTCGTCGCGCTGCCGGTGCTCGGCGTGTTCGTGTGGCTCAGCATCGGCCGCGGGCTGAAGCCGTTGAAGAAGCTGGGACAGGAGGTGGAGGCGCGCGCGCCGGACAGCCTGGGCGTCCTCGCCGCCCACGACGCGCCGCAGGAAGTCGTCCCCCTGGTGCGAAGCCTGAACGCGCTGTTCGAGCGGGTGGCGCGCCTGGTGGAGAACGAGCGGCGCTTTACCGCCGATGCGGCGCACGAATTACGCACGCCGCTCGCGGCATTGAAGACGCAGGCGCAAGTGGCGCGCGCGGCTGCCGAAAACGCGGTCCGCGATCATGCCCTGGACAATGTTCTCGCCGGCTGCGAGCGCGCTGCGCGGCTGGTAGACCAGCTCCTTACCCTCGCGCGCCTCGAGCCGGACCAGGCACGCCAGCCGCCGCACGCTTTCGACCTGGTCAGCGTCGCGCGGCAGGTCGCCGCCGAGCTCGCCCCGGCCGCGCTGGCGAAGCGGATCGAGATCGAGCTTGCGGCGGCGCAAAGCGTTTCGATCGACGGATACCCGGAGCTGATCGGCGTGCTGCTGCGAAACCTGGTCGACAACGCCGTGCGCTACAGCCCGCCCGGGACGACCGTGCGCGTGGAGGTCTCGCCCGGCCGCGTCGCGGTCACCGACCAAGGCCCGGGCATTTCAGCCGCGGAGCGCTCGAAAGTCGGCGAGCGCTTCTACCGTATCGTCGGCAGCGGCGAGGAAGGCAGCGGCCTCGGGCTTTCCATCGCGCGCCGGATCGCCGAGATCCACGGCGCGCAGCTTACTCTCGGCGAACCGCCGGCGGGTAAGGGCCTGCGAGCGACCCTGCTGTTTTCCGGCGGCGCCATTCCCACAGAACGAAGCCGACCCCGCCCAGCATGACGCTCGTGCCCACCAGGATCTCGATCAGCACGACGTAGTTGAGGCGGTAGCGGCCCGAAGCAGGGTCGTAGACGGTGCACAGCAGCTTGAACTTCTCCCACGCGCCGTCGAGGCTCGCCTGCTCGACCGGCGCGTTCTGCGCGAGCTGGAGCAGCGGGCCGACGAAGAGCGGCGCGTCGAAGCCGTCGCCGTAAACCTGGCGGTAGACCCGCCCGTCGCGGTCGAGGATGCTGACCTGCAGCAGGTGGTCGAAGCCGGCCGCGGTCGGCTCGTAGCGGAAGCCGAGCTCGGCGGTGAGCGGCGCGACCGCGCTCGCCTCGGGAGTGAGGAACAGCCAGTTCGGCGAGCTGATGCCGAACTTGCGCGCGAACGCGCGCATCGAAGCCGGATCGTCGGCCGGCAGGTTGAAGCCGATGGTGGCGACGCGGAAGGTGCCGGGGCCGAGCGAGCGCTCCGCCTCCTTCACCGCCGCGGCGAGCGCCTGCGTGGTCGCCGGGCAAACCTGGAAGCAGCCGGTATAGACGAAGCTCACCACCAGCGGCTTGCCGCGCAGGTCGGCGAGCCCGACTTCCTTGCCGCTCGAGTCGGTGAAGCGGTAATTGCCCACCTGCCGGCCGAGCGCGGCCTGGCTTTCCTTGAGCGCGATTTTCTGGTCGAAGGCCTGAGCGCTGAAGGAAAGTAGAAGGAGGCTAAGAAAGCGCCACATCCACCATCGCCCCGAGGAGCACCGCCGAGAGCTGCACCAGCGAAGCGAGGAACGCCGCGCGCGCGGTCTCGCGGCCGGGCCGCTGCACGAGGGCCCGGCACCGGAGCAGGAAGAAGGCCCCGCCGGCGGCGGCCGATACGAGATAGATGCCGCCCATGGAAAACCAGGCGGGGAGCAGCGAGGCGGCCACCAGCAGCCAGGCGCTGGCGTAGATGGCGCGCGCCGCGCGCGCGTCGCCGACCACCACCGGAAGCATCGGCACGCGGGCCGCGGCGTAGTCCTTGCGGCAGGCGATGGCCAGCGCCCAGAAGTGCGGCGGCGTCCAGAGGAACAGCACCATCGCGAGCGCGAGCGACTCGGGGCCGGGCGCGGGAGAGACCGCCGCGGCGCCGGCCAGCACCGCGAAGCTGCCCGCGAGTCCGCCGATCACGATGTTCCACCAGGTGCGCCGCTTGAGCCAGACCGTGTACACCACGCCGTAGGTGAACGCGCCGAGGAAGACATAGGTCGCAGCAATCCAGTTGCTTGAAAGAAATGCAGCCAGAACCGATGCGGCGGTCATCGCGCCGATGACCCAGAGCCAGAACGGGCCGTGCTTCAGCGTTCCGGTGACGAACGGCCGGTTTTTCGTGCGCGCCATCATCCGGTCGAGGTCGCGCTCGACGTACTGGTTGAAGGCACCGGCGGCGGCGGAGGCGACGAGGACCGCGAGCACCACGATCATCCCCTGCGAGAACGCGACCGGGCCTCTTTCCACGGCCAGGCCGGCAGCCGCCGCGAGCGCGATCGCGGCGCCGATCCTGACTTTGAAAAGATTGACGAAGGCGTTCACTTCAGCGGCCACACCGTCGAGAGGTATTTCCAGTTGATGAAGTAGTACAGGACGAACGACACCAGGAACACCATCGCCAGCACGAAGGTGCCCGGCGCCACCATGCCCGCCGAGCCGTGCCCGGCGATCACCGGACCCGTCCGCGGCGCGGCCGGCGCCATGCCGTCGCGCGCGCGCACGTGCTGGAACCCGGGCGTCTCGATCTTCTTGCCGAGGAACACCGACCAGACGGTGATCAGCAGGTACATGCCGCCGCCGACGATCGCGATGATGCCGCTG